>JAJDEI010000016.1 GCA_029259845.1 Planctomycetaceae bacterium | reverse complement strand
AGGAACACTATCCGAGACTCGGAAAGCAGGTCAAGGGCAGCCTCGAAGGACGAACGTAAACGCTTGGCCCCCTTGGCCAATGCGCTGATTTTGCCGAAATCCCGCGTAAACAGCGTGACCACCCGGCTCGACTCGCTCCAGTCGGCCAGGCGAATCACAAGGGCATCGGTCTTTTCCATGACGGTGGCCTATGGCTCTTGGCGGTTGGCGGGTTTCATCTCCTCCCTTCCAACCATCCTCGATCGTCCCCAACCGATCAACCGTCCGCACCAACGCAAGCACGCCGCGAGAGCCTGTGCGGCCATCGCGGCGTGTTCGAATGTGGGCCGGTTGAAAGACGGACATGGCGTGCACGGCACGTGGATCATGTCGAGAGCTTGGGCAGCGTGTCAGGAGTAGTCCAACGTCTCCATCACTTCGCCGCACACCTCGCGAAACTGCCGCTCGCGATCAGCGCTCCATGTTTGGTTGCGCGGACGCCGGCCGATCCACGACTTCAATCGCAACCTCATACCGCTGCGATTGATGCGACGGTCACGCTGGTTGGTCCACTCGGATTTGGACAACGCGATTCCCGTCGGTTGGAGCAATTCGGCGTCAAGGTATTCGTAGTCGCTCACAAGACGCTCGAGCTGAATCGTCTTGACCCCCTGGCCGAGTAAGCGGCGGACAGAATCGGCCCAATACCAGCACAAGCGTCCAAAGCGGTCGGATTTCTGCCATTGCACAAATGCGACCGGCTCACAGGGCGTACACGGCAAATGAGGGTCCCGCTTCGTCAGGAACTTGCGACGCTGCATCGATTGTACGACCGCCCGACCGTTGCGGACCAGATGCAAACAGCGGGCAGCGGGCGACACCTGCTGCACAACCGGAATCACGTACCGCAGCCCCGGTTCGACCACGACACATCGGTCGGCAGAGGAAAAATCCGTCTCGGCCCGTCGGAAGCCCTCACGCAACTGCGCGGCCACCAAGGGGTGCTGCGGACGGTAGTAGCTGATCGAAACAAACGCCGAATCACCGATCGACTCGTGTCTCGAAACCGCGTTCCCCGCTTGGTTCAACAGTGTTGAGAGGAACTTGGACCCACTCCGGCCCATCCCCGTGACGACAACCAGTTCTTTCGTGATCACCTGGGCCCCCCCTTGGCGTTCACCGAATGCGGACGCAATCAATCCTCATTGGCCCGTTGGGCCTCAGATGGGGTCGCGCCCCGCCAACCAGGCCGTCCGGCCATTGTTGCCAGTTCGACGGCGTCTTGACCGACCCCTTGATTCCCAACGTCTCAGAACACGTCGAGGATGTAGTGGTGCCCGCTGTGATAGGGGCGTTCCGTCGGATAGAAGTTGTGCCAGTCCTGGCGGTAGACCGGAATCTGCTTTTCGACCGGGTACCGGTAGTACATATGGTCGTAGCTCTCCGGCAGTTGGCGGAAGTTCTGGGGGTAATACACGTAAGGGTAGTAGTAGAACCGCTGCCAGTCGTTCGGCTGTCCCTGGCCGGCGGCTTGGGCGTCGGTGCTGGTGATCACGCTGCCCGTCACGATTGCCGCGACGATGAGCAGCCCCTGAATGACTTTCCGCTTGGCCATCTGTGGATTCTCCTCAGTGACGGACGGTTCCCGCCCCTGCCGGGGTGTATGGTTCGTCCGGGCTCGAAACTGTCCCGGCTTTGTTGTTACGGAGTTCGCAACCTTGCGACAGAGGAGAAACGCATCTCACGTCTCTCCCGTACGACCGTCGAAAGGCACTGATCCGTCTGCGTTGTGACAAGCCGGCCACGCTGGGTCGGAGGACGGGCACACGAATGTCCGCCATCGCATTTGTCATCGGTCAGATTGGAGTCGCCAGAACAGTCATTTTCCGTACAATCCCCACGACCACCCGAATCCAGACCACCCAGATCGAAACGATCGAAACCCGACGGTCGCGGAGCCGGAAGGGAACCAACACGCAGGGATGCGAAAACATGCTGATGACAAGCAGGTTGCGTTGGCACCGGATCGCCAGAGTGGCCCTCACCCTGAGCCTGGCCGCCACATGGGGCTCCACTGCGCCGCGATCCACTCTTGCGGAGACTCCGGCGGGAGTCGCTCGGGTCCGCTCAGCCGCAACGGTGCCTCCGGTGACAGCCGCCGAGGTCAGGCCACACATCGAGTTCCTCGCCAGTCCCGCGTTGCAAGGACGCGGCGGGCCGCAACGAGCAATCGCCGCCAAGTACCTCAGGGACCGCTTCGAGGAACTGGGGCTGGAGCCGCTGTTTGCCGACGACAGCTACGATCAACCGATTCCCGGCGCAAACCGGGCGGCGGACGCCGATCCGCCGGTGATCGGCATCAATGTCGGCGGCTGGATCCCGGGCAGCGATCCGAAACTTAAGGACGAGTTCGTCATCATCAGCGCCCATTACGATCATCTGGGAGTGCGAGGGGGCGAGGTCTATCCTGGAGCCGACGACAACGCGAGCGGCGTCGCCATGATGCTGGAGACGGCGCGGGAGATCGCCGCAATGACCGTCAAGCCGAGGCGAAGTCTGGTGTTCGTCGGCTTCGATCTCGAAGAGGAGATGCTGTGGGGGTCCCGATGGTTTGCGTCCCATCCTCCCTGGCCGCTGGACCGGTTGAAGCTGTTTATCACCGCCGACATGATCGGTCGCTCGCTGGGCAATCTGGACCTGCCGACGGTCTTCGTCCTCGGTAGCGAACGGGCCCCCCATCTACAGACGGTTCTTGACGAAACCCCGGTCCCGGAGGGTCTCGAACTCGCGCGGCTGGGGATCGACCTCATCGGGACCCGCAGCGATTACGGTCCGTTTCGTGATCGGAAGATCCCGTTCCTGTTTTTCTCGACCGGCCAACATGGCGACTACCACACGCCGCGCGACGTCGCTGAGCTGATCGACTACGAAAAAGTCGCCCGGGTGAGCCGCGTGGTGCTGTCGATCGCGGTCCTGGTCGCAGATTCCGACGACGCGCCGGAGTGGTCGGACGAAGTTGCTCCGGACCTCGCCGAAGCGAGCGCCATTCATCGCATTACCGAACTGGTACTGGAAGCGGACCGGACCGGGGAGAGGTCGATCAACGGCCTGCAACGCTTCTTCGTCTCGCAGGTCTACGCCAAGACGGGCAACGCGATCCGGCTCGGACGACTGACCGGGGCCGAACGCCAATGGCTCACTCGGTCGTCGCAGCTGTTACTGCTCTCCGTCTTTTGACCGCACGGACTGACTGACCCGCAACCCGCATTTGCGAACAAGGACGGGCGACTTGGCCGTCTTCTCGCTCCGAGGATTACGGGTTCGCCGGACTGATGATTTGCGGGCTGTTATTATTGTTGTCATTGCCCAGTGCGGCTGCTGCGGCTCCTAGCGCTGCCAGACCCAGCAGAGCCCCCAATCCGCCGCCACCACCAAAACCACCGCCGCCGGCACCAGCACCTCCTCCAGGTCCTCCTCCAAAACCACCGCCGCCGCCGCCGGGCGGTGCGGGTCCGCCAAGTCCGCCTAAAGGACCGGCACCGGGAGGTCCACCACCGGGGCCCCCGCCGGAGTAGTATTGCTGCAGCAGTTCGAGCAGGTAGGGAACGTCCGCGATTGATGCCAACGTCCCTCCGAGTCCGCCCCCGCCCTGGGCGAACGCCACCGGGGTCGTCTCGGTTGGGGAAAACGCGACCGGCACGATTAGCTCGTCGGGAGAACCGAGGCCGGCAAAACCATCTGACACCGTGCGAATTGAAAACGCCGCGAAACCCTCCGTCCCGGCAGCAACAAAGGAGTACAGGCCCTCGTCGAGATCCGGGAACGTGAACACGCCCAATGGCGTCACAGGTGCCTGGGCCACGATCTCGTTGTTCCTGACCAGAAAAACATTCAGCCGGCGAATGCGGACGGGCTGTCCGGTTTGGGGACTGAGACTCCGCACGCGGCCTGTCAGACTACCGTCGGCTGCAAGGCGGATGGCATGTTGGTTCAGATTGGCCGCGCGAGCCGATCCCGCAGGATCAGCACGATCATCCGCGTTCGCGGGCGGAGGAGGGACGGCTACTCCGTCGGCGGCGATCTCATCCGCTGCCGCCACAAGCTCGTCCGGAATGTGTTCGTTCGCCAGATTCAACACCGAAGGTCCGTCGGTTGGCGGCACGGCGAGTGAGTCGATCTGTAGTTCGTCTTCCACTTCCTGAAACGCCACCGGCTGGTTCCCGTCGTCATCACGTCCATCAGCGCCGGCGTTAAACTCGGAAGGCAGCACTTCCAGACCGTAGGCGATGTAGCCCTCGTCACCGTGTCCCACGAGGGAATAAATCCCCGGGGCCACGCCCTCCGCTTCAAAAACGCCGTCAATTCCCGGGTGGACCTCCGTCACGATTTCGCCGTTTTGCAACAACGCGATCGTCATTTCCCGAGCGGGAGAGACGAGGCCTGTTTCCGGATCGATGACGTTGATGCGTCCGGGCAGCCGCCCGTCCGCTCGCAGACGAACCCGATAGCTGCGCAGCTGCTTCTCGATATCGCCCGCCTGCACCGGTTCGAGCACGTCCGCTGAATACGCGTCTGCGTCCGAGGTGTCTGCGTCGGTCACTGCGACCGCCAGCAGCCGCCCGCCGGTCGACCAGACAACCGCGGTCCCTGCCACGCTGATGCTGCCGAGCATCGCCAGAACAAAAGCAGTCCGAAGAAGAGTTGTCGCGCGCATTGGTTTCCCCACTTGGCTTCCGACGTTTTCAGAATACTGCGGCACGCAAGGCGTTTGTGTAGTTTAGGCGGTTTATGGCGCGTTTGCAACGTTCCTGCACTGTTTTTTGCGCCAGTCACACGACTTGGCCGGCGAGCCGGTTGACCACGTTTTGGGGGGGCGGCCACCGCCTCCGAAGACGGACCGTCCAAAAGCGACCCACCGCCCCCTTGCGCTGGTCAACCGAGTTGCAGTAAAATATCGCCTCGGCGTGGCCGCACCGTCAATCGGCCCAACGACGGTCCAGTGCGTGTTTCGCGGGACCGCGTCCATGACGGCAATCCGCGGGGATGCCGTCGGTCATCGAAAAAACGGAGTCG
Source organism: Planctomycetaceae bacterium (assembly GCA_029259845.1). Taxonomy (GTDB): domain Bacteria; phylum Planctomycetota; class Planctomycetia; order Planctomycetales; family Planctomycetaceae; genus JAHBXU01. The sequence continues at coordinate 59,057 of JAJDEI010000016.1, read as the reverse complement.
TCCGAAGTGTCGCTATCAAGAATCGCCCTCATCACGGCAGTCGCCTCCTGTCATCTGGGATCGGTCCCCGGCGTTTTTGCGCAGAGGACCAAAGCGGTCATTGGTGAGCCGTTCGGCGTCGCGCATGTTTCGTTGCCGCTGCCGGCGGACGCGGACTCGACGTTTCTCCAATCGAATGGCCTTGAGATTGCGGACGCGAACGGTCGTGTTCATTACCCGGCCATCAGCACAGGGCGGCTGGGCGAACTTGCTGAAAGATTCCTGGGAACCGACGAGCGGCCGTTGCCGAGCCGGTTGGACATCTCGTTTCTCTTCACCGGCACAGAGCCGTTCGAAGTCACCGTCTACACGCCGGAGCCGCGGCAGATTCTGGTATCTCCCATGCGCCGGCGGGGACGGGCGCACCGTGTCTCGCTCGCTGCCTGGTGGCGCGCGTATCATGCTCAGCTTCGTGCGCAGCAGTCACGAGGGGATTACCCGCCGCTGGTGGAAACCTATCTCGCCGAAATGCTGGCCGGCCGGCTAGGACTTCAGCCGCCGCTGCTCAGCCGTATGCAGGAAGTCCCCAAGAGCGAACTTCAACAGACGGCCGACCTCCTGCTGGGATCGGAAGCCCTGCGGCTGGCCACGATCCGGGACATGATGCGCAGCGGCGGGGGCGCGGCCGAGCTGGCGGACATTCCGGTCCCCGAGGCGATCAACTGGCAACCGCACGATTTCCCCGGCGAACGTGTCCTTGGTGGCGAACATGTCCCCGGCGGGCGCCCCCTCATCGACGTCGAACCGATCGCCATGCACGTCCCTGGGGAGTGCTTCTACGTTCGGTTCGGAAGTTTCGATAACTACGTATGGATGGATCACCTCAAAGACGACTACGGCGGACGTCTTGGTCAGATGGTCACGCTGCGCGGGCATAACACCAAGCTTGACGAGAAGGTTCAATACCAACTGGCCCTCAAGCAAACGGCGATGAAAGAACTGCTCGGGCCGCAGGTCATTTCCGATGTTGCGCTGATCGGCCGCGACCTCTATCTCCGCGAGGGGGCCGCACTGGGCATGCTCTTCGAGGCAACGGGCAGCGCCGCTCTCAAGGCGAGTTTCGACCAGGATCGCACTGCCGCCCTCGAGGCTGAGATGAAGAACGGCGCGACGCTGGAAACGGTCACGGTGGGCGGGCGTGAGGTCTCCTTCCTGTCAACGCCGGACAACCGGCTCCGTTCTTTCTACGCCGTCGATGGCGATTACCATCTCGTCACCACCTCCCGTGCGATCGTCGAACGGTTCTTCGAGGCGGGAGCCGGCCAAGGGGCGCTCGGGACATCCGGGGAGTTTCAGCACGCCCGTGAAGTCCTGCCCTTCTCTCGGGAAGACACGGTGTTCGCGTATTTCTCGACCGCTTTCTTTCACGCCCTGTTGAGCCCGCAGTACCAAGTCGGACTCTCGCGGCGCCTGCAGCAGGTGGCCCGCGAGGAGTTGGTCCAACTCGCTGGCCTGGCCGCCGCCGCCGAAGGCAAGCCGCACGGGACGGTCCAGGATCTCGTTGAGGGGCGGTTCCTGCCGAATCACGGTCGCCGATTCGAGGAACTGCCCGCTGACAGGCTCCGGGGCAACGCGGATGGTCCTGCTATCGACGGTCCAAGATTCCCGGCTGATCACACCGAACCACCCGACATCGTCCCGGGAAAGGCGGGCGGCTTCGCTGATCCCATTCCTGATGTGCCCCTCGCTGCTTTAACACGAACCGAAGCCGCCGAGTTCGAACGAGCGGCCGCCTTCTTCCAATCGCAATGGCGGCAGATGGACCCGCTGATGGTTGGAATCAAGCGGTTTGCCCTGCCCGGCGAACGCATGGAACGGGTCGTCATCGACGGCAACATCTCGCCGCTCGTCGAAGAGAAATACGGTTGGATCCTCTCGCTGGTGGGGCCGCCGACCGATGTCACGATCCAATCCAATCCGGCGGACGTGGTGACGTTGCAGATGTCGCTTCAGGGGGGGACGCGGTGGCCGAACATCGCGGCGCATCATCTGTTCCTGGGCGTGCAGGATACGCCTGTCGGGAACGATCTGATCCCCACCGGGCGGATGTCGCTGTTACGGCTCCTCAAGACGACTCCCGGCTTCCTCGGCGCATGGCCCAAGTTGGGGCTGTTGGATCTGCTGCCGGTCGCCCCGCCCCCCGACGTCGCCGGATTCTCGCCGCTGCCGTTGGGCCTGTGGCGCTGGCAGGGGAATGGTTTCTCCGCGTTGTCATTCCATCACGACGTGCTGGCAGACGCCGCCGCCCACCTGCAGCCGGTCCCGACCGAGAATCCGGCACAGATCCGGCTGCGTGTCGGCGACCTCAGTCACTCGCAACTGGCGAACTGGGTCATGTCGATGGACTACTCAAGGGCGTTGCAGACATCGCTGGGAAACGCGCGGCTGTTGCACACTTTGTCGCAACAACTCCGGGTCCCGAGGGAACAGACGCTCGATCTCGCCAACTCACTGCTCGACACCGAGTTGGTCTGCACTCTGGGCGGCACGTATGCCCTCCACCAGGAGAACGGCGTCGCCCATTGGCGATCAACCGCATGGCCGAGTGACGACCGTCAGCACGATGGCGGCCGCCTTCCCGCCGATTACCAGTCGCCTCTGCTGGAATGGTTCCGCGGTGCGTCAGTCGACTTCACCAAACTTGGCAACGAACTGGTGCTGCACGCCGAAGTGGACATGGAACGGAAGGAACGCGAACCCCAACTCAAGCTGCCGATGTTCAATCTGTTCAAGCAGCAGACCGCCGAATGATCGGGACGGGCGGCCCGACTTCGGGTCGGGTGCCCAATTCGCGGACACGAGCCTGGCTCTTGAATCCCAGGTGGCTTCCGGTTGCGGCAACCCTTCCCTCCCGAAACCGGAGTTTGACATCCGATTTCAGCAATTCAGGCTACCACGGATGCTCGCAGAGACCTAACCTTGCCGAATCGGTCGTGGGGGGGGCCACGCCCGGGACCCGAACAACGTTGGACAGCCGACCGCCGCTGGGTCTGTAGAGACGTCACCGGTCGGTGCAGAAGCGAGAACGACATGAGTACCATCTGCCTGAAACAACACGGAATCCAAGTCCCGAATGTGAGCCGCAATCCGGCCCCTGCCCAGTTGTACTGCGACGCCATTCGCGCCGACCCGGAATGCGACATCGCCGACACGGGGGCATTGATCGCATACTCCGGCGAGAAGACCGGCCGCTCCCCCACCGACAAGCGGATCGTCAAGCAGGCGGACACCGCAGGAGACATCTGGTGGGGCGACGTCAACATTCCTATTTCCGAGGATGTGCACGCCATCAACCTTGAACGGTCGGTCGATTACCTCAATACGCGCCCGCAGTTGTACTGCATTGATGCGTATGCCGGATGGGATCCCAAGTACCGGCTCAAGGTGCGTGTAATTTGTGCGCGGGCCTATCATGCGTTGTTCATGCACAACATGTTGATCCGCCCCACCCCCGAAGAACTGGCCGGCTTCGGCGAGCCGGACGCGGTCATCTTCAACGCGGGAGAGTTCCCCGCCAACCGGTACACGACCGGCATGACATCAAAAACGAGCGTCAGCCTGTCGCTCGACACGCGGCAAATGGTCATCCTCGGCACCGAATACGCTGGCGAGATGAAAAAGGGCGTGTTCACCCTGATGAACTATTTCATGCCCAAGCAGGGTGTGCTGTCGATGCACTGCTCGGCGACGACCGACCGCGAAACCGGACGCAGTTCAGTCTTGTTCGGCCTTTCCGGAACCGGCAAGACGACCCTTTCGGCTGACCCCAAGCGGCTGCTGATCGGCGACGACGAGCACTGCTGGAGCAACGACGGCATCTTCAACATCGAAGGCGGCTGTTACGCCAAGGCGATCTTCCTCAGTCCGGAATCGGAACCGGAAATCTTTGAGGCGATCACATTCGGTTCGGTCCTGGAGAACGTCGCCTATGACCGCGAAACGCACGCTGTCGATTTTTCCGACATCTCCATCACCCAAAATACCCGCGCAGCGTACCCCTTCGAGCACATCCGCAATGCGAAGATCCCCTGCGTCGCCGGTCATCCGCGCGATGTCATCTTTCTCACCTGCGACGCCTTCGGCGTGCTGCCTCCCGTCAGCAAGCTCACCCCGTCGCAGGCAATGTACCATTTCATCAGCGGGTACACCGCCAAGGTGGCCGGCACCGAAGTCGGCATCACCGAGCCGCAAGCCGTGTTCTCCCCCTGCTTCGGCGGACCGTTCCTCGTCTGGCATCCCGCCAAGTATGCCGAGTTGCTCGCCGCCAAGATGCAGGAGCACCAGTCCCAGGCGTGGCTCGTCAACACCGGCTGGTCCGGGGGAAGTTACGGCACGGGCGAACGCATGAGCCTGTCCGCCACCCGGTCCATCGTCGATGCCATTCACGCCGGACAACTGAACGACGCGAAAACCGAAACCGATCCGGTCTTCGGCTTCGAGGTGGTCCAGGAGTGTCCGGGCGTCGCTCCCAATCTCCTGCGGCCACGGGACACCTGGCCAGACCCCGCCGCCTACGATCAGACCGCAGCGAAGCTCGCGGACCTGTTCCGCAAGAACTTCACCAAATACTCCGACACGGCCAGTGAAGAAGTCCGCAAGGCCGGCCCCCGCTGATAGGAGTTCGTTCCACCGAAAGCCCATTTAGCCGCGGAGCTTGCTCCGCGCGGCGCACACTGCTCGCGCCACAAACCCGCCGTTCAGGCGCCGCCGCGGGACCACTCGCCGCGAAAGACCTCCGTCGCCGGGCCGGTCATTAGTACGTCGCCCTGCTCGGTCCAGTTCAACAGCAGCTCGCCGCCGCGGAGATGGGCGCGGACCTGCCGGTTCGTCCGGCCGGTGAGAACGCCGGCGACGGCGGCTGCACACGCGCCGGTGCCGCAAGCCATCGTTTCGCCGCTGCCCCGCTCCCAGACCCGCATTTCAAACGCATCCGGCGAAAGCACGCGGATGAATTCGGCATTCACGCGGTTGGGGAAAACCGCATGCGTCTCAATCTGCGGTCCGAGCGTGAGCACATGGGCGTCGGTGATTTCATCGACGAAGGTGATGCAGTGCGGATTGCCCATCGAGACACACGTCACCTCGAACATGTCGCCGCCAACTTGTAGCGGTTCGTTGAGGGGGGGATCGCCCGGCAGCGTCGTGGGGATGTCGGCCGACTTCAAAATCGGGGCCCCCATGTTGACCTGCACCTCCTCGACCCGCCCTCCGCTCCTCTCGACAATCGAGACTGTCAGCAGTCCGGTCCCTGTTTCGACCGGAAACTCGTCACCGCTCGCCAGACCTTGCTCGGCCGCGTACTTGGCGACGCAACGGAGGGCGTTGCCGCACATCTCTGCTTCGCTGCCGTCGGCGTTGAACATCCGCATGCGGACCGGGGCCTGCTCGGACGGCGTGATCAACACCAGCCCATCCCCCCCGACCCCCGTGTGCCGATCGCTGACCGCCCGGGCCAGTTGGCTCACATCACCTGTGATCGGCTCTCGAAAGCAGTCGACGTAGACGTAATCGTTCCCTGCCCCGTGCATCTTGATGAACTGCATCGTCTCGTCTCCGGTTGTCTTTTTCCGACACGATCTCTCTGCGTACGGTTCGGCCGGCCCGTCAATTCGGTCCGCTCAGAATACGAGATCGGACGGTTCGCAGACCAGTGCCGGGCGCGGCTCCGCGCGAACATTGTTTAGCCGCGACCGCCAGATCGTTTAGCCGCACCCGCTAGGAAGCGGACCATCACACGAATCGCGAGCATCCGGAAGCATTCACCCCCGGTCCGTATCCGCTTCCTAGCGGGTGCGGCTAAACTTGACGGGCGCGACCAAAAAACACGCGCGATCCCACAATCCGACCGCCGATGAATCCGAAACTCTCCACCGCACGAATGGACGTTCCGTCGCTGTTCCCGCCGGGGATGTTGTCCCGGCTGCGCCGCAACCTGTTCCGTTGGCATGAGCGACACGGGCGCCACCTGCCTTGGCGGAACGAGGGGGACCCGTATCGCGTCTGGATCAGCGAGATCATGCTGCAACAGACGACCGTCACCGCCGTCGTCCCGTATTACGAGCGGTTTCTCGCCCGTTTTCCGGACCTCCCCAGCCTCGCGGCGGCTGATGAGCGCGACGTGCTCCGGATGTGGGAGGGGCTTGGATATTACAGCCGCGCTCGCAACATTCACAAGACGGCCCGTCGCCTGGTGACGGAATTCGACGCACAGTTTCCCCGGGACGTGCCGACGCTCCTCTCGCTCCCCGGCATCGGCCGCTACACCGCCGGAGCGATTGCTTCGTTCGCCTTCGATCAATCCGCTCCGATCGTCGAGGCGAACACGTTGCGGCTATACTGTCGCTTGCTGGCATGCGATGGCGACCCCCGTTCGACGCAGGGACAACGGCTGCTCTGGGACTTCGCCGAACACGTCCTTCCGCGGCGTCGGGCGGGCGAGTTCAATCAGGCTCTGATGGATCTGGGGGCGACCGTTTGCGTGCCGACGGAGCCCGATTGTTGCCGCTGCCCGCTGCGCACCTGCTGCGCCGCCTTCCGAGATGGACGGCAGCAGGAGGTCCCCCGCCTCGTCAAGCCGGCCCCCCTGACTGCGGTCTCTGAAGCGGCTGTCGCCGTGCACAAACGCGGGGCGTACTTACTGCGGCAGCGCGGCGAATCCGAACGATGGGCCGGGCTATGGGACTTTCCGCGTTTCGAGCTTGCTGCCGGCATCGCTGCGAACAATCACCAGCAATCCGGGAAAGAGCCGTCCGCCTCTCAAAGGACCGCGCTCTCCGATCGGGTCCGCCTGCTGACCGGAATCTCCATCGAGGCACCGATCCCTCTGACAACGTTCAAGCACACGGTGACCCGCTATCGCATCACGCTCCACTGCCTGCGTGCGGAGTATGCGACCGGTCGCCTGAAACGATCATCCGCTCCCTTGCAATGGGTCCGCCCCAGCCGGTTCGAACTATTCCCCCTCTCCGTCACTGCCCGCAAACTGGCCACTCAGATCGCTGCCACGACCGCGCGATAGACCGGAGAATCAGATCCCGGAGCGCTTGTGAAGCGACGCCGATCATCGTAGCCTGTCTGCCGAGTCCCACGGGCGCTGGCTGTCCGGCCCTCCAAGTGAGAGAAGCGCCGGCTTCCATGTGGACAGACCGGCATGTGGACAAACCGGATTGGGATCGCGTTGGCGAAGGCTTTTTACACCAAGGGATGCGCATGAGCAGGTACGTCACAGAGTTCATTGGCACATTGTTTCTCGTTCTCACCATCGGACTGACGGTGCTGGGGGGAACGCCGCTGGCCCCGTTGGCAATTGGGGCGTCGCTGATGGTGATGGTGTATATGGGCGGGCACATCTCCGGCGGGCACTACAACCCGGCGGTTTCGCTGGCGGTCTTCCTGCGCGGGAAATTGCCGGCCCAGGACCTGATCCCCTATTGGGTCGCCCAAGTGGCCGGCGCGTTGACGGCGGCTGTATTGGTGCGGGTTATCCTGGGGCAGACGTTCGCCCCGGCTCCCGGAGCGACGGCAACCTCGCTGCAAGCGCTGGTCGTCGAAATCCTGTATACCTTTGCCTTGGCGTTGGTCGTGCTGAACGTGGCAACGTCCCCCGCCACCGAAGGGAATTCCTTTTACGGTCTGGCCATCGGATTCACGATCGTCGTCGCTGCGTTCGCGGGAGGAGCGGTTTCCGGAGGCGCATTCAACCCGGCCGTCGGCATCGGCCCGACCATCATCCACGCAACCCTCGGCGGAGGCTCGTGGCGGCACCTCTGGCTGTATCTCGTTGGGCCCCTCACGGGCGGAGCGCTCGCTGCGGGAGTTTTTCGGGTTCAATTGAATGAGACCGAAAGCGCCTCAGACGGGACATAGTCACTGGCACTCCTCCGATTCCCGAACTCGGCGGGATGCCGCACTTACGCTTGCGGATTAGCGAAACGCGTGGCGCCGACCGTACCGAAAAGGGACGTGCGAAACCGCAAGCGATGTTGCTGGCATTCCGAGCGATCGCCGATACGTGACTTACGACTCGGCGATCGGGTCGATGATGCGAATCTCCGAAGCGTCGAGGATCGCAGTGACCGGCGTGCCTTGGCCCGCCTGGAAACGCTCATAGTTGATGGCGGCGACATGGGAAGCCGCTTCGATGACCCGCACAATGTCGCGCTGGCTGGCGGCGGTGGGGTAGGTCTCGTCGAGGTCGTCGAGCGATTCGCCGAGGATGCGGCGGCGGATGATGGCGAGCAGTCCGGCTGCGATCGACGCCTTGCCATAGCCGAACAATTCGAGATAACCGCCGTGGTGATGAATGCGCCCGCCGAAGGACGGATTTCGCGTGCGGGAACCGTCACCGATGATCGCTTCGCGATAGCCGCGGTCCTGCTGGTCAACCATGCCGCGCCCGTAGATGCCGTACAGTTCGATCTCCTGATTGACCGCGCCTTCGAACTCGGCCGGGTTGATCCAGTTGTTGTTGTAGTCGCCTCGCATGCCGTTGTCGTAAGTGACAGCGACGTCGATGCTGTCCCAGGTATTGATGGGCCCCTGCCGCTTGAATGTGGAGGGCTCGACACCGCGGCGGCTGGCGATTTCCCGGTGATGTTCGTCCCAATGCAGCAACAGGTTTTTCTGTCCGGTCGCAAACACCGAGACCGGCTTGACCTTCAGGTAGTGATGCACGACATCGAGCCAGTGGCAGCCGACATAGGCGAACGGATTGCTTTGCTCGGCCCAGGCGAAAATCTCCGTGCTGACTTCGAGCGGTTCTTCGAGAACGGCCCGCACCCGGTTGATGGTCCCATACTGCTGTGGGGCCTTCTGCATCATTTCGCGGACGAACGGATCGTATCGCTTGTGCATGTCGACGGCGACGATCCGCTGGGCGTCTGTTGCCTTGGCGATGATGCGGTCCGCTTCGCGGGTCGTCAGACAGAGCGGCTTTTCGGTGATGACATCAACTCCGGCGTCCAACGCATCAAAAATCGGTTCGGCGTGGACGTGGTCCGGCGTGGCGACGAACAGCACGTCGGGCCTGTGCTTGGCCAGCATGTCTTTCCAGACGCTCTCTCCATAGCAGGCATCGATCGCGCGATCGGGAAAATCCTCGGCGAACCAAGCGGCGATGCGGCCGGCCGTCCCGCCCTTCTCACTGCGGGTGCCGACCGCACAGACATCAATGCCGACATCCGCCACCACTGAGGCGAGATGGCTCATGCCGATGCTGGTGAGCGCACCGGCGATGCCGCCCCGCATGAAGTCCTTGAAACTCTGGCCGATGATGTCGTCAAAGAACATTCCGCCGCCGATGATGGCGACCTTCAGGCGTGGGTGGGGTTCAGACATGAAACTTCCGATTGCGGCTGATGATGGTCCCGTGGTGATTGTGGCCAATGTGACTGCCCGTAAGCGTCGGCAGTTGTTGCCCGTTCGTCAAGCAGTCGGGGCCGGAAGACGGGGGCGGGGCGCGCTTCCTGGCGGGCGCGGCTAAACGTTTGGGCGGTCCGTTGTTCCCGATGGGGACTCTGGAAACATCGAACAAGCCGTGACGGGCGCTGCGGGCTATCGTGTGAAGCCAACGTAGAAGCTGAAGATTTGCTTCTCGTCGAAGTCCTCTTTCACGATTGGGTAGGCGAAATCGAGGGCGATGGGAGCGGGTCCCATCGCGGGGATCACCATTCGCAGACCGGCACCGACGGAGGCGCGGAAGCTATTGATCGTGACGCTGTCTTCGATGGTACCGACATCGGTGAAGACGACGCCGCGGACGCCGTCGTCGGCCGTGATCGGGATGATGTATTCGGCCGTCCCGAGGAGCATGAATTCGCCGCCGAGATCGATGCCAGCCGGGCTGCGGGGTGTGACCCCGCGATACTGAAAGCCGCGGAACGACTGGAAGCCACCGGCAAAGTACTTTTCGAAGATCGGCGTGTTGTTGCCCGTCCAGCCGACCTGGCCTTGAAGCTGCAGGATATGCTTGCCGCGGCCATCGGCACGTTCCCGCAACGTAAAGAACTGGCTGGCAGTGACTTCCGCCCGAGGGTACGTGAAGTCGGCAATGCCCTGTTCGTAGGACAATTCGACCATATGCCCCATCGTGGGGAGGAAGGAAGAATCCCGTGTGTCGTGGGAGAGGGCGACTCGTGCGGTCGAGAGGAAATTGTCTCCCCGGACGGCTGCCAGGGATGGCGGCGTGGGCGTGTCGATGTCACGGACCAGGACATTTTCCAACCGCATCGTCCCGCCGAGCGACCAGAAATTTCCGAGCAACCGACCGAGTGTAATCCGACCGCCGAGCCGCTCTTCCGTCCAGTTGTCGAAGAACCGCGTGTAGTAGAAGCCGCTCGTGCCCAGGCTGAAGTCGGTATTGAGGAAGAAGGGATCCTGCCAACTGACGAGATACCGGCTGACGACGTTTCCGGGGACCGCCTCAATGCGGAAGCTCTGCCCGCCGCCACGCCACGCGGTCCCGTTGGCGATGTCGGCAAAACTGCGAGGGGGCCGGAGGATGTCGAAGTTGTTCTCTTCGAGAATGATCGAACCGACAACACCCGCATTGCTGTTAACGCCCACGCCGAACATCAGCCGTCCGGTGCGGGCCTCGGTGGCGGCAATGTCGACGTCAATGAAACCGGGAGGACTCGGACCACGAAGGCCATTGCCGAACGGATCTCCCTGGGGCGAGCCCCCCTGCAGCAAATCCTGCGGCACCGGTTGGCCGCGGCGGTCGATGCTCTGCGAACGAAACACGTCCTCGCTCTGGGCGCGGATGACCTGATCGGGAGGCGAGAGCGGCCACAGGTGGGTTTCTTGTTTCGGGTTAAGAGTTGAGGATTGAGCGTTGGGAGTTGCGAGTTGAGGGTTGAGAGTTGAGCGCTGGGGGGTGGGGGTTGAGGACTGAGGGTTTGCAGTTGGGGGTTGGGAACCCAAAGCCCTCGGGCTGCGCCCCGCGGGGAGCGGCGGCCGGACTGCGTGCGACGGCGACGGCTGTTGCAGTTTCGACCGGTCCGCCGGTGCGAGGCTATGCCCGAACGTGAGCGGCCGGAATGTGCGAACGTTCTTCGCCGGTTTGCCGGAATCGGACTGGCCGCGATTGACGAAAGCGGCCACGTACTCGGAGCCGTCGACGCGACGAATGTCGACGGCGACCGGCTGCGCCCGGTCCCAGAGTTGGCTGCCGTTCAGCCGCGCCTGCATGCGGCGGATCGAACTGGCTTTCGCCAACTGGCCCGGTCGAATGTACGCACTCACCTGGTTGCGAATGACATCTTCCTTGGTGTGGGGCTGATCGCCGCGCACCTGGATGTTGATCTTACCGACGTAGCGGGGAATGTCTTCGTCGATCTGGTAGACGAGGTCGACGACGCCGGACTCCTCCAGGAAGACGATCTGCGGGTCGACGGTGGCGAACAGTCTTCCCAGTTCGTCGTACTGCGACTTCATGCTTTCGACATCTTCCCGAAGAAACCGGGCATTGAACTCAGTCCCGGCGACGAGTTTCAGATCCTTGCGAAGCTGTTGTTCGCTCACAACGTCGAAACCGTTCAGTTCCGCCCTGCGAACCTTGAATCGCGGCCCTTCTTGAACGCGGAAGACAACATCGATTAACGATTTCTCCGCATTGGCCCAGTGGGTGGCCGAGGTGACCTCGACATCGAAAAATCCGAGGTTCTGGTAGTATTGCTCGATGGCAGCCGCGTCGCTGGGGAGGCTCTCCGGATCGTAATTGCCGCCGACCAGCCTCAGGATGGCCGGTTTGGTCTGCTTGCCGATCTTGAGGACGCCGTCGCGGACGAATTTATTACCTTGAATGCTGACCTTCCGTACTTTGACCTTGGCCCGCTCACTGATGACGAACACGACCTCCCGGTCCAACGGATCATCTCCTTTTTCGAGAACAACCGTGGCGTGCATGTACCCTTTGTCTTTGTACAGCCGTCGGATTCGCTGAGCCGCCTCCTCGTTGATTGACACATCGAAGGGGGCCCCTTTCTTGAGACCGGTCTCGGCGGTTAGCACCTTCGTCTTGATTTTTTTGTTGCCTCGGAATTCGACACTGCGGACAACCGGCCGCTCCATCACCCGAAAAACCAGAACGACCCCGTCGTCGGAGTTTCGGTAGACCGGAGTGACATTGCTGAACCATTCGGTTTCCAGTAACCGGCGGACGTCGTCGTTGACCTGCGTCGCCGAGGCGGGACGTCCCGTTTTGATCGTGAGTTGCTGAAGGACCGCGAAATCGGGAATCGTGGCGTTGCCTTCGATGACGATCTCCACGATCGGCGCTGCGGAGGGATCGGCCGTCCCCGGCGAAAAGGACTGCCGGCGGCGGGGCGCGGCTCGCGGAGCCGGCGCGGCCATTCCGCCCGGTCCGCCCGTCATGCCACGTGACCCGGGCTGCGCACAGACGACAGCGGAGCACATCATCGTGACAATAAATGCCACCAATCCTGCTCGGGCCGGGAAACCAACGGACGTGGGACCCCTGCGCATAGCGAACAGGTGACGAATCCGTTCAATGTGAAAAGCGATGAACATCAAGGCAGGTGGCTCGCGGACAGGTCCGGCCGTTGTCACAAGGCCAAACGACGTGCGATGTGAATCCGAAGTCGGACACACAGGGAGTTGGTTTCCGTTTGCGTTCCGCCAGCTTTCTGCCCAATCGACAGGCAGCTCGACTGCGAACGGTGAAGGGGACGATGGGGGGGCATGGCCCGGAACCGGGCCATGGACTGAAGATGTGAAAACGACCCGTCATCGCAGCGCCAATCGCCCGACCGAGCCGTCCTGGTAGGGATTCAGTCGGGAGGAATACTGCAATTCCGCCAGCAGGGCAAGATGACTTCGCGTCGGCGCGGCCCGTCGGCCAGAGCAAGCTGAACCTGGACACGAGCGCACGATCAGCGCAACTACATTCTGAACCGGGACATACAAAGCCAAGGACGCGGCGTCTTCCGCGGGATCAGCTTTCGACGGGCTCAGCTTTCGGCGGGCTCTTCGGCAGAATCCGCGTCCACTTCGGTGTCGCTCTCACGGCCACAGATCGAATGCGGGACGGCCTCGACGTCGCGATCGGCGGGCGGATCGAGCTCGATGTCCTCGAACTGAGCATGCTCCAGGATGATGTCGACCGCCTTGCGCTCGCGAATCTGCGCCTCCAGGTTCTCGATCATCCCCGATTTTTGCAGCCTCGCACGGACTCGTCGGGGATTCTCGCCCGCCTGGGCGGCCATGACGGCGACTTGCATGTCGATGTCGGCAGGTGTGACGTCGAGATCCTCTTCCTCCGCGATCCGATCGAGCACGAAGTGCTGTTTGAGGTTCTGCCGGGTCATCGACACCGAGCGCTGCCGCAGGTCATTCTCCCGTGCCTGGATCTCGCGGGGAGTGAATCCCGCCTGACGCATCTCCAGAACTTCGCGTCGCAGGGCGTTTTCCGTTTGCTTGAGGACCAGGTCTTCCGGGAGGTCCCAATCCGCCGACGCAGTGATCTTGTTGAGCACCTGTTCCCGGGTCGACTGGCGCTGCCGATAGGTCGTTTGCCGTTCGAGCGTGGAGCGGATCTCTTTGCGAAGTTCGTCAAGGCCGGCGACGCCGATTCGATCGAGGAACGGCTCGTCCACCTCGGGCATCACCAAGCGTTTCACGTCCAGAACCGTGAACTTCGCATGAACCGTCTCGCCGCGCATCGCGATGTCATCCGCTTCCATCGAAACGGTAATATCGGTCTCGCGGACATCTCCTGCCTGGGCGCCGGACATCAGTTCGTCGAAGCCGTCGAGTTCGGCATCCTGAAAACGGAGCACCGGGCGGACTCGCAGCGTCAACTCGTCATACTGCCGGACGACCCGGTCGTTTGCGGTGATTTCCAGCGAAGCAACCACGAAATCATCCGGCGCGGCGGGATCCTCCGACGGCTCCTGGGTGCCGTATTGTTCGAGAAACTCCAACTGATACGCTTCAACATCCTCGTCGGAGATTTCCCGAACGGGCCGTTCGATTTGCAGGCCCTTGTAGTCCGGCAATTCGAATTCGGGACGCACTTCGATATCGAACTCGTACTCGAAGTCCCCCTCTTCGGGGATATCGACACTGTCGATGTCGATGTTGGGCTCGTTGATGGGATCGAGGTCCTGCTCATCGGCGAGCTGCTCGAGACTGAGCATGAGCACTTTTTGCTTGACCTGCTCGCCGATCTCGTCCTTGAAGCGGCGTTCCACCAGCTTTTCCGGGGCGTGCCCCTTGCGAAAACCGGGCACATCGGCGGTGTCCATCAGCTCGCTGATGGCATCCTGAGACACGCGATCGATGCCTTCTCGAGGCACCGTGACGCGAATGTGCTTCTTGCACGGGCCGATGTCCTCGACGGTGACACTCAGCTCCATTTTATAGTCGTCGGTGCCCTCGCCGGGCGACTCGGCGTGTTCCTCGGTTTGCAGCGTCTGGTCGCTTACGTCCGTCGGAGTGTCGGTGTCAGCCACAATGCCGGTCCTTTGTTGTCGCGTCTCTGGGTGAGATTGCTTTTGGGTGAGATTGCTTTTGGGTGAGGTTGGTTCCGATTGATCGCCGCTGAGGAGAGGATCGGTGCTCGATGACGAGCGGCTGGCTCATCGCCACGAAAGTCCGCGATCCCACTTGGGAAGGGAGCCGATTTCCTCTGGAAAGTTCCGTAGGGAACCGATCCGCAAACGAACAACCTCCGGGCAAAACGGCGTTCCGCCGAAAAGGTCTCAAGGCGAAAGGAAAAGAGCGGGTGAAGGGACTCGAACCCTCGACATCCACGTTGGCAACGTGGTGCTCTACCAGCTGAGCTACACCCGCCGATCACACGTCGGTCGAAAACATCGTCTCGCCGCCGATTTTCCAAATTGCCGATCCCGGCAAGGGCTTGATTATCTCGCCAGAGACGAAGACGTCAAGGGTTACGTCGCCGGGAGCCGACGCGATTCACTGATTCCCCAAAGGGGCTGCCTGGAGGCATCAATCTGCGATCGATGGCGAGCCATCGGCCCCTCGCGGGCAGTCGCGCCATGACAGCCCGACGCCCGCACAATCTCACCCAATCTCCGTCACCCCCCACGCGCGGCGATCTTGTCCAGGCTCACAATCTCCGCGCGTCCCTGTGACTGCCCGACCAGGTCGCAGATCAGCTTGATGGTCTCGAATTTCGGATCTTCAACCACCATGCAGGACGGATGGCAAAGAAAATCGAACACCGCCCGGTTCTCAATGGCCCATTCGACGGCCATCCGCACTGCCTTCAGGAAATACTCCAACTTCCAGAATTTCGTCCGAAAGGCACCGACGTCGCTGATGGGACTCATCGGCACTTCGATCAGCCCGGTTGGATAGACAAACGGCTGCGCCTCCGCCTGGGCACGGATGATATCGGCATAGACCGCCGCCGACGGTTCCTGCATCGCCTCGCCCGCCTCATGACGCGGGTACTTGCAACTGGCCCACGTGAACCCCAGATCGAGGAGCATCTGCTGGATGTCCTCACGTCCGTTCAGCCCGTTCGCAAATCCCCCCGGAGTCCGGAAGCCGTTGACCGGGATGCCGGTCCGCTGTTCCATTGCCAGCGACATCTTCCGGATGTTTTCGCGAATGACCTGATCGATCGGCTGCCCTTCGATCAGCCACGGCGAGCGCTGGAACCGAAACTGAATCTCGTCGCGTGTTTTGGCGAGCACGTACACATGATCGTAGGTATGATTGCCGATCGGATGTCCCGCGGCGGCGATCTCCTGGAGCCAGTCGACATTCGGCTGCTCAAGCACTCTCCCCACGCAAAAAAAGTGAATCAGCCCGCCGCGCTCTTTGGCAATTCGGGCCGCCTCGGCCGCATACCGCTTCGTCGGTTCGTCGAGGTTGCCCTTCTGGTAATCCCATTCCATCATACCCCGTTTGGGGTAATGGCGGCTCATCTCCAGATCAAGCGTGATGGCGATCTGCGCCTTGCGTTCGACGGGATCGGCCCCCGGAGACAGTCCCGTGAGTGCCCCGACAGTCCCCGCTGCCGCCGTTCCCAGGAACGCACGCCGCGACACCGGAAGTGAACTGAACGTCGACAGATTCATCGGAACTCTCCCCTCCTCAATTTTGGCCACGACCATCGCTTGCGGTTTTGCACGATTCTTCATCACGGTTTTGCCGGCTCGTCCAGACGAACCCAGGAGACCTGGGTGATCAACTGGTTGAGCGACGCAAACGAGATGTGCGCGTTGGTCGCATAGCGGGGCGTCGAATTTGCGGGGAACGTCGCCAGTGTCGCATCGCCGACGAGGAACACGTTGAAGTCTCTCGACAAATTCCGAAAACCGGCGGTCGTCTCGCAGAAGCACATATCGGTGGCATAACCGGTGAGCAGGACATGCCGGACGCCGTGCTCCCTGAGGAAAGTGCGCAGCGGCGGATAGCCGTCGTTGTCCAGAATAACCACGTCGTCCGGTGCCATTTCGATGTCGCTGGTCACCGGCGTGGGCAAATCCCAGAACCCGGCATTGTTGTATCTCGCACCGGCATCCAGGCCGGGGAACTGTTTGAAGTAGTCGATCACCGGCGTGTCCGATGAGAGACTGAGCGTCTGCGGCAGCGGCTCGCCCCGGTAGTCGAACGCGTTGAGTACATCATGCATTTCCTTCGCCGCCTGCCGGCGGACCTCGCCACTCGGCGTGCCGGTGATCGTCCGGTACGCCCGCTCCCGCACACCGTCCCGCCCGCCCCGCAGGCTGAACATTACCAACGCCACACGGTCCCGTAGCGACTTGAGAAACGGGTTGATGACCGTCCGCGTGTGCTTGGCGGCCAGATGATTCTTGTCGAGCGTGCAGAAGTCGCACACGCCGGCCGGTTCGGGGGTTGTCCACCCCTGCCCGTCGTCGATGCCCCAGGGATGCACCATGATCACGGCCGTCTGGTCCGCCCGCAGGCGGTTGGGCATCTCAATGATGCCCCTCGCATTGTACGAGAACCGCCACGCCCGCACCGACAGATCAGCCCCTTCATCATCAACAAGCAGTGGCGCCTCGTACCTTGTCACCTCCTTCACCGGCTGCACAAACTTGGGATGATCCGCCAACAGTGGAGCAGGATTCTTCAGCCGCGTAAGCGTGTTGCGATACGTGCGCGACTTACTTGGTGAGGCTGAGTCCTCGGCGGTTGCAACGAACACCGTCATCCCACAAGCCAACGCGACGACAGTTCGACTAAAGGTCTGGGATTTCAAGAATCGAAACATGATTGCGTCTCCTGATCAGGACCCAATGTACCATCGGCGACGGAGATCCACCAACACGGACGGCATAGCGTCACGGCGCGAGTGCCCTGTCGGGATTGAATCGTGGATACGCCCACCAACCGCGCCCGTCAGGAAGCGTATCGAGATGCAGTGAGGTTCCCCTCCCTCACGGTCGCGGCTAGTCAGCAACTCACAAAACGAAGCTGACAGACCACCGGCCAGGTCGCCATGCTCTGACGCTGTGCCTGCGTGCTCACCTGCCTATCGGCATGAGAGCATGCCACCCAAATTGGACATCACTGGCAATGGTCCTGTTCGTATGAAACAAGGGCACCCGGCGCTCTCACTTATCGGACGCGGAGCGTCAGTCGTCCTCTCGCTCCGCGACTCAGCCGATTCCGGCCGAGCCAACCTGCGACTTCAGGAAAAATCGTGATACGTCTTCCGTATACTCTTGAACTTGACATGATTAAAATTCGGTCGCATACCATGTTCTTCTTGTAGTGCCCTGATTCCAGACACAATGCAGGTCTCGTACTTGTTCAAGCCGCCAAATGCAACCGCTCCATCAAACTGTTGGCTGTTCGAAATCTCATGAGCCCACGCGCTAGCCAACTCGAAGAAGACTTTCAGCCCTTTTGGCAACGGGCGGGCATACCCTTCGCGATTGACGAAGCCTCTCCAGAGGGATTCCCAGCCTTCAAGTTGTTCGAAAGTAACCCTCTTTCTGAGGAATGAGACGATTGGGGTTCTATCAACGCATTCTTGGGTCACGGTCGAGATGTTGTTGCTCGTCATGGTCTTACTCGGAATAGGTTTTTGCCAGCTTACCGGCATGGGACGTGTTTTTTTGTCTCATTATTATAGTCCAGTAGGGCCAAGCCCACCCTACATCTCCTGGGTCACACATCGCCGCACACGTTGACTTCAATTCCCAGCGCCTCGGCCATTCCGGATTTGACCCACACGGCGCGATTCGCCGCCGCCGCGTCGTTGGCATAGGCGACTTGTATGTGATTGCTCTGATGTTTGGCCATCAACTGATCGCGGGTCACGCCGTTGAGCACGGCGTGCATGATGGGCCACTGGTAGGTCGTCTCCTGCCAACGCCGCTCGGTTTCTTCTTCCGGCAAGTCGACAACGTGGGCGCGGCCGATGTCCATCTTGAGACGCCCGTCTTCAACGAAAATGCGGGACCAGACGATCTCACCCGGCTTGGAGATGCCCCGCAGCGTGCTGCCGCCATTGGGAAAATACATGGGCGGCTGCCGATGTCCGTCGGCCCCTTTCCATCCGCCGCCGAAATGCTCCGGCGGAACCGCGCCGCTGATTAAGAGCACCCACACATAATCGTCGACCGTGCCGGAGCGGTCCTTGTCGCCCCAGCGGATGTCGTGCAGCGTCGTTTCGACCGGCTGACCGGTTGCCGCATGGGACCGGTTAATCAACAACGCATCGAGACCCGCACACTCATCGACCTCATTGAAGTGCACGACCGGCTCTCCCTCGTAGAGCACGCGCTGCCCGTCACGGCTGCGGACCGGCGGGCGCTTGGTGTTGTTGAGCGTCCCCTCCGCCAAATCGCTCGCCGGCAACAGGTCGTTGAGCCCCTGTTGGTACTGGATGCCGATCAGTCCGCAGCCGAAGTCGTCCGCCATGCGGACGGCGGCGATGTACATCTTGCACTGCAAGAGAATCTGCTCGTCGGTTAGTTCGGTTGCATGGTCGGTGCCGGTATGGAACGTCATTCCCGCCTCTTCCATCCAAGCCCGAACGGCGGCCGCTTCCTCCTCGGAGGTCTGCGTCGTTTCGTAATACAGGGCGGATTGGCTGAGCCGCTCCTTGAAGACGCCGCACGGGTTGAGCAGATGATCCGGGATGATGGCGTTGAACATCCCCATGCACCCCTCGTCGAAGATCCCCATGATGGCCTTATCCCGTTGGAGCGATTCGGCCAGTTGCTCTCCCAACGCGCGGGCGTCATCGGGGACATTGCATGCGGAGAGCGGCTTGACGTGCGACAGGTCGTGAATACAGCGTCCTGTTTCGAGCCAGCTTTTCAAACCGCTGCGGAACATTTCGTCTTCAAAATCCTCACTCCACAGCGTGGAGTACTCGACCCCCGCCTTGGTGAGGGAGCCGTTGAGGTTGAGCATGCCGACCAAACCGGGCCACTGCCCCGACCAGTTGGCGGCTGTCAAAATCGGCCCGCGATGCGTCGTCAGCCCGGCGAGCACGTGATGGGAAAATTGCCAGACCGCTTCGGCGACGATCAACGGAGCGTCCGGATCGAGCCCGCGGAAGACCTCCATCCCTTCGTGCTGCGAGGCAATGAACCCGTGCTGGAGGTCGTCTTTGACAGGATGCGCCCGCACGACTTCGTAACCCAAGTCACTGACCGCCTTGCCGAGGGCCGCTTCCATCTCCCGTTGTGCGGGCCAGCACGTTTGGTTGGCGGGCAGCCGCAGGTCGCCGCTGGCGATCAGGCAGACCTGCTTGTCACCGAGTTTCTGTCCATTGCCGTTGCTTGTCATGGTGAGTCTCCGCATCGCGGCAGCGCGAGGGTCATGGGAGGGCGAGGCTCCTGCCGAGCCGCGCCGTCAGAGTCCGTGTTGATGGGTGTTGTGATGCGCAATCGTGTGATGTGCGAGGCGCCGTGACGGGGTGTCCTCCGCGGCTGGCCCAGCCGTGTCTGTCATCTCAGTTCAGTTTTCTCCTGCGGAAAGTCGGTCAGCCTCTTGGCGATACTGTTCGTACAAGGACGCGTACCGTTTGACGGCTTGAACTTTGGGCTCGACCCGCAGCGTCTCGCCACTCGCAGCAGTCATACAGCGGACGGCCTCTTCCACCGAGTGGAAACCGGCATCCTCACCGGCGGCGAGTGCCCCCAGAATGGCCGCTCCCAGTGCGGGTCCCTGTTTCGACGGATGCACCTCGATTGTCTCACCTATCACGTCGGCGTAAATCTGTACCAACAACGGATTGTGATGCGGCAGCCCGCCCGACGCCACAAACCGCGTGACCGGCACGCCTTGTTCCCGCAGCAGATCAACGATCCAACGGAACCCGTACGCTGATGCCTCCAGGGCAGCCCGGTACAAATGCCCGGCCCGATGGTTCATCGTCAGCCCGGTGAACTGCCCGCTGAGCCGCCCATCCATTAACGGCGTGCGGCAACCATTGAACCAGTCGATGCAGGCAACACCCTCCGACCCGGGGGGCAGCAGCGCGGCTGCTTCGGTCAGCGCGTCGAAATCGTCCTGCCCGGTCAGCCGCCGGACCCAGTCGAACGCATCGCCGACAGCCGCCTGCCCCGTTTCGTACCCGTAGAAGCCCGGCAGGATGCCATCCTTCACGATACCCGCCACGCCGGGCACTTCTTTCTCCTCGCTTGCATTCAACATGTGACAACTGCTGGTCCCCATGACCATCACCAGCACGCCTGCTTCGGCCGCGCCGACGCCCGGCACACCCGCATGGGCATCAATAATCGCCGCGCTGACCGGCGTCCCCGCTGCGAGCCCCATACGATCGGCCAACGTGGGGACCAGCCCCCCCACGCACGACCCCGGCGGACAAAGCCGCCCCGGCATCTTCTCGGAAACGACGTTCGCCAGCTTGGGATTCACCGCCGCCAGGTACTCGCTCGACGGGTATCCGTCGTTGGCGCTCCACATCCCTTTGTACCCCGCCTGACACGTCGAGCGCGGCAATTCGCTTGCGTCGCCCCCCACAAGCTGCCAGACAAACCAGTCCCCCGCCTCGAGCCAGACGTCGGTCGCGTCGTATACCGCCTCGGCCTGTTCGAGCGTCTCCAGCACCTTGGGGAAGAACCACTCCAGTCCGATCACACCGCCGTATCGCGCCATGAACGGCTCGTCCCGTTCGCGCGCCACCTCATTGATGCGGTCGGTCTGCTCCTTCGCGCCGTGATGTTTCCACAACTTGGGCCACGCGTACTTCTCGCCGGCGAACCGTTCGTCCTGGCAGAGCGGCGTGCCGTCGGCGAGTGCCGGCAGCATCGTGCAACTGGTGAAGTCGACGCCAACGCCGACGATCTGATCGCCGCCAATCCCCGCTGCCGCAATCGCCCCCTGGACCGCCGCCACCGCCGAGTCGATCCAGTCCGCCGGATGTTGCAACGCAAAGTCCGGAGGCAACCGCTCTCCCGTGCCGGGCAACGACTCGATGATCTGGCCATGTGCAAAACTGTCGGACGCTTCGCCCAACTCGTTGCCGTTAAGGTCGACAACCAGTGCGCGGACCGACTCGGTTCCGAAGTCGAGGCCGATCGCAGCCTTGATTGATCGCGGAGAATCCGAACTCATGAACAACGACCTTGCCAAAGGAACAAAACGTGCGATCGCCTTACGGGCGTCCGAGGCTCAAGGCTGCAACATCCGCCATCCTACGGTCTTTGGCAAAACATGCCAGTGAACACCCCGAGGGCGATCGTTTTGTTGAAACGGGAGCGTCTCGCCAACGTCGGCCGTCACCGTCGGCACCGGGCTAACGCCCGCCAATGGCACGCGTTAGCCCGGAGGCAACGCCGACGGCGAACCGCCAACAACTGTCCCCATCATGAAAAACTCGTTTGCCCCGCTCAACGGTCCCCGGGCCATTCAAAGATTCACTTTGGAGAAGACCGGCCGGGACAAGCTCAATGATAACCCGAAGCGTCAGCGAGGAAGCGAACGTGAGTGAGCGATTCGTCCCACGCTGACGCGTAGGGTTAAGAGGTTGCCCAGCTTCCATATTTTAAAGGCCCGCTCAACGGTCCACGATTGGTGGGTTTGCATTCTTCGCTGTGATACGGTGGATGGTGAGTCGGCCCCCTTGCCGCTCTTTGCTCGAGCGCGGCACGGCAGACCAAAGCGACTGGCTCAAGCCAAGGTCCCATCGCTCGTCAAGAAGACTGTGGAGTCATTGGGACGCCGGGCACTCGCGACAAACTGATGAACAATCGCCCGGACCACCAATGGCAAAGACAGATATGAAACGCGGTCAAAACGTGCACGCATTGGTGTTGGTTCTTTGGCTGATCGCCATCGGTCTTTCCTGCACTGGGCGTTGCCGTGCAGACGATGCCCCGCGTCCCAATATCATCTTCATCATGGCCGACGACCTTGGCTACGGGGACCTGGGTTGTTATGGGCAAAAGCTGATCGCAACACCGAACATCGACCGACTTGCAGCCGCAGGCGTACGGTTCACGCAGGCCTACGCCGGTGGCCCGGTGTGTGCGGCTTCTCGCGCTGTGCTGATGACCGGCCGACATAACGGCCATGCGCCGGCACGAGACAACGTGCCTCATTACGCGACCTACCTGCGGGACAGTGACGTGACCGTCGCGGAGGTGCTCCAGCAGGCCGGTTACCGTTGTGGTGGCGTCGGCAAGTGGTCACTGGGGGACGCGGGCACCGTCGGACGCGCGACCAATCAGGGATTCGACACTTGGTTCGGTTATCTCAATCAGGACCATGCCCACTACTACTTCACCGAATACCTCGATGACGACGAAGGCCGCCAGGACCTGCGCGGCAATACCGAAACGCGCAAACACTACAGCCACGACCTCCTCACGGAACGGGCTTTGAAGTTCATCCGCCAAGCCAAGGGGAGCGAACAGCCATTCTTTCTCTATGCCGCCTACACGCTGCCCCACTTCTCTTCGAGAAAAGAGGACGCGGATGGCCTGGCGGTCCCGTCGACCGAACCGTATTCGACTCGCGACTGGGACGAGCGGTCGAAAAAGTATGCGGCCATGGTCGACCGGCTTGAACGGGATGTCGGTCGGATCGTCGAACTGGCCGATGCGAGCGGCTTCAAGGAGAACACGCTTGTGATCTTCACGAGCGATCACGGCGGACATGCTGACGTAAACAAGCGATTCAACACCGGCGGACCTCTTCGCGGGTTCAAGCGTGATCTCACCGAGGGAGGAATCCGCGTCCCGTTCATTGCCCGCTGGCCTGGCACGATTCCCGCCGGACGAACCAGCGACGAAGTGATCGCGTTTCAAGACATGGTGCCGACCTTTGCTGAACTCGCCGGTGCCAAGCCGCCCGCCAACATCGACGGTATCTCAGTCGTGCCGGCGCTGACGGGCGGCAAGCTCGCCGAGCCTCGTGACTTTCTCTACTGGGACTACGGCCACTGCCGACGCCGCTACGACCAGGCGGTCCGCTGGAAGAACTGGAAAGGAATCCGCCTCGGGCAAAAGGGCGAGATTCGGCTCTACGATCTGAGCAACGACATCGGCGAAGAACACAACGTCGCGGCGCAGCACCCGAAGGTCGTCGCGCACATCGCCCGCATCATGCAGACAGCGCCCACACCAAGCGACAGATACCCGATCGGCCATCTCTACCAAGGCAGACCGTTGTGGAAGCCGGAGACACACGCTCGTCGGACATCGGCGGGAGGGACGACCCCGTGACGCGCCCAACCCCAGCGGGTCGCCAAGCGGGCGGTTGAGACACTCACCTCCGGAGGGCGACCGGTGGGGCAAAGCATGGGGAGCAGGCCCACGGGGAGACAGCCCGGGGAGAGTCCCTTCAAAACTTTCCGTCCCGTGACTCGAATCGCGTCGGCTTGCCCAGTGTGGGACCGCCGCGCTGAACCCAATCGGCCGTCCAGTCGAGCAGACGCTCGATCGAGACGGCCGGTTCGCCGTAGCGGGCATGGGCGCGGCGGCCATCGTTCAGCAGAGCCCTGTCGGATTCTTCGCCGACGAAGCGGGCGACCGTCCCCATTCGCTCCGCCAGTCGTTCGCACACGTTGCGCACATGCAGGACGTCCGGTCCGGCAACGTTGACGATCGTCGGAGGCAGGCCGCAGTCGGGCAGCGTACTCAGTGTCAAGGCGGAGGCGTCTCCCTGCCAGATGACGTTCACGTACCCCATCGTCAGATCGACCGGCTCGCCGTCCGCAATCTTTTTCGCGAGATCGACGAGGACGCCATACCGCAGTTCGGTCGCATAATTGAGGCGGATCAGCACGGCGGGAACTTGGTCCCGCTCCGAAAAGTACTGAACAATTCGCTCTCGGCCCAGACAACTCATGGCGTACTCCCCGACGGGATTCGCCGCGTCGGCTTCCGCAGAGCCGCCGCTGTCCCTGGGCACCAACCCATAGACGTTGCCGGTCGAAAAGGCGACGAGGCGGCTGTGCGAGAAACGTTGGCAGACCAACGCGGGCAGATGTGTGTTCATGGCCCAGGTCGTCGCCTCCGCACCGGTACTGCCGAACTTCATGCCCGCCATGAAAACCACATTGGGGGCTTCAGGCAGTGAGGCCACGAACGCGGGGTCCAGCAGGTCGCCGGCGATCGTTTCGACGCCGCAGGCTTCCAACGGCTCGCGGGACGCGGGGTCTCCGAACCGGCTCACTGCCACGACGCGCCGCCCGGTTCCCGCAGCCTCTGAAGCGCGCACCGCCATCCGCGCGAGCGTGGGCCCCATCTTGCCGCCCGCGCCCAAGATCAGCACGTCGCCGGGAACCGCCGCGAAAGCCCTGACGGCCTGCTCTGACGGACGGCTGAGGAGTTCCTCCAACTCGTCGACTGTGCGCAGCGTCTCCGGGAGCATGTTTGGCCTGATTCTCGTTGGAGTAACCTCGCGATGGTTGAACACACATCCCGCACGCATTCTGTTCGACGGCCCCGTGAAATGGGTCGGTCATTGCCATTCGGAGGGACCGACAACGACCGACGTTGTAAGCGGCCAGCCGCGCGTTGGCCAGTCCGGCGGACCTCGGGAGCAGAGCGAACGTATGTTCACGATGCGGGAATTGTCAGCGGTTCGCCATCGGCGTTGCCTCCGGGCGAACCGGAATCATGGATTGGTGTTAGCCCGGAGCCAACGCCGACGGCCGATGTCGGTGCGACGCCCCAACTTCAACAAAACGTTAATCCAGACCTGCGTGTCGTCCGTGGTTCCATTTTGTGAGCTGCGTCGGCAAAATGGGGCGGAGGAGTTGGCCAGGGCGACCGGGTGCCGGTGCTGGGTTCGAGTTTGAGAGGAGTTCGAACTTTCGCCCGATCGCACAGCCTCAAGGCTGAACTCCAACGCTAACAGCCCGTTGAAAAACGTGTGCCACGGCTGTGTCAGCCGTGCAGATGTCTGAAAACTGACTGGTTTCTCGCACTGCCGAGACGGCAGTGGCACGCAGAATTGAGTTTTTCAACGGGCGGCTAAGTTGGGAACGATTTTCAATCACACCCTCGACAGAACCGAGCAACACCCATGACTGCCCCGCTGACCCCACAGCAACTCGCCCAGTATGACGAAGACGGTTTTTTGATCCGCCGCGGCCTGTTTGACGCCGAAGAAACTGGCCGGCTCCGCGAGACGGCCCATGCAGACCAGGCGCTGAGCGCCCACGCTTTTGCCCGACGCGATGGCGAAGGGGGGAGCGTCAAGCTGGCGTTGTGGAATCATCCGGATGACAGCATCTATGGATGGTTCGCACGCTGCCGCAGAATGGCGGACGCCGCCGAACAAATCCTCCGGGACGAGCCGTATCACTATCACACGAAGATGATTATGAAGGACGCCCAGACAGGCGGGGCGTGGGCGTGGCATCAGGACTACGGGTACTGGTATCACAACGGCATGCTCTGGCCCAACGTAGTGAGCGTTTTCATTGCCGTCGATCCGGCGACCCGCGAGAACGGCTGCCTGCAGGTGGTGCGCGGCTCGCATCAATTGGGACGCATTGAGCATCTCAAAGTCGACGACCAGGTCGGCGCCGACCGCGACCGGGTCGAGGAAATCCTGAAACGTCTGGAGTTGATCTACGTCGAGATGGAGCCGGGAGATGCCGTGTTTTTCCACGGCAACCTGCTGCACCGCAGCGATCAGAACCGTTCGATCCATCCGCGTTGGTCGATGGTCTGCTGCTACAACGCCAAGTCAAACAGCCCGTACTGCGAAGGCCCGCACCCACAGTACACGCCGCTTTCGCGGGTTGGCGACGCGGCTGTCAAAGAGGCCGATGTCCAGCAGCCGACCGCTGAGGACCCCGCGAAATGGCACAGTGGCCGGGAGTCGACAGCCCAGCGGATTCCGAAGTGAGCCGCCGTCTCGTGAGTTGTCGTGCCGTCGGTCAGATTGGCGCGGGACGGATTTGCAATCTGCTCCGGCTGGGCCACCCCTCGTTGACGATTTCCGACGTCAACAATGTGCCGACTGACGTCGGGATACTGCGGAAACCCCCTCTTCCGTTGCTCGTGGACACCCGTCGCTCACGCTCAGGGCTCGGATTCGATTGTGAGTTTCGACTCTGCGCCAGACAAGCCTTCTCACAGCTTGAGCGGGCCCGTGCTGTCGCCCAGCGTCCCCACGTTGGCGCCGGCCATGTGGCACATTGCGACGAACAGGTTGTTGAGCGGGGTGTCTTTTTCATGCTTGAGCAGTCGATTCGTCTCAAACTGGCCGCCGCCGCTGCCGGCCAGCACGATCGGCAGGTCGTGGTGCGTGTGCCGGTTGGCGTCGGAGAGGCCGCTGCCGTAGAGGATCAGGCTGTTGTCGAGCAACGTGCGGTCGCCCTCGGAGACCGACTTCAGCTTGTTGAGGAAGTCGCCGAACTGACTGGCGAGGAAGAGGTCAATTTTCGTCAGGTCCTCGATTTTCTGTTCGTCGTCGCGGTGGTGCGACAGGCTGTGGTGCCCTCCTTTGACGCCGACCATCGGGTAGCTGCGGTTGCTGCCCGCGTTGGCCAGCATCAACGTGCTGATGCGAGTGGAGTCGGTCTGAAAGGCGAGCACCATGACGTCGTACATCAACTGGATGTGGGATTCCAGTTCCTTGGGGATGCCGGCGGGGAGGTCATATTCCGGGACGTCCTGCAGCCGGGTGGCGTCGCGGTCGATGCGCACTTCCAGTTCGCGAACGCTGGTGAAGTATTCGTCCAGTTTGCGCTGGTCGGTCTTGCCGAGCCGCTTGTGAAGCAGTGCGGCGTCCTCGGCGACCAGATCGAGGATGCTCTGGCGATAGGCGTCCCGTTCGGCACGGCCGATCGCTGCGTCCGGTGATCCAAACAATCGCTCCAGGGCCAAGCGGGGATTGATCTCTTTGGCCATCGGCGTGGTTTCCGTCTTCCACGAGACGTTGGCCGAATAGGCACAGCTATAACCGGAGTCGCAATTGCCGCTGTTGCGACCGCGCTCGATGCCCAGTTCGAGCGACGGGAAGACCGTTTGTTTGCCAATCAAGTCGGCTGCGGCCTGGTCGACGGAGACACCGACTTTGATATTGGCCCCGTCGGTCTTGTACGGTTGGGCTCCGGTGAGGAACGAACTGGCGCATCGCGCGTGGTCGCCGGCTCCGTCGCCATTCGCCCGGCCATGATTCTGCGTGAGGCCGGTCAATACAGTGAGGTGCTGCTTGTGTTCCGCAAGGGGCCCAAGCGCCCGCGACAACTCCCATTCGCGTCCGTCGCCTTCCGGCATCCAGCTTTTCGGAATGGCTCCGTTGGGAAAAAAGATGAATGCCAAGCGGACCGGTGCGGCGGGTTGGTCGCCTTTGGCGACGGCTGCTTTGGGGACCATCGCCTCCAGCATGGGCAAAGCCATTGCCGTGCCAAGGCCTTTGAGGACGGTGCGTCGCGGAAGAGGGTATTTCATGTTCATGGCCGGGCCTCAGGTTCTGTTCGCCGGGCGGAAGGGTGTTGACCGAGTCCGCCGAGCGGTTGATAGTTCGTGTATCGTCCTCTCGTCTCAGGAGCCGTCACTTTGTCTCATGAGAAACGGCTTACTGTGGACGATGCCCCGCACGAGGGCCGTGAATCGGTAATCGTTTTCGCGCAGGTCGGCGACGATGTCGTCGACCGCGCAGGAGTCGGGCAGTTCGAGGCCGCGCCCCAAGGCGTAGGTTAACATTTTCCGGGTGATGAGTTCGGCGAACTCGTCTTTACGTTTCTTGAGGATAGCAGCCAGTTCGACCGGTCCGCTGAACGATTCGCCGCTGGGCAGGGTCCCACCGGCGTCAACGGGCAGGTCTTCGACCGTCTCGCGCCAACGGCCGATCGGGTCGAAGTTCTCGAAACCAAAACCCAGCGGATCAAGTGTATCATGACAGGAGGCACACGTCGGCATCTCCCGGTGAATCTTCAACTGTTCCCGCATTGAGGTCGCTCCCGACTCTTTGGCTCCTTCCTCCAGGGACGGAATATTGGCGGGCGGATCGGGGAGGTCCAGTCCCAGAATATTGTCGAGAATCCATGCCCCGCGGCGGACGAGTGACGTGCGGTCGGGATTCGAAGTGATCGTCAGGAGACTGGCGTGCGTGAGCACCCCGGTCCGTTTCCCCTCCGGCAGCGACACACGGCGGAACTCGTCCCCTTCGACACCGTCAATGCCATAATGCGCTGCCAGTCGTTCGTTGACGAATGTGAAGTCCGCATCGAGAAAGCCGAGCAGGCTGCGGTTTTCGTGGAAAATGCTGCGGACGAACATCTTCGTTTCCTGCACCATGTCCGCCCGCAGTTCGGGGGTGAATTCGGGAAACAGCTCCTTGTTCGGCTGCGCTTCGACGATGTTGGCCAGTGTGAGCCACTGGCTGGCGAAGTTTTCGACCAGCGCCTCGGCTTTGGGGTCGGCCAGCATGCGGCCAACCTGAGCATCCAGCGTCTCCGGTTCGTGCAGTTGCCCCTGTTCGGCCAGTCGGAAAAGTTCCTCATCCGGCATCGTGCTCCACAGGAAGTACGACAGCCGCGAGGCGAGTTCATAGTCGTTGATGTTGTGCGGCGACGTTGCGTCGCCCGGTGGGCCGTCGTCGTGTCCGTCGGATTCGACACGGAACAGGAAGTGGGGTGAGACGAGTGCCGCCTGCAGGCCGACTTGAACTCCGCGCTCGAACCAGTCGCCGCGCTCGACGGCGAATTCGACCAGTCGTACGAATCGGTCGATTTCGGCAGTCTCGACCGGCCGCCGAAAGGCGCGGGGCAACAGACGGCCGAAGATGTCGCGAGCCGCTTCCTCAACGGTTTTGTCCTCCGCCGGTGTTGTGAAGACGATTCGGCGGTGAAACTCCGGCGGAGCGGCGTTGGCCGGCCCTTGAATCTCGATAAACCGCACGGCGAGGTTCCGGTCGCGGTCCTTCGGGTCCTCGGCTTTAGGTTGGTAGTAGTCGTTGATGAACGCCGCTTCGATCTTGCGGCGGCCTTGTTCGAGATCGACTTGAACTTCATACATCGCCGGTTCGCGCTGCCCCTGGATGTCGTGAGTGACGACCGGCTGGCCATCGACGAGAATCTCCAGACGGGCCGGATCGGGCCCCGCCTGGTCGGCCTGCGCTTCGACGCGAATGGTGTACTCGCCGGAGATACGGATGTCCTGCTCCCGGTAGGCCGATCCGCGTGATGTCATCCAAACCCATTCCTCGCGATTTCGGGCGGATTCCGAGGTTTTGAGACGCGCGGCATCGAAGCGTTGCCTGCGTTTGGCGTCAGCCTCGGTCAGAACTGTGGCGGCAGCAATGCGTTCTGCGGCGTCAACGTATTTCTCAAACAACAGCGGCGGCAGCGAGAGAACGTCGGCCATGTTACTGAACCCGTAACCAACATCGTCCGACGGGAAGTCGCGGGCGGGGTCAATATCGACCCCGAGCAGATCGCGAACAGTGTTGTTGTATTCCGTCCGGTTGAGCCGGTGGATGGTGACGCGGCCGGAATCGTCCGCCACGTCGCAGTCGACGTGAAACAGCTTCAGATCGAGCCACTCGACAAGCTTGTCCCGCTCGTCCTTGGACGGCCGGTCATCCGCATCCTTGGGGGGCATGCCATCGACCGTCAGCATCTGCAGGGCGCGGGTCCATGTGTCCCGGTCTTCAAGGACTTGTTCGGAATCTCCCAGATTGTGCAGTGACACGTCTGCTTCCGGCTCCTCCTCGCCGTGACAGTCGATGCAGTACTTCTCCACGATCGGCCGCACGTCCGATTGGAACGCCTCGTCCGTCGCCATACGGGCTTTGTGCGGCGAATCCGCGGCACGCGCGGGGGCCGGGCCTTGCAGCATCGCAACGGCACTCAGGATCAGAGCGACGATCGCGGCGCGTCGAGTGACTGGGCGTTTCGGCATGTTGATTCCACGGTCTTATCGGCAGGAATGGCGCGAGTGTTTATTCCGGATGCGCCATCAGACGAGCAGTCGGCGGCCGGCATCACCACATTGTCGAGTCGGGGACGGCGTCCGGGGTGGTGGGAGGATGACTGGAACATGTGCCTGTCCCGCTGACTTACTCCGGCGGCAGGGGGCCGAGATTCACAGGTTCGAAGACACAGGGCAAGGTGCATAACAAACCGGGTTCTTCGAGAATCTCTCCAAGAGATGTTTGGTCGAAGGCGAGCTCAGCCGCCGCCATCACGTTGTCCATCCGCCGATGCAGCGGACACAGGCCGCCGCTGTGGGCGGCTCGGCCCAGCGGGCAGACGGAGATGCGGTGAAAGGCGTCGATTGCGTTGACCACTTCCAGGATCGTCAGTCCGCTCGGATCACGTGCCAGCGTACAGCCACCGTTCGGACCACGCTGCGAACGGACAATCTCCGCACGGCTCAGCCCTATCATCACCTTGGCCAGGTAGCCGGGCGGGGCATCGATCTCATCGGCAAGCTGCGCCGTCGTACACGATTTCCCAGGCTGATTCCCCAGGAAAACAACGGCACGCAGGGCGTAATCGACGGTTTGGGAAATCACAACAAGGTCCCGTAAACCAGTACTGGCCGATGAAAAAACCGGCGGTTCAATCGTTGTGGCTCTCACCGCAGGTGTCAATTGGAGATTCGGCTCAGCGGAGCATCACCGTTTGCGGCTTGTCGGGGCGGGGACATGTGGGGAAGGACGACGAGATAATATAAGGACCTTGACATCCACAATAGGTCGCCGTAAGGTTTTTTCAGCCCAACGGCGTGAAGCTCATGAGGCCGGTGTGCTTGGAATTGTTGGCGGGCGTTGGGCGAGGCGAGCGGGACCGCATTGGTTGAGGCAACCACGACGACCCTCGTTGAGGCCCGTTTGGGAAGGCAATTGATTCTACCACAAAACCAGTCCGAGGAAAACTTTTTCCGGGAATTCGACTGCCGCGCGTGAATGACGAGACGCCCAAGGCGCACAGCATCCGATGCTCTGTCTGCTTCCAAGACAGGGCGGAGCGAATGCGCCGGTGATCGGCTTTCACCACACTCGGCAGAAGATGAATCGATCAGCAAAGGACGGCACGAATGCGTTCGGCAACTCCGCGCTACAGCGCGTCCGACTTCGACGTTCAACCCTTGATGCTTTACTACGAGGTCACGCAGGCGTGCGATCTTGTCTGTCGGCACTGCCGTGCGTCGGCTCAGGAGCACGCTCACCCGGGGGAACTGGGCACCGAACTGTCGAAAGCGCTGATCGAACAGGCGGCTGGTTTTGACCGTCCCCCCGTCCTCGTGCTGACCGGCGGCGATCCCTTGAAGCGGGCCGACCTGTTTGACTTGATCCGCCATGCCAGCGACGCCGGTTTGCAGGTGGCGCTCACTCCCTCCGCGACGCCGCTGGCGACAGCCGACGCCTTGCATCGGGCGAAGGAGGCCGGTGTCAGCCGGCTGGGCATCAGCCTGGACGGTGCCGACGCAGAGACGCACGATTCGTTCCGAGGTTGGCAGGGAAGTTTTGACCGCACGTTGCAGATGTTGGACCACGCACGGCAACACGATCTGCCCGTGCAGATCAACACGACCATCACCCGTCGCAACCTTGACCAGATCGACGACATCGCCGAGTTGCTTTCAGCGGAGGGCATCGCCATGTGGTCGGTGTTCTTTCTCATTCCGGTCGGGCGCGGCATCGACGAGCAGCGAATCTCTCCGGAGGAGTACGAGATCGCATTCGAGAGACTCTGGCAGCAGTCGCAACGCCGCCCCTTCGGAATCAAGACGACCGAGGCACCGCATTACCGCCGCTTCGTGCTCAGGCGAAACGGCGATCCGCTGGCGGAGCCGGCTGGCGCAACTCACGCCGCCCGCGGACGAACGCATCGGGCTCCCTTGGGAGTCCGCGACGGGCGGGGAGTCATGTTCGTCAGCCACACGGGCGAGATTTACCCGGCCGGGTTCCTGCCGTTGAAATGTGGCCGGTTCCCGCAGGACTCGATCGTCGACATCTATCAGCATCATCCGACGTTCGTGGCGCTGCGTGACGCGGCTCAGTTGAAAGGAAAATGCGGCACGTGCGATTACAACGACATCTGCGGCGGCAGCCGAAGCCGTGCGTTTGCCGTCACCGGCGACCCTCTCGCCGCTGAGCCGGACTGTGTCTACGATTCCTGCGGCACAGGCGATGGCGTCATCCAGGTGACAACAACGCGATGAGTCGCCGTCTGTGCGAAGCTGAGCATCCGGAAGCCGACCCGGCACTCCGTCTGGAGAAAGCGGTGCCTTTGGGCGAATCCGGCGATCCTCCCGAATCGATTGTTGGACCGGAGGCGACTCCGAATGAGCCGGGGGCGGCTCCGAGTGCGCCGGGGGCGGCTCCGAGCCTGCTGTGGCACGCTCGCTGGACGGTGCCGTTGCATCTGGTGTTGCCCGTCGGATTGTGGTGGTTGATCCGCAACGATCCGATCGTCGCCGCATCGGTGTTTGCAGGCGTGAATGTCGGCGTGCCCGTTCTGCTGCTAATCACCGTCCGCTGGTGGTGGGGCCGTGTTGTTGATTTGGTCCTCCTGTTGTTGATCAATCATCTGGCCACCTTCTCCGTGCTTGCGTTCCTCCCCTGGTGAGCGACGGACTGCGTGACCGGATGATGAAGCGGGGCCGGTCACTGCTGCTGGACGGGTGAGCATGGCCGACTGGCCGGTGACATCGCCGTCACTTCGATTCGAGAGACTTGCGGACTCTCTCGAACCCGGCCTTCATCTCTTCGGCGGCCAATGTCAATGCAGCGATCACGTTATCGGCAGACTCGGCAGTCGCTTTGCGAACGGGCTCGTATTGGTCGGTCAATTCGTTGATGCGGTCTGTCAGCCGCTCATACTCCTGCTTGGCCTCGGCTTTGGCCAGATGCATGTGCAACTGCAATTCATCGCGTTGCTGCTTGAGAGTGCTGATCAATTCGGGCAGGGCATCGCGTTTAGACATGCGGCACCTCCAGGTTGTTCATGAGATCGGTCGGACGTTTCGGAGACGGCTATCAGTCTGGCACCCTCCCCTGGACGAATCAACCCTCGCGAGCCGGTCACCGCAATCGAGGACAATGCCCGATCAAACGGCGCCCCGAAGTGACGTTGCGGACATTGCTCGCCCGTATGGTTGTTGAACGGCGGCTCCGTAGTCATAGTCGTGGCATCAGCGGCGTCGCAGAAACATGCGCGGGTTCAATCCGCGGGTTCAACAGATCTCGGTTGCAAAGAATTCGGTTGCCTGCTCCTCCGAGAGGCGCGGCAGGCTTGGATGAATCTCAGTCCATGACAAGCGGAGACATCATGACGGTCAGTTTCAGGGCGCGACTAAAAGCGGGCGAGACGCTCATCGGAACAATGGTGACGATCCCGACTCCCTCGGTGGCGGAGATTCTCGCCGACGTCGGATTCGATTGGCTGTTCATCGACGGCGAACACGGTGCGCTGGGGACGAGCGACGTGCTGGGAATCCTGCAAGCGGTCGGTGACCGGGTTCCGTGCATCGTGCGCGTTCCGGCAGCCGAGGAATCGCCGATCAAGCGGGTCCTCGACCTCGGAGCCGCGGGCATCATCGTGCCTCAAACCAACACCGCCGAACAGGTTGCTGATGTCGTCCGTTACTCGCGCTACGCACCCATCGGCGCACGGGGTGTGGGGCTCGGACGGGCGCACGGGTACGGATTGCGGTTTCAGGAGTATATGGACACCGCCAACGAAGAGGTCGTTGTGATCGTGCAGGCGGAGCACGCCGATGCGGTGAAGAACATCGAGGCGATGGTTGCGGTACCGGGCATCGATGCGGTGCTGCTCGGGCCCTACGATCTGGCGGCGAGCCTTGGCAAGATGGGGCAGATCAACGACCCGGTGGTGACCGGAGCGATCGACCGCGTGACCGCCGCGTGCCAGAAGGTGAACATGCCGCTCGGCATCTTCGGTGTCACCGCGGACGCCGTCCGCCCCCCGATCGAGCAAGGTTATACGTTAATCGCAGTATCGGTCGACACGCTGTTCCTGGGCACGGCTGCCAAGACGATGCTGTCGCAACTACGCTGAGTGGCACCGGCCTTTCGGCAATTGATCCGGGGAAAACGATGGCCGCTGCCGCCGATGGGCCGAAACAACCTTTCGGATTCAGAAGGGCGAGGCTCCCGCTGAGCCGGCTCAGGATGCGGCGATTTCGGGAACTCAACGCTTCCCCGTCGCTCATCCCCGATCCGGGCACAACTGACGGAAGTGCATTTCGCTCCGCGATTGAACGTCCGCCCGATAGATGTCATTCCGATTCCTCGCGGTCAATCAGACGTCGGCTATCCGGAGCCGACTGCACGTGTTGTGTCGCAATCACGCCGCAAGTCTCTCTTGACGAATTCCGATCACTAGATAAAACAGGCGTTACTGCCAAAAGGACGATCGGCCCGTTTCGCACAAACCATTGCACAACTCGTTCCGATGAGCAGTCATCAATGCGTTGAACAAAGGATTTGCGAAATCCGGTTTCGCGACTTGTCAATGCCCGAATTCTCGGGTGAGTTGCCGATCGGCGCGAACCGTGCCTTGAAGTCAGAGTACTTAAATCCCGTCTCCTGAAATCGATTCCCGGATTGGCTCGTCGGCTTGGATAGTCTGTCGGGAGGGGATCAGAAACAGAAAGGGCAAATCTTCATCAGAGTCGCGTCAGAGTCACGGTTGAGGACCAACGCAGACTGAAGACAGGGTGTACGTCACACGTTAATGGCGGGCCGCCAATGGGTAATGTTCAAACAATCTACGTCGTTGATGATGATCGGCATGTTCTCACGTCGCTCTCTGCACTCCTGGAGGCACATGACTTTGAGGTTTGTGCGTTCGAATCGGCGGAGAGGTTTCTGGCGACGGTCGATTCTGAAAGTGTTGGCTGCGTCATCGCTGATCTTCAGATGCCCGTTATGGATGGCCAGCAACTGCAGCGGCAGCTGTTAACCGTCTCCCCGGCATTGGCGGTGATTGTGGTCACCGGATACGCTGACGTGCCGACCACGGTGGAACTGATGAACCGAGGGGCTGTCACGGTCATCGAGAAGCCCTATCAGGTCGTGGAGTTAATCACGGCGGTCACAATCGCCACAGCGAAGAGTTCGGAATCCCATGCCCGGATTCATCGGCGTCAGGGAATCAGGGACAGGCTGGCGACGCTGACTGAAGAAGAACGGGAGATTGCCCAGGGCATGATTGCCGGTACTCCCATCAAAGCATTGGCCCGGAAGCTGCGCCTCAGCATGCGAACAGTTGACCGACGCCGGCGATCCATCCTGTCAAAGATGCAGGCCGATTCCGTCGGCGAGTTGGGATTCCTTTGCTCAAAGATCTCCCTTGAAACGACGGCCGGAAGTGACATTCGTGTCGACGACCCCCGTCCCCCCCTCTTCCAGCGGATGCACAGCCAGCCGGATTCGATCACTCCCGAAGCCACTCCCCCAAGTCGAAAGGGACAAGCAGCCGACTAGCCGGCGCTGGATGTCGCATTGGGCCGGCTGCGCGGCGATTGCCAATCGCTGACGGGGGGAGGAACATAGGGACTGCCTGAGCTTTCTTGCGGGGGGGATCTTGCGGCAACGGGTCTTGGTGACCCGGGTTCTCTGCAATCCGGACGTGCGCACGACATGGTCTCATTAGAGGGACCGTCAGATTGGGGTAGCGTCTCCGCAGACGTCGCGGTGGCTTCCATCCGGCGAATACGGCACCTGGCAGTGGAAACCACCGCTACACATATTCTGGCAACCGCAATACACTGCCCCCGTGGAACTCTTCACCGCCTCATCCCCTGAATTGAGTCCGGAGATGCCCGGTCGACGCGCGCGATACTTGGTTGGCCTGGCCGCGCTCGTGGCGACCTATTTCGTCCTGGGTTGGCTGGGGTTGGCGTTGCCGAATGCGGGGACGAACGTCACGTTGGTTTGGGCTCCCGCGGGGATCGCCCTGGCCGTCCTCGTGCGATGGGGATTGCGCTTCTGGCCCGGCGTCTGGGCGGGCGCTTTCCTGATCGGGATTTCCATGGGAACGCCGGCCTGGATCGCGGGTCTCGTCGCATCCGGGAACACGCTGGGGGCGATCACCGGCTGCTTGCTGCTGCGTTACGTGGGTGACTTTCGATCATCGTTTGAGCGGCATCGCGACGTGGCGTTGTTCGTTCTGTTTGGCGCAGCGCTCAGCACGATGGTGAGTGCCACGCTCGGAACCGGGGCGCTGTCTTTGGCCGACAATGTAAGCGGAGCCGGCTTGGGAAGCATCTGGGTGTCCTGGTGGCTGGGCGATGCTGCGGGTGTGTTGTTGGCGGCACCGCTCGTACTGCTCTGGGATGCACAAGTGCTCGCGCGTTTGAACCAGGAAGGCCGATTGGGAGTGTTTTTCGGCACACTGACGGCCGTGGTGGCGGTGGTGGCTTTGACTGTTAAGGAGACTGTCTCGGGCCGGTTTTCGTTCGCGGTCGACTTTCTCCCAATCCTCCTGCTGTGGTGGGTGATGCTGCGTTTCCGCGCCTGGGAGTCTGCCTGCTCTGTCTTCGTATTCATGGCGGTGATGATCGTGTCGACCGCCATCGGACTGGGCCCGTTTATCACCGATGATCCGTGGACGGGGCAAGAAGCCCTGTGGGGCTTCCTCGCGACGACGTCTTTGGTGGTTCTGCTGCGGGCCAGCCTGCAAGGGGAACGCGACCGGATTGCCTGGGAACACGAACGTTTCTTTGAATCGTCCCTAGACCTGTTATGCATCGCGGACTGCAACGGACACCTCACGCGCATCAACCCCGCGATGGAGAGAATCCTGGGGTTCGGCCGTGACGAACTTCTTGGTCGGCGGTATCTGGAGTTTTTTCATCCTGAGGATCGGCCGGCGGCTATTGGGCATTCGGAGCGGCTCGATCGCGGTCAGGACGTGACGAACTTTGAATCCCGCCTTATTTGCAAAGATGGCACCTCCCGGACCATCCTCTGGAATGTCTCCGCTCCCCAGCCTGGCGAAGACGTGTTACATGGCGTGGGGAGGGACGTGACGGGTCAGAGACGGGCCGAAGAGACGATCCGGCAGATCATTGCAGGCATCGAGACCGAGACGGGGGAGGATTTCTTTCATGCTCTGGCCGGACATCTGTGCCGGACCTGCCAAGTCAAGTTTGCCGCGATTGGCCAACTCGAACCGTCGAATCCCGACCAAGTGCAGACGATTGCCCTTTCACACAAGGGAGAACGCGCCGACAACATTCGCTACAACCTTCGTGGCACACCGTGTGAGAGTGTGTTGCAACAATCCCTGTGCCACTATTCCAGCAGTGTGCAGCGAGATTTCCCCCACGACGAATGGCTCGTCGAGATGGAAATCGACGCGTACATGGGGATTCCGCTGGTCGCCAGCGACGGCCAGATCCTCGGATTGATTGCGCTGACACATGACCGGCCCCTTGCGGCTCCAGGGCAGGCCCAGGCGATCCTGCAGGTCGTCGCAGCACGGGCCGGTGCGGAACTGGAACGCAAGCGCGCCGAGGATGCGCTCAAGAACAGCGAGCGGCGGTTTCGTTCCATGTTCGAACAGGCGGGTGTCGCCGTCGCGCTGTTCGAATCGCAATCCTGCCGATTTGTGCGCGTCAACGACAAATGCGTCCGTCTTCTTGGTTACCCGGCCGAGGAGCTCATCGGCCGGACGTGGATGTCCGTCACTCATCCAAACGACCTTCAGGAGGGCCTCGATAAGACCGCTCCATTGGCCGGCGGAGTGATCCTCGAGTTCACGAGGGAAAAACGGCTGATCCACAAGGACGGTTCGCCGGTGTGGGTGAATCTCACCGTTTCGCCGGTCTGGACTTCAGGTGAAGCGCCCAGCCAGCACGTCGCGATCGTCGAAGACATCACGGCCCGCAAACAGGCGGAACGAAAGCTGCACGAAGCTCAGGAGAGATTGGAACTCGCGGTCCAGGGCACTTCGGACGGCCTCTGGGACTGGGACATGGCCACCAACACCGTTTGGATTTCAGCGCGAGGCATGGAGCTGCTTGGCCATGCCCCCCAGGAGCGGACAGCATCCGGCGGCGTTTGGGCCGAACTCATTCATCCGGACGATCTCAAAGAGTTGCAGCAGGCGACGGAGCGGCATCAAACAGAGCATCGCCCCTTTGACGTCGAACATCGCATGCGGCATGCGGACGGCCAGTTCCGCTGGTTCCGCTCGCGCGCCCAGTCGGTGCGCGACGCTGAGGGCAAATCGGTTCGCATGTCCGGTTCTCTGCAAGACGTCACCGACCAACGGAAATCCAGAGAAGCGTTGCTACACAGCCAATGTGAGTCCGAACGCCTGCGAAACCAATTGACTGATGCCATCGAAAGCATTCCGGATGGATTCGCTCTTTATGATGCGAACGATCGTCTCGTCCTCTGCAATCGCCGGTACCGGGAAATCTACGACGTTAGCGAGGATCTGCTCGTCCCGGGCGCCACGTTCGAAGACCACGTTCGCAGCTCGGCCTATCGCGGACAGGTCCGGGAGGCGGTCGGACGGGAAGAAGAGTGGGTGCGGGAACGTGTTGCACAGCACCAGAACCCGTCAGGCACGTACTTGCAGCAATTGGGGAACGACCGCTGGTTGCGGATCAGCGAGTGTAAAACGCGCGCCGGTGGGATCGTCGGTGTCCGCACTGACATTACAGAGCGCAAACAGCTCGAGATCGACCGCGAGTCCCAGCTTCAACATCTTCAGTCGATGGATCGCATCAACCGTCTGATCGTCGGCGCCCAGGATCCGGAAGAATTGCTCGACACCGTCGTGCGAGAATTGCTCACAATCTTCGCTTGCGACCGCGCGAGGCTGATGTATCCCTGCGACCCGAGCGCGCAGTTCGTGCAAGTGAAGTTTGAGCATGCCCGCCCCGAGTATTCCAGCAGTCGTCCGAGAGGTTTCCGCCTGCCGGTCGATGAGACCACACGTGACACGATGCACATGTTGCTCGCCGCCGATCAGCCGATGGCAATTCACGGAGCGCAGGTTCGGCAGGTCATCAATCCGGAAGTCGTCGAGCAATTCCAAATCCGCTCACTGCTATTCACTCCTGTGATCCCCCGGGTTGGATTGCCCTGGATCCTGAGCCTGCATCAATGTTCCCATGCACGTGTGTGGACCGGCCAGGAGCAACGACTGTTCGGTGCAATCCGCCGGCGTCTTGAAGACGCACTCAGCAGCCTGCTCATCTTTCGCGAACTTCGGGAAAGTGAGCGGCAGCTTCAGTTCACTCAGTTCTCTGTCGACCACAGCCTCACCGAGATTTACCGCATCGACGTGGAGGGACGGTTTCGCTATGTCAACGAGGCGGCCTGCGAATCGCTCGGGTATTCGCGCGAGGAGTTGCTGCAGTTACGCGTACCGGACATCAACCCTAATACGTCCGCTGACGACTGGCCTTCCGTGTGGCAAACCGCCAGGACGGAGAAAGCACTTCGCTGGCAAGCCACTCACCAGCGCAAGGACGGTTCGGTTTATCCCATTGACCTCATGATCTCCTTCCTGAAATATGAAGATTCCGAGTTTCTGGTGGTTTTTGTCCAGGATGCGACGGAACGGAAGCAGGCGAACGAACGACTCGAGCGGCAAAATGCCGAGCTGGCCCATGTCGCGCGGCTCAGTACCATGGGCCAAATGGTGGCGATGCTGTCGCATGAACTTGCGCAGCCTTTGGCGGCGATTTCTAATGACTCGGACATCTGCCGGGTGCTACTGGAACGTGGTCAGAGTGCGGACCCACGGTTGCGTCAATCCGTGGATCGCATCGTG
Source organism: Planctomycetaceae bacterium (assembly GCA_029259845.1). GTDB lineage: Bacteria > Planctomycetota > Planctomycetia > Planctomycetales > Planctomycetaceae > JAHBXU01. Next base: position 18,841 of record JAJDEI010000016.1, on the reverse strand, counting down.
CAGCAAGTGGAACGCAGCGGCGGGATTCTCGGCCAGGTCCGCGACTTTGTGCGGAATATCAAGCCGCACAAGTCCACGTGGGACGTCAATCAACTGATTCGAGACACCCTGAAGCTGATCGGAAGCGACCTCCGGTACCACAGCGTGACGACCCAGACGCAACTTCCCGACGAACCTCTCTCGGTGAGCATGGATCGCGTGCAGATACAGCAAGTGATTGTCAACCTGTTAACCAATGCCCGCGACGCGATGCTGGGAGTGGACGCCTCGGAACGCAGGATCGACGTCAGATCGTTCCGACAGAATGGCCGGGCCGTGTTTGAAATCGCTGACTCCGGCTGTGGACTTTCACCGGAAATCCGCGACCGGCTGTTTGAACCGTTCATGACGACGAAGGAATCCGGCATGGGCATCGGATTGAGTATCTGCCAGTCGATTGTCACTGCCCACAGCGGAGAGATCAGCGCGGCGTCAAACCGGAACAAGGGGGCGGTCTTTCGAGTTTGCCTGCCAGTGCTTCACGAAGGTGGCGAGGATCCGTCTGCTTGAATGGCCGCTTCTCAAACCGCGCTGCTGTCCGATTGCGGGCGGCGCGTTGCTCGACAGCATCCGCCCAGACGGCGTTTCGTTCACTTGTCGGGTGATCCCGCATGCGCCGCCCGCTGGCCACGCTCGCGGGACATGTTCGCAAGCTCGGCGAGTCGACGGTCCGGATTCTGCAGGATGGGCGTTGACGGGAATGCCTCGGAACGGCCGTCTGTCGCAAACGCGCCACAAGATCGCCGCTGTTCTGCTCGATGACGTTGAGTGGTCTCTTCGCTTTGTTCGTGGGGCGTGATGCGATTGCAGAGCATGCTGCCGGCTTGTCCCCCTCCCGTGTGCGACTCGAATGTCGTGCCGTGCAAGCCGGCAGCCTGCTCCGCGTGGCCTCCCCAAACAAGTCATCGGCCACGAGCGATTACTCGAACCAGGCAGCCCAGCAGGTCCCCGTCCGATGCACAATTCTGATGTAACGCCTCCCCCTGCCAATTCACCAGCGACCGGGAAACTGGACACGTGGGTGATCATGCCGAGCTGCGCAGAACGGGAGGCCATCGTCGAGGCACTCGAATCGCTCGGCTGTGAGGTGCGACTCCCGACCGATGCACAAGCCGTCATCGAGCTGCTGACGCGAACCTCGCCAAGCTTGGTGCTGCTTTCGGCGTGCCTGTGCCAGCGGGGTCTTTCCGAACAAATGGTGGAAACGTTGCGCGACGGCCTTTCTCAAGAGCCGTGCTCGTTTGTGGTTGTCGTCAAAGACGCCGACCAAGTGGATGCCGCGTCCTGGTTGGCATTGGGGGTGGATGAATTCCTCGAAGCCCCCAGGAACACGTCATCAGCCCGTTTTCGCATCGCCCCGCTCTGCCGGATCGGCCGGTTGCGGCGTCAACTCATGGAGGCGGAAGGGAGTGCCGAATCGGCCACGCGCACGAAGACGGAGTTTCTGCGAAACATCAACCACGAACTCCGTACTCCGATGACGACCATCCAGGGGCTTGCCGAGATGCTGCTGGATGAGGAAGACGATACGCAGACGCCGGGGAGCCGCGGTTCGTCACTGCGAGGAATTCTCGATCATGCCAAAGAGCTCACGCAGCGGATCGACAACTTGTTGGAGTTGTCACGGTTGGAGGGAGGAGCGATGGAGATCCGCCTCCGTGACGAGTCGCCCCTCGGCATCCTGGACACCATTCAGAAGGATTTTCGCCATCTGGCCGAGGGCAAAGGTTTAGGGTTCTCAGTCACCCTCAGCGGTGCAATGCCGCGCACGATTCTCACCGACGCCAATTGCCTCAAAGAAGTGCTGCGGCATTTAGTCGGCAATGCGGTCAAGTTTACCGCCCGGGGCGAGGTGGCCATTCGCAGCCGCGTGCTGGCGAAGCTGAGCCGGCCCCAGTGGCAGTTGGAAATCCGCGACACGGGTATCGGCATTCCGGCGGACAAGCTAAGCGTGCTGTTTCGGCCATTCGTTCAGGCCGACATGTCGCCGTCGCGGGACCACGGCGGCGTCGGTGTGGGACTGGCGATCAGCAAGCGTTTGGTCCAGATGCTCGGCGGGAGCGTGCAGGTCCACAGCACCAAGAGCGAGGGGACGGCCATTTCTTTGTCTGTCGAGACCGGTCCCCTGGATGCAGTGGAGATGATCGACGAAGCGGACGCCATGTCGCTGCTGAGCCGGGCACCGGCTCCCGTGCCGGCTGCCCAATTCGGAAGTCGCCAGCTTCGGGGACGCATTCTGCTGGCTGAGGATGCCATCGCCAACCAACGCATTCTGGCAGCCATCCTGAGGAAAGCGGGAGCGGAAGTCGAACTCGTCGAGAACGGCCAACTCGCCGCAGACGCGGCACTGGACGCCGCCGCCCGGGGGAATCCGTTCCACCTGATTCTGATGGACATGCAGATGCCGGTGCTGGATGGATATCACGCGACCACATTGCTCCGCTCTCATGGGTACGTGTTCCCCATCGTCGCCCTGACCGCGCACACGATCGCCGGGGAGAGAGAGTCCTGCCTGGCCGTCGGTTGCGACGACTACCTGACCAAGCCGGTCGAACGGGAATCGTTTGTTTCGTTCGTGTCGCAGTATTGCGGGTCGGAGAATCCGCAGCTTGTTGCCGCACGTGCGGGTTCCTGCTAACCAAGGCGAAAGCGGACCGATCTGTGAGTACGACCTCTTCGCTTTCCCGCGTCAGGCTGCGGACTGGCGCAGGTACTGATGCCGAACGTGATCCCCAGGCCGATGCGGGACACGCCTCCCCCGTGGGACGCCCCCATCGGCTCGATGGCGACAGCTCGCCGAAAGGGTGTCCGGCCGTACGAGAGGCCGCAGTGGATTCACTCGGCGGAACGGCCTTCGATGCCCCGGCAGGCGACGGCGATCTCGCGAAACCGGAACACTCTCCGGAACAAGCACCGGATCAAAGTTGCCGACGGGGAAACGGCAGCCGTTCCGCAGACATCATCGCCGAGTCTGGTTTGTCGAATCCGCTCGGCTCCTGGTGGCGACGCGCATTCCACGGCGGGTTGGCCGCGATGTTCGTGTCGCTGGGCGTTGCCGGAGCCGTGCTTCCGGGACTTCCCGCGACGCCGTTTCTCCTGCTGGCGAGTTTCTTTCTGTCCCGGTGGTCGCCCCGGCTCAACGAGCGGCTGCACCGCTGTCTGTTCATCGGACAGATTCTTCAAGACTGGGAACAGCAGCGCGGCGTTCGGCGGAGTGCCAAAGTCCAGGCGGTGGGAATGATCGTGCTCTGCGTCGGTGCGACGATCGCCTTCTCGTCTCTGTCCGGGGCGATGTTGGGGGTGATCGCCGCGGCTGCGGGAGTTGGCGTTCTTGTCGTCCTGCGGCTGCCATCGGCAAGAGGATGATGCCGGCTGCAGCGTGACCTGGCAGCCCGTTGAAAAACGTGTGCCACGGCTGTGTGAGCCGGGCAGATGTCTGACAACTTACTGGTTTCTCGTACTGCCGAGACGGCAGTGGCACGCGGAATTGAGTTTTTCAACGGGCGGCTAGCGATCGACGCCTCGACGGACCTAAACCCGTCGAAGAGCCGATGGTCACACCGCCAAGGGGACGCCTATTCCGTGCAACCGGCGGCCAGCGCTTCTTCCGGAAGGGCCGGGCGGCGCGGCAGGGAACGTCCCCGTCGGCGTGCGTTGAGTTCATCGAGCGTGCTCCACCAGCGGCTGATCTTGTCGAACGCCGCTTCCAGTGCCGACAGCAGCGGCTCTCTGTCGGTGATCGGCTTGAACACGCACGCCTCGGCTCCCCAACGCATGGATTGCAGCACGGTGCTCATGGAAACGATGCCGGTCAACATGATGACCTCCACGCCGCCGTCCTGGGTTTTGATGTCCTGAAGAACGGACAGGCCGTCGATCTGGGGCATTTCCAGATCGAGCAGGACGACGCGGGCTCCGGACTCCAGCCGCCGCTTGGTGACGAGTGTCGGGTCGTCCAGCGAAACGACGTCGTAGCCTTCGGCGGTCAGGATCTTGTGAACGATTCGCAGGATGCTGGGGTCATCGTCCACGTGAAGGATCGTGCGTTCCTGGGCCATGTCGTTTGTCCTCGGGTTTGGTCTTCGGGCCGTTTGGGACGTCTGCGGCTGCATCCGTCTTGTCCCGTGTGTGGGGTGAAAAACTGCCGACGTCTGTTGTTGGCTGTTTTCGTGTCGTCTGGCGGACTGCCGGGATGAGTGCACACGGCGATGCGGATGCCAGTCCCGGTTCGTCGCCAGAAACTCTACGGCCGGTTTGTCGTCCTGCGTGAACCTGTCCGACATCCGCCAACGTGCTGGTGAAACGTGGCGCGTCAATGCCATCTCGCTGACTTTCTCGTTGGCAACTCCACGACCTTTCTGTTTCCGAGCTAAGTCTGTTTGTGCAGCACTTGCCAGCGTCGAACGTGAGCCGCCGCCGGCAGCCTGTCCTGCACGACACAGGCGATATCCCCCCCCTCGAAATGAAAGGGACACACCGTGCCTACCGTGACTGTTCAGCCTTCCGCGAAAGGAGCGTGGACGGGAGAAGCAGGAGGCAGCATGCAGGTCGTCAGCTTCCGACTGGCCCAGGAGGAGTATGCGATTGAGATCATTCGCGTGCAGGAAATCATCCTCATCGGCGAAGTCACCAGTCTTCCCCAAACGCCGCCCTACATCAAAGGGGTGATCAACCTGAGGAGCACGGTGATTCCCATCGTTGATCTCCGGTTGCGGTTCGGACTTCCGCAGGAAGGTGTCACGGATGAGACGCGGATCATGGTTGTCAACGTGGCCGGTAAAACGATCGGCCTCATCGTGGATGCCGTGAGTGAAGTCCTGCGGATTGCGCAGGAGCAGATTTCCCCCCCACCGCCAACCGTCGCCGGCCTCGAACAGAACTATCTGGTCGGTCTGGCCAAGCTCGATGAGCGCCTGCTGATCCTTCTGGACATCGAGCAGATCATTCTCGATGACGACCAGCCGGAGCTGGAGCAGGCAGCGGCCATCGGCGTCTGAGAGGCACCACCGGGTCGTATCCACAACGCGGCTTCCTGTCGCGTCACACAGATCGCCGCATCACGCACATCAATCAAGCCGACACCATTCAAACCCACACCATTCACAACCATCGAACGGGAGAAACCATCATGGTCGCAGCCGCAACAACCACCAAACGACGCACCAGCATTGGCACCGGAGGCAAAGAGACGGAGTCCCTCCGGGAAGAACTGGCCGCCGCCAAATCCGCTCTGACACTCAACCGGGCGCTGGCCGAGAACTCGCCGATCAACATAATCCTGGCCGACCGCGACTTGAACATCACCTACGTCAATCCGGCCAGTGTCAAGACGCTCAAGACGTTGCAGCAGTACCTGCCCTGTCCGGTGGAAGACATTCTGGGACGGTCGGTGGATATCTTCCACAAGAACCCGGAGATGCAACGCCGTATTCTGTCCGATGACCGAAACCTGCCTCACCGCGCGACGATTGAAATTGGTCCCGAGAAGGCGGACCTGCTGGTCTCGCCCGTCTACGATGACAACGGCCAATACCTCGGCCCGATGGTCACTTGGGAGGTGACGACGCAGAAGCTGGAACTGGAGGAGAAGAATCGCGACTACTCCAACCAGATCGAAGCGATCAATGCGGCACAAGCCGTGATCTCATTCGAGCCCGACGGCACGATTGTCACTGCCAATGAAAACTTCCTCACAGCGGTTGGCTATTCGCTCGACGAAATCCAGGGCCAGCACCATCGGACGTTTGTCGACAAGGAGTATGCCCGGAGTTCCGAGTACGGCGACTTCTGGGCCCGTTTGTCACGAGGAGAATCGCAGGAAGGTGAGTTCCAACGATTCGGCAAGAGCGGCAAGGAAATCTGGCTGCAGGCCCGCTATAGCGCGCTCGTTAATGCACAGGGCAAGGTTTACAAGGTTGTCAAGTACGCGACGAATGTTTCCGCCGCAGTGAGCGCTCGCAACGAAGCCGCCCAAAAAGCAGCGATTGTCGAAAATGCCCCCCTGAACATCATCCTGGCCGACCGCGACGGGACGATCGTCTACATGAACCCCTCTTCTCGAGACACGCTCAAGACGATCGAGAGCCTGTTGCCCGTCAAGGTCGACGACATCGTGGGTGCCTCCTACGACGTTTTCCATGCGAATCCGGCCCATCAGCGTAAGCTGCTCAGCGATCCCAAGAATCTTCCGCACAGCGCAGAGATCTCCCTCGGTGAGGAGACGTTGTACCTGTCAGCTTCCGCGATTTACGACGCGAGCGGGAACTATGCGGGTCCCATGGTTGCCTGGGAAGTGATCACGGAAAAAAAGAGAGCCGAGCAGCGTGAGCAAGAGAACCAGGAACGGGAACGTCAACAACAGGACGAACTCCGCCAGAAAGTGGACCAGCTGCTGACGGTCGTCAATGCGGCCGCCGACGGCGATCTCACGCAGGAGATTACCGTGACCGGTGACGACGCTGTCGGCGAATTGGCCAGCGGCTTGCAAAGGATGATCGCCGACCTCACCGGAGTCATCTCCCAGGTGGTGGAAGGGGCCGCACAGTTCACCGAAGGATCGCGCGTTGTCTCCGAAAGTGCCCAAACGCTCGCTCAGGGAGCTCAGACGCAGAGCGCCTCCGTCGAGCAGATGAGTGCCTCGATTGAGCAACTCGCGCGGAGCATTGATGCGGTTAAGGAAAACGCGGGCGAGGCCAATCGCGTGGCCACCGACACCAGCAGCCTTGCCAAGGAAGGCGGGGCGGCGGTCAAAAAGTCGATCGAGGCGATGACCCGCATCAAGACCTCCTCCGGACAGATTGGCGAGATCATCCAGGTCATTTCGGAAATCGCCAACCAGACCAACCTGCTGGCTCTCAACGCGGCCATCGAGGCAGCCCGTGCCGGCGAGCACGGCATGGGCTTCGCCGTTGTGGCGGACGAGGTCCGCAAGCTGGCGGAACGCTCCAGCGAGGCGGCCAAGGAAATCTCCGCGCTCATTAAGGAGTCGACCCATCGCGTGGAAGAAGGGGCCGTGCTCAGCGAGCAGACCGGCGAATCCCTCTCCAAGATCATCGAAGGAGTCGACGGCACCGCCCAGAAAATTGCGGAAATCGCCGACGTCACCGTCGAACAGGCCCAGAACGCCGGCGAGGTGTCCAGCGCCATTCAGCAGGTCTCGGAAGTGACCGAACAGTCGGCCGCCGGCAGCGAAGAGATGGCCTCCAGCAGCGAGGAACTCGGAGCCCAGGCCGCCGCGCTGCGAGACCTGGTCTCCGGCTTCAAGCTGGAAAACTGAGCGTCCCACTCGAAGTGACGGCTCCGGGCAACGCTGCTGCCAACAGTAGCAGCCCAGTGCGCTGCGGTTCCTCCCGCGGCGCACAAAGGGGCCGTCGTCAGGAGTAGGGTGGGCTTTGCCCACCGAACGAGTTGCCGCATCTTCCCGAATTGTGTTGCTGGGCAAAGCCCACCCTACGGTTGCTGATCGGAAACGTCACGCATTCAGACGCAATGGTCAAAAGGAACGGCACAGACATGCCTGCAACAATGCTAACCGAGCAAGTGACCGACGCCCAACTGAGCCAGTTCGGCAAGTTGATCTACGAGCGGACTGGGATTCGCATCTCGTCGCAGAAGGTCAGTCTGCTGTCCAACCGGTTGCGGCGGCGACTCCGCGCGACGGGGATCGACTGTTACACGCGGTACCTGTCGCATCTCAAGAAGCTCCCGCCCAACGATCCGGAGTGGGATGCGTTCCTGCAAGAAATCACGACTCACGAGACGTACCTGTTCCGGGATGCCGGCCAATGGGACTGGTTTCAGGAGACGTTTCTTCCCGAGGTGCAGGCCGCCGCCCGCCAGGGCAAACGCAGCAAGTCGCTGCGAATCTGGTCGGCCGCCAGCAGCACGGGGGACGAAGCCTACACGATCGCCAGTTGTCTCGCCGGCAAGCTCCCGCATCACAGCCAGTGGGACATCAAGATCGTGGGGACGGACATCGGCGTGGGCGCGCTGGAGCAGGCCCGGAACCCCCGGTTCCGGGAACGTGCCATGCGGCGTGTTCCCGAAACGTATCGGCGACGGTTCTTCACCAAGTCGCGGGACGACGTCTGGACGCCCCGGCCGGAGTTGGCCGCATGGATGAGTTTCTCACAGCACAACCTCATACAACCGCTGCCTGGCAAACCGTTCGATCTGGTGATTCTCAAGAACGTCCTCATCTATTTCGATGCCGCGTCGAAGGATGTCGTGTTCCGAAACATCGACCGGTCCATCCCCCGGGGAGGGCTGCTGATGGTCGGTCCGGCCGAGGGAATCTCGGACATCGTGAGCGGCTACGAAAAAGTGCACACCTGGCTGTACCGCAAATCCTGAACAGGCAAACCGACAACAACAGCAGCAATCCGGACAGCAACCGACGCAGGCCGCTGACCCGTGTCCCGTCGGGGCGAAGACCGTGGCCCGCCGCGGCCTTCTCCAGGATCGCTTCCGGAACCCCTCGATAAAGGACAGGACACATGGAATCAGGCATCGCGAGTTGCTTCGACGACGAATTCATGGGGACGATCCTCGGTGAATTCCTCGACGAATCGCAGGGCTATCTGACCGATTTGAACGACAACCTGCTCGTGCTGGACGAGCTGGTCAGCGCGCTGGATGACACCGAATCGCCGCAGGTCGACCTGGAACTGCTCAACACGATGTTTCGCGCGGCCCACAGCATGAAGGGGCTTTCCGCCATGCTGCAGTTGGATGACATCAACCGGCTGACGCACAACATCGAGAATGTGTTCGATGCCGCGCGGAACAACTCGCTGTCCATCCGCCGTGAGGTTGTCGATGTCATGTTTCAGGCGTTCGACAGGCTGACCGGAATGGTCAGCCTGTTGAGCGAACCGGGCGGCGAAGAACTGCCATGCGACGAGATCATTACGGAGATCCAGATGCTGCTCGACGACATTGGTGTCGCGGATTCCCATTCGAACAGGGATGAGCCGGCCGACGAATCGCAGGGTCCGGCAGAGGATTCACCGGCCCATGCAGACGGCGCGAAACTCGAAAGGGCACCGGAGGAGACTGCCGCAACCGATGATGATTCTCTCCCCCTTGCCGGTGAAACAACCAGTGACCCAACGATGGAAGAATCCTCCCTGGAAGACGATCCGTTCGCAGATGTGACGGACGAAATCGACCTGTCCGACAAGTACCTGTCGATCTTTCTCGAGGAAAGCGAAACGTCTCTCGACGCGCTCTCGGAGGTGATGTTGGCGGACGACCATGAGGTGCTGATTGACCGGGCTTTGGTGCTGTGCCACCAGGTCAAAGGGGCGGCTGCAACGGTCCGGTTGAATCGCGTGGCCAAGCTGTCCCATTTCATGGAAGACCTGCTGCAGCAGTTGCGGGACGACGGACACGCCATCACCACCGACGTGGTGGACGCCGTCATCTTCTCGATCGACTCGCTGCGAACCTACTTGCAGATGGTGAAAAACGATTCGGTTTCCACGGACACACTTGCCGAGGCCTACCGCCAGCTCAAGCACGCCCACGCAGTGGTGTTTTCGACCGAGACCGGGACAGGGCCGGAAGCCGGTACCGACAACAGGGCCGCTGCCAAAGATGACGACGGCACGCCCGCTCAGGAACCGGAACCGACGGAAGTTGCACGGGCCGATCACCTGACGGATTCCGAGCGGTCACGAGCGGCCGCAGCAGCTCCGTCCGGTCAGAGCGCGCTGTTGGGAATGGTCCTGTTCGAGGACCAGCTCCCGTTGGTCGAACTCAAGGCGAAGCTCGTCATCGAACGCCTCACGGCGATGGGCGACCTGTTCTATTGTGATCCGGATGAGAGCCAGCTCGAAGAGACGACCGGGATGACCTGTCTCGTTTTTGGCGTCGCCAGTGAGTGCCACCCGGAGTTCGTTCGGCGTCAGATCGACCTGGCCGGCGTTGTCGACATCAAACTCGAAACGGTGGCTCCTCCGCAGCCCGACGGTTCTCCGGCGAACTCATCCGTTGAGTCTGCCTCTCCCCTGGGCGCTGCGGCGGCCGCGGATTCATCCGATGCCTCGTCTCCCAACTCGGCCACCGCCCCGCCCGCGGATTCGTCCGCCCGCCCGTCTGCGGCCCCAAGCCATGATTCGGAGACCGGCCGGGGAGCGGACACGTGTCCTGTGACATCGGCGTCCCCAGTTCCTGAGCCGGCGGCTCCGGTGGCCGCGCCCCCTGCGGCTGCTGTTGCCCAGTCGTCGGCCCAGTCCGCCGCTCCGCTGGCGGGCTCGCCCCGCCCGCCGGAGAAGGCACCCGCCACGAACCGTGCCCAAAACAAGCCGGCCGAAACCATCCGCGTGGACATCGACCGTCTTGACCAACTCATGAATCTGGCCGGACAGCTCGTGATCAACAAGGCCCGTTTCGGACAGATCAGCGGCAAGCTCAAGGGGCTCTCCAAACATCGTCAGGGATCGGCCTCGCTGACGAACATCGAAGACTCGCTCAGCCGGCTGCTGGCGGACACGAGCGAACTGGGAGAACGCTCTTCCGGCGACTTGGTGTATGTCCAATCGGTCAACTGTTACGCCGAGCAGATTCGGGCCGACCTGGAGATCGTCCGCGGCGACATGACCCAGTTGTTCGAAGCCCGCAACTTGTTGAACGATTTGTCCGAGGCGGTGCACCAGCTCGACCGGGTCTCCGACGGCATCCAGACGAGTGTGATGGACACGCGGATGGTCCCCATCGGCCCCTTGTTCGGTCGCTTCAAACGGGTCATCCGGGACATCACGCGGATGAACGGCAAGGAGATCCAGTTGGTCATTCGTGGCGAGAAGACCGAGTTGGACAAGCGGATGATCGACGAGTTGGGCGATCCGCTGATCCACATGATCCGCAACTCGGCCGACCACGGCATCGAATCCCCCGAAGAGCGCGAAGCCGCCGGCAAACCGCGGCAGGGAACCGTCACACTCGACGCCTTCCACCGCGGCAACCGCATCCTGATTCAGGTTCGCGACAACGGCAAGGGACTCGATTCGGAGAAGATCCGCGAGAAGGCGATCGCCAAAGGCATCATTTCCGCTGCCGACGCCGAACGGCTCACGCCTCAGCAAACGTACCAACTCATCTGGGAGCCCGGTTTCAGCACGGCCGAACAGATCACCGAAGTTTCCGGTCGCGGGATGGGAATGGACATCGTCCGCTCGAAGATCGAACAGATCAGCGGCACCGTCGAGCTGGACAGCCAGGTCGGCATAGGCACGACGATCACCATCAAACTGCCGCTCACGATGGCGATTCTTCCCAGTCTGCTGACGGTGGTCTCCGGAAGCGTGTACGCCGTGCCGGTCGAGTCAGTGGTGGAAATTGTTCGCTTCAAACGGACAGAACTGGTCACCGTGCACGGCCACAAGGCGGCCCGGGTGCGAGGCCGCGTAGTCTCGGTCGTCGAGCTCAGCGAGGTACTGGAGTGGAACGAGGCTCCGCACAGCGACGAGCCGTTCCCCGAGGACATCACGCTGGTCATCATCGGCTCAGAGGAAAGCGAACTGGCCCTGTCTGTGGACGACCTGCTGGGAGAAGAGGACATCGTGATCAAGTCGCTGGCGGAAAACTTCCGGAACGTGTCGGGAATCGCCGGTGCCAGCATTCTGGGTGACGGCCGCGTTTCACTGATTCTCGACGTGTCGGCACTGCTGGACCTGGTGTGCAGCTCGAAACCTTCCGGCAACGCGGAAGTCGCGCGGGCCGGTCTGTCTCTGTCTGGCAATTGAGCCGTCTGGAAATTGAGCTGTCTGGAAAACGAACGATCTGGAAATTGAGCCGAGCAGCTCAGCACAGCCGCATTCTTCCGGCTTCGGCATCACACAACATCAACAACGCAACAGAAAGCGAGTCCCCCATGTCGGCTGAAACCATCACACGCCCCTCGCTCGAAACCCTGACGGAGCTGTTCCGTTCGGCGACGGTGCACGCCTCGAAAGCCATGGCGGACTGGACGCAGGGACACGTCGCGCTGTCGCTGGAGGAACTTCAGGAACGGCCCCTGGAACAGCTTTCCGCGAGCATCGACATGGGCAACGACCTGATGACGATGGTTGTGCTTGGGGTTCAGGGAGAAATGGACGGGCAGTTGATTCTGGCGTTCGATGAGGAAGACGGCCGCAAGCTCGCAGCCGGGTTGCTGCAACGGGACGTCAACGACGACCCGGAGTGGTCCCCGCTGGAGAAGTCGGCCCTCATGGAAACCGGAAACATTCTGGCGTCCGCCTACCTGAATGCGTTGACGCAGCTGACCGGGTACAAGCTGTTGCCGTCGGCTCCGTACTTCCTTCAGGACTACGGTGCCAGTGTGCTCGAACAGGCGCTGATGACACAGGCAATGGTGACCGACCACATCCTCGTGTGCAGCACCCGGTTTCTGTTCAACCATCAGAACGTGAACTGGAGCGTCTTTTTTGTTCCGAGCCAGGAGTTGCTGCATGTTCTGGGACGGGAACCGACTGCGGTCAGCCCCGCATGAAGGCAGGCGACCGAAGGATTCCCCCCATGGCTGCAACCAGAAACACCAGCGATGAAAACTTTAACGCCCCCCGAAAAAACGCAGGTCCACAACGTCGGCATGGCTCAAATCGCCGTCGTCCCTGAGGCGGACATTGCGCGGTCGGTGCTGGGCTCGTGCATTGGACTGGTGCTGAACCATTCGGCGAGAAACCTGTCTGCGTTCGCCCATATCGTGCTTCCGCGGGGAGAAGGCCGCGACGGTCCGCCGGGGAAGTTCGCCGACACGGCCATTCCGCACATGTTGGAATTGCTGCGTCGGGAACGGGCGGGCCGCTCGGGCCTTGTGGCCAAGATGGCCGGCGGAGCGAGCATGTTCGGCGGGTCCGGGCCGATTCAGATCGGGAGAGCCAACGACGAGGCGGTTTGTGAAATTCTCGACAAGTACAACATTTCGATTGTGGGCCGTCACGTTGGCGGCCAGAAAGGGCGACGCGTCACTTTCGACGGCGGCACGGGCGAACTCCAAATTGAAGTCGCCGGTGAGCAAACGGTTGCGCTTTGAATCCCCGTGCTGCAAGACATTGTGAAAAAGAGGTATTTGAAATGTCAAACAAACTCCTGGTGATCGACGACGCCATGATTATCCGTGAGATGATCAAAGACACGGCGATGGACCACGGCTGGGAAATTGCCGGCGAAGCCACCAACGGGCAAGAAGCCGTGGAGCGATTCTGCGAACTTCAGCCGGATGCCTGCACACTGGACATGGTCATGCCGGAGTTCGACGGCCTGCATGCCCTCCGGGGCATCATGGCGGAGAACCCGCAGGCACGCGTGCTCGTGGTCAGTGCGCTGGACCAATCCGAAATCCTCAAAGCGGCGTTGGGGCTCGGAGCGGCCGATTTCATCGTCAAGCCGTTCAACAAGGAGCGGCTCGCCGACGCCCTCCAGAAATTGTGCCCGTCGCACGCCACCGCGAACTAACGGCGCATCGTCTCAGGCGCGAAGCCATGAAAAACAAAACCGTCAGAGTTCTGATTGTCGATGATTCCGCGTTCTACCGCACGGTTCTCAGCGACCTGGTCGGACAGGCTCCCGAACTGGAAGTCGCCGGCACGGCCCGCAACGGTGTCGATGCGCTCAAACGCATCTCCTCTCTGCAGCCCGACATCATCACGCTCGACGTGCGAATGCCCCGCATGGACGGACTGGAAACACTCGACGCGATCCTCCGCGACTCCGCGGTCCCCGTAATCATGGTCAGTTCGCAAACTCAGCGCGAGGCGGACGTCGCGCTCGAAGCCCTGGACCGGGGGGCGGTCGACTATGTCGCCAAGCCGGGCTACATGAATACGGCTGATACGTGTTTCGGTGACGAGTTGGTCCACAAGCTTCGCATGATGGCGGGTGTCGACGTCGCGCGGCTGCTTCGCATTCGCAAGGACCGTCAGAAGCGAAAACGGACCCCCGCGCCGTCAAAGCCCGCACAGGGGAATCGCCTCCCGAATGCGGCCCCCAAAGATTACCAGAACTGCTGCATTGCCATCGGCGTTTCGACCGGTGGCCCGCCCGCCCTCTCGGCGTTGTTCCAGGCCCTCAAGCCGCCCCTCCCGCCGATTGTCGTCGTGCAGCACATGCCGGCCAACTTTACCGGACCATTCGCCCGACGCCTGGACTCGCAGTCCGCGCTCTCCGTCAAAGAGGCCCAAACCGGCGACCGGCTCCAGCCCAGCCAGGCTCTCGTCGCCCCCGGCGGGCGGCACCTCGCGCTGAGGCGAAAAGGTTCCGAAGTGATTGCCCGAGTTTACGAGGGCGATCCGGTGAGCAGCCACAAGCCATCGGTTGATGTGATGATGCAATCGGCGGTTGAGGCGTTCGGCGAACGTTGCCTGGGCATCATGATGACCGGCATGGGCCATGACGGCGTCGAAGGTTGCCGCTTGGTTCGAGCCGCGGGCGGCTACGTCCTCGGACAGGACGAACACAGCTCGGACGTGTATGGCATGAACAAAGTGGCCTTCACCTCCGGCCACGTCGATCGCCAGTTTCGGCTCGACGAACTCCCGCGACTGATCGCCCAACAATGTCGGGCCCTGTTCGGTGAATCCCATCCCAAGGCCCGATCGGCAACCATCGGCTGATCCCATTCACAACCAATCCTGACCAGATCACCGGAGACTGATTCGATGAAACCCTTTGTACGAACCTCGACGCTGTTGCTTGTCGACGACGATCCCGGCATGGTCCGTCTCCTGACACGAGTCATCGAACGGTCAAAGGGGGACAAGCTCCGCGTGGAAGCGTCCACCGACCCCGAGGAAGCCCGCCGCCGGATTGACGAAGGAGGGATCGACATCCTGCTGACCGATCTCGACATGCCGGACATCGACGGTTTGACGTTGTTGCGCGTCGCCAAACAGCGAAACATCTTTACCCAGGTTCTGTTTCTCACCGGCCATTCATCCCACGAAGCCATGCTCGAAGCCCTGGAGCAGGGCGCGACTGACTATCTGCTCAAGCCGGTCGACCAGCAGGATCTCCTGGAGTTGGTCGACCAGGCCTTCCATCGGCAACAACGCTGGCGGGAAGCCCTCAGTGGCACCTGGCAACTTCAACAGGAGGCCAAATTGGCCAAGTCCTCCCCGGAGAACCCATCGAAACACACCACACCTGTCAGTGCTTCATGTCCCGGTGCACCACCGATGCCGCTTGCGGATTAGCAGCCCGTTGAAAAACGTGTGCCACGGCTGTGTCAGCCGTGCAGATGTCTGAAAACTGACTAGTTTCTCGCACTGCCGAGACGGCAGTGGCACGCGGAATTGAGTTTTTCAACGGACTGCTAGCCCGGCCCCTGCGGGTTTTTACGGGGCGGCATCGGCAACGCCCATCCGTCAGCAGACTGACGGATGAAACCACTCCGGACACCCTGGGAAGAAGTGTTCCAGACAAACTGCGAAACTGTCATCCACAACCAAGTCGCCATCAGGCCGGCACGCTGCCGTGTGTGACGTGCGGCTGCGGACTGATCCCGACCGAAAGCGAGAAACGAAATGACGACCACAACCGCAAATCAAGCGGAAATCTATTCCTCGTTTGGTGATGATCCCGATCTCGGTGATCTGGTGGAGATGTTCGTCAGCGAGATCCCGGATCGCATCACCACGCTGATGGAAGCCTTCGAGTCGGGCGACACGGAGTCGTTGCGGCGGACGGCCCATCAACTCAAGGGGGCCGCGGGCAGCTACGGGTTCGATCAGCTCACGCCGTACTCCGCCGCGCTGGAACGGTCGGTCATCGATGCGTGTCCCGAGGAGACCGTGCAGCAGGCCCTGCAGGATCTCGTCGGCATCTGCAAGTTCGTGCGGAACGGGACAGCTTCCGGAGCGGCTTGACGACTCTGCACGTGCTGGCCGGGCGATCTGTCGCGACCGCGCGGATGGTCATGTAGCCAAACGGTCATACATCCGACCGGCAGGGAGCCTCGACCCTGCCCCCGATCCATCGAAAGCTGCCGCTATGCGTGAAACAATTTTGATCATCAGCCGGAACGCTGATGAGCGCCGACAACTGAAAGAGACGTTCGAATCAGACGGCTGTTGCGTTCGACTGGCCGGCGAGGCCATCGCCGCGCTGGATGAGGTCGCGTCCCGCCGTCCGGACGCGATCGTGCTCGATTGTGCGTTGTGCGGAACGGCCGACGTGGATCTGCTGCGAGCCCTGCGGGAAAGAACCTCGTCGCGCGACACATCGGTCCTGCTGATCGCCGACTCGGAGGATGACGAAACCCTCACCGAAGGGTTGGAGGTCGGTGCCACCGATTTCGTGCTCCGGCCGGTTTCGCAATCCATCATCCGTGCCCGTGTTGAGAACGCGATCCAGATTCGGCGGTCCCAACACCGTATCCGCGAGCACAAAGAGTCCGTCGAAATCGCGACCACACAGAAGGCGGATTTCCTCGCCAGTATGAGCCACGAGATTCGCACGCCCATGACGTCGATTCTGGGATTCACCGACGTCCTGTACCACGAGGGGGATATTACCCAGGCCCCCCCGGTCCGGGTGGAGGCGATCCGCACCATCCGCCGCTGCTCCGAGCATCTGCTGGGACTCATCAACGACATTCTCGACCTATCCAAAGTTGAAGCCGGCCGGCTGGAGATCGCGCCCTATCGGTGCTCGGTGTTTCAGGTGCTCAGCGAAGTGGCCGACGTCATGAAGGGCCGTGCACAGGAAAAGAATCTCCCGCTCGAGATCCAGTTTGCGGGACCGATCCCGGTCACCGTGCATACCGATCCGGGCCGCTTGCGGCAGATTCTAATCAACCTGGTCAGCAACGCCGTCAAGTTTACCGAGCGCGGCAGCGTGACCGTCACGACATCGCTTCTCCGAGAGCCGGGCGAGTCACCGCTTCTTCAGTTTGAAGTGGCCGACACCGGAATCGGAATCACTCCCAATCAGCAGGCCCGCTTGTTTCAGCCGTTCTCCCAGGCAACCGCGCAAACCCAAACCAAATACGGTGGCACCGGTCTCGGCCTGTCGATCAGCCAGCAACTGGCTGAGATGCTGGGAGGGAAAATCAGACTGACGAGCGAGCCCGGGCGCGGGTCGACGTTCACGCTCACCATCGCCACCGGACCGCTCGAAGGCGTGCCCCTCACCCGCGAAAACACCACCAAGCGCGGCACTGGCCAGGATGGCCTGTTCAAAGCACCGCTCTCGCCGAACAGCCTCTCCTGCCGCGTTCTCGTGGCGGAAGACGGACCGGACAATCAGCGGCTCATCAAGTATCTGCTCACCAAAGCCGGGGCGCATGTGGTGATCGCCGACAACGGCTGCACAGCCGTCGATCTGGCTCTCTCTGCCCGAGCGGCCGGCTCACCCTTCGACGTAATCCTGATGGACATGCACATGCCGAAAATGGACGGCTACGACGCCACCCGCCACCTGCGACGGTCCGAGTATGCCGGTCCGGTCATCGCGCTCACCGCCAACGCCATGCGCGAGGACCGCCAGAAATGCCTCGACGCCGGCTGCGACGCCTACTGCCCCAAACCAATCGACCGGCACGAATTGATCCAACTCGTCAGGAAATACAGCACGCAGGGAGATACCGGCCCGACCGGAAACTGCCATCACGACCCTTCGACGGACAACGGACGGCAAGCACTGCAGACGGCATGAGACTCTCCAATGATTTGCTAGACTCCGTCATCGACAGTCACGTTTGAACCAAGCGGTTCAAACGTGTGTCACCGGCATTCACCGAAGCGATCCCGGGGAGTCGTTCTTGGCACCCGGAAGCCGGTGGGCGTCGGCAAACTGGTTCCGGCCGCCACGCGACGACGGATGTCATTAAGTCACAAGGGGTTGGACAGGTAGCTCAGTTGGTAGAGCACCGGACTGAAAAAGCTACTCGGATACTGAGAAATCACTTGTTTTATAGAGTGAAACTTATTTCGGCGGACTACACCCAAAACGCCAAAAAACGCTGAAAAACGCCGCTTCATTTTTCGGACGGGTGTCGTTTACACTCGCTGCTTTCGCCGGAATTCCCCGCACCTGCCATCACTCGCCGGTCGTTGAAAGCCAGTCTGTTACGGCCAAACCAGCAGCCGAATCTTGGCGGTTTTCTGTTGGCCCGGCGCCGCTTCAGCGGGAGATACTTCTCTCCGAAGTGCTCGGTCTTGTCAGGCAGCCCCTGAGTGGCCCACAGCCTCCCACAGCACCCTGCCCCGTCCCGCCGGCAAGACGTCCGGACCAGGCCCGGCGCGTCGCGCGAACGGCCAGGCCGAACGGCTCACCTGAGCCGCCCCGGTGAGCCGCCAGCGGGAAAACAGGGACACTTCGCCGAGGACTTCCTCCTTTCCCACCGGCAAGCATCCCCGCAACAACTCCTTCCATCTCCTCACCTGGTCTCGTACTGCGCCCGCAAGGGCGCCTCCGGCGGCGTCCAGCGACTCTCCTCCTCCACCGGTCATTCGCTGCCCCGTCCGCTGGCCCGAAGCCGGAACGTGCTCGGCGACGATTGTGACCGAATCTCAGCGGTGATCCGGGCTGCTTGGCGAACGCGCGAAATGGTTTTGGACTCAGGTGGGCTGCGACGAAGTCCGTCCCCTTCAGATCGTCGCGAGAGTCTGTTGCGGCAAGACGCCGCGCGACTCGGTGGCGGGAGGCGGTTGATGCCGAGCCGGAGGTTTGCGCCTCTCTCTCAAGACGCTTCAACGTTAGGATGTTATCGAGTCCCGGAGGCAGTTCATGAGTCGGCCAGCTTCTCTGACGGATGCCGTGGCGGCGATGCGGCGGGGGGATCGGGCGGGAGCGGCAG
>JAJDEI010000150.1 GCA_029259845.1 Planctomycetaceae bacterium | reverse complement strand
TTTTAAAACATTAACTGTTGTAAATGCTGGAACTGCCACATCTGAACGAGTTCGTGGATTGTTTGAAAACACATACAATATTTTGACAATAAATAATAGAAAAGTTCAGGTAGATCTCAAAATTGTGGGTGGAAAACGAGTGCCCATTGATGATATGGTAAATAATTATAGTCAATTCCATGAAGAGTGAATTTATTTACAGATTAATTCTAGGCATCATTATGCGGGGGTCGCCTAGCCTGGTAGGGCGTGAGATTGCTAATTTCATGTTCGCAAGAACTCGTGGGTTCGAATCCCTCTCCCCGCGCCATCCTTAGAATTCTATTCCCGCACTTTTTGGGCCTTTTAAGCAATAGGAGTCGAATATAGTATGGTAGACATCCACAACGCAAAAGGGCGCATAGGATGGTCAAAAAAGAGTATCACGCAAAGATTCTCAAAAAACAATGCGCAAATATCCTGTCGATTCTTGACACGACTCAGACTAGAAAACAAGTCATATGGACGTGTAGCAAACTATGCTGACTGCTGCATACGTATTCTAAAACTAAAAGATTAACAAAACATACAGGATTGGAAACGAGATAATATTGAACACATACATCAAATTGTAGCTGATTCTGATAATGCAAATTCAGTCAAAAAATCAACATTGACTACGCTAAAACGGCTGTACCATTTTGCAATCCACAACGAAATTCCCGACAAATCAAAGGGACACGAATATGATCCTGTGGTATCTTGGATAACTCCTGGAACATTTCAAGACAAATTCAACAAGATACAGTCAAGGGATTTGCTAACTGACAATGAACTTTTGGAATTAATTCAAGCTGTAAAAGTTATTGGCGGAAGATATCTCAAACGTAACCTTGCAATTGTATATCTTATGTTAGAAGGCGCTTATAGGCCAGGTGAGCTATTCAATATCGTTATTGGTGGAATAGAATTCCATGATGATTTTGTAAGAGTCTCTACAACCGGTAAAACCGGAACAAAAACTCTAACCATTGTTGCAAGCTATATGCCATTAAAGGAATGGCTTGATGTGCATCCAAATAGCGATGATCCTGACTCATTTCTTCTTTATGATGACAATTCAGGTGAGATTATGAAATACACTTCATTTCTTTACATGCTTACAACTGCAAAGAAAAAAGCTAAAATCAAAAAGAGGATATGGCCCTATCTGTTCAGACACACTGCACTCACAGAATACAGCAAAAAGCTTGGAAACATTGTAAAAATTTATGGCAATTGGTCGCCTCATTCCAATGCCTTATCCACATATGAGCATCTGGCAAATTCTGATCAGGAGGATGCGATATTGACTTTACATGGGCTCAAAAATACGACTGACCAAGAATCTATCTTGTTTTCAAAATTATGCCCTACTTGTAAGACCAGAAACAGCCAAGACAAGTCTCACTGTAAACACTGTGGAAATGAATTGGCAAAACAACTGATTCAGAAAAAACAAATCAATATGCAATTGCAGCAAAAACAGCTTTCGCAAAGACTAGATGCTAAATTTTCATCCAAGATGAAAACTTTGGAAAAAATGATGCAAACACAACAGCAACAAATTCAAGAACGCGATGAATTGATTGGGGAATTGTTGCAACAAAAAAAGAAATAAGGATTTAGGATTGTAGTTTCCTAATTCTGTCTAGTTCATTCATCTTCTTTTGAATCTGCAATTCCGTTTGTTTGATCTGCTTTTGCAGCTTGACTAATCTCTTGATCTTGTCCATTAATCTTAAAGCATCAAAACCATAAAAAGGACAATTTTTCCCAAAATTTCTAAAAGAGTATAAAGAATCAGAAAAAAAATTGAAATTGTAGAATTATTTGGCATGATTCATTGACAGATGAAGAAAAAAATCAGTCAAAGTGTTTGTTGTCTAGTGGATAGTATAATCATTTTCTGTAATTTCTTTATCATTGGTTGGCTTGCTCTGTTCTGATGTGTTATCTGATTCATCAATAATTGGTTTAATTATGATTTCATTTCCCCTAATTCCAATCTTCACTGATTTTCCTTTCAAATCAAATTCTCTCACAATATCTACTGGAATGTTGATAGATTGAGCTAGCACTTTGTTACTTTCATTGATGATGTTTCTGATGTAGTATTTCACACATTCTAAGATTCTAATTGGTTTTAAGCACAAATTCACCCAATTAACCCCATTCACCCGAAACTTTACCCGATTAACCCCATTCACCCGAATATCCTCACAAAAACCACTTTTGGCCAGTTTTTTTATTCTAGGCACAAAAACTCAAAACTCGCAGTATGGGTATAAAGCGAGTTTGGCCAGTTGGGAAGAATTTTTGGAATTCAAACACCACACGATTAGAAAATGAAATTACAATTCCACACAGAATTATTCGCCGAAATTGTGCCCTTTTTCTAATTCTCTTACGCCTGAGTCATTTTGGAATTATGTTTTTACGCCTGGCGAATAATTTCCATTCAGGTACAAAAACACATTATTCGCAATATACCATAAACAGCGAATCGGCGAAGAATAAAAAGAAATGAAAAATATTTTTTTTAGATAAAAATCCTCTGTGGACTTTGTAACGTTACGTCCGTCAGCGTTCGTCCGACGACGTTCCATCCGTACGGTTCCACGACGTCGACACTCGGATTTTTTAATTTGTGTAGTTTATCTGTATTTCTCATCCGGAATTATTTTCTTGTAATTCTGACTTTTAGATCCTTGTCGTTATAATTTATTATCCAAATCTTTTTTCATTTCTTCAAACTCTTCTTTTGTAATTTCACCTTTTACAAACCTGGTCTTCAAAATTGTTAAAGGATCATCATTTGTAACTTTTACAGGAACTGACTCATCGCCATACGGCCAAGGCTTCAATACTGCTGGTTTGTCATAGTAGGGATATTTTTCTAACAATGTGGTAATTTTTCTCTTTTCTTTTCCTTTGACTTGCAAATAAAATTGAATGGGTATTTTCTTATCATAGCCGACAATCTTGAAGTTGTTTCCTTTGAATCTTACTTCATCCCATATGAAACTTGTAACTAGATTGTGTAGAAAGTGGGTATATCCACCATTAAAATAAAAACTTACACGCAAATCAGTAATGAATAACCTGCCCGGTAACCCCTCGTGCTTGTTGAATTTCCCTTCTTGTTTGAATTCACACTCGTGTGATAACTGTTCATTTTCATACAAGGGCATCTCGTATTTTTTTCCAAACATTTCAATCAATCCTTAATACTTTCTCAATCTCACAGTATTCTATTATTGGAAGTATCCTGAAATTCTCATACTGAAAACGAGTAAGCTCTACAGTGTTTACTGTGTCATCGTCTTTGAATTTGTAACATATTTTTCTATATGAATTCAAAAAACCATCAATTTGATTATCATCACACCAATCATCAGTGGTTTTTTTGAGCATCTGTTTGTGATTTGATCTTTGACTCATTACAAACCTCGTACAATCAATAAATCCCACAAAATTGGTATTTTATCAAAAAATTGCTCAAAATTTTGCTGTATTTTTAATTCATTGTAGAATATTTTGTGAGTTATTATCTGATGTTTGAGTATAGATTTTGGCATTAAAATTGAAAAAACTAGGATTATGGTCATTTTTGAAATATTTGCTTTCATATTGTAATAATCTTGTAATTAAGTTGTATATAACTTGTAATAATAGACAAAACTCTGATTACAATATAGTTACAAGATAGCTACTTGACTGATAATTCACACCTCTTAGGATATGTAATGGCTAGCAAATATCGAAAAAATGTGTTATCGGTATTGCATGAAAAATCTATGACTCCATCTATGATTTCTAAGAAAACAAAGATCTATCCTAGTCATGTTAGTATGACTTTGAACGAATTGACTGAAAAAAAAATAATTGAATGTTTAACACCAGAATTAAGAAAAGGGAAATTGTATGCATTAACTGACATCGGAACTACAATTTTGAAAAAATTATCGTAAAGATTTTGAATTCATGTAGAGTATTGAACTAATAATATAATGCTCTATGAGAGAACTATCGTTATACTTGGTTCAAATTTTGTGGGGGATAAGTTTTACATATACTTTATAATAAAATTCAGCTAAATAAGATTAATGGAAATTTCTCAATCCAAAATTCAACAAATTCTTACTAAGCACAATGAATTGATGATCACATATGAAAAAATATTAGAAGATCTTGAAGCTAAAAAAATACTGGATTCTGAAAAACTTCTTTTAGATAACCCCTCACGGTATTTTAAATCCAAAGATATTGGACTTGTAGAAAAATCTCAATTATATCTGAATTATTTTTCATTTCATAATCGTAATGAAGCAACATTACATCAATTGAAGTCTATTTTATTATTTTTTATAAAAAGAAAAAAATTTAGTTGGTTACAAGAATTTACAGAGAAAAAAAGATTCTGGAATCCATTGGTACAATATTTAATAAAAACCCATATCAGAAGACAACTCAATACGCTTCACAAATTGTACATTCGTGAATTAGTTACTCAAAACACCCAAAAAAATAAGAATGAAATTGAAGAATTACGTAGCATAACAACAACTCTGAAAGATTATACCCAAGAACTTCCAAATATTAAACGATTATTTACTACGTTTGCCACAATTTTGTTTGGAATTATAACGACTGCACAATTTTTTGGAATTAATTCACTAATCTTTGATTCTATTACTACTCAAGTTAATTTTGTCATAATAGGAATCACTGTAATTCCAATAATTATGGCGTATATAATTTCAGATATTTTTGTTAGATCTTTTAGAATTAAAAGATGTAAATTTCTCAACACTTCAAAGAGCTATCCCTGTTATGATCTATATTTTGGGCAGGGTAAAAGTATCTATGAAAATAGTGTTTACAAGATTGAAGATGACTTATATAAAAAATTAGGAACAAAAAAGAAAAAACCTATAGAAATACCTGTAGATATAATCATACAGTTATCATTGCCTGGAATTTCTGCATTATTTTTGGCTACTATTGTTCTACTAGGAATCTTTGTTTCTATTTTTACAGAATCTATCACTATACCCTGGGACTCTATGGCAATTGGCTTACCCGTTCTTTTGATAATGACTTATGGCTTATTTTTTATGCCTTTAATAAAATATAGACGACGGAAAAAAAATAATCTATTATGATTATTAAAAATATGAATTAGCATCGTATGAGTATCAAATTTTTAGATTTAGGTCATGTTACAATAACCTTGACATAACATAAAAAACAATATCTAGTAGAACATTATGATGAAGGTAAATGAAACTAAAAAAATTTGAGATTGAAAATTTTCGTTCTATAGAAAAAGTAGTATGTGAAATTTCTGGCGACATTACATTATTGGCAGGTAAAAATGAAGCAGGTAAAACCACAATTTTTGAGGCATTAAAAACACTTAATGACGATGTACAAATTACTGAAGAAGATAGACCAATATATCTTACTTCGGATGATCCAACCATCATCACATATCACTTAAGCATTACAGATGTAGAGAAAAGCGAATTAGGAGAAAAATTAAAAATTATTTCAACTTATATGAAATCAGATGTCACAATAAAATATTGGCCATTTGATGATGAGTATACAATTTCAGGTGCGTTGTTTGATTCAATTAAAGATTTATTGGCAAATTCAAATAACGAGATAATTCAAGAAGCTAATGACTCCATAAAGGAATTAAAAATAAAGATAGATGAAGAAAAAATTGAAAACGAATTAAGCAACATACCAAATTTATCAGACGAAAGTATTTCCAATCTTTTATTAACTTTAGACTCCATTAAATCTCAAATTCCAATAATCCCCGTAACAAAAGAAAATCCTGCCCCGCAACAAAATCCTCTAATAGATGAGATTGAAGAATTTAAAACTCGGATTGAAAAGTTACGATTAGATGAACAATTTGAAACAGCTGAACACGAAATATGGAATATTAAACCCAAAATAATTACATTCTCTTCATTTGATGATACACTTCCTCATGAAGTACCATTTGATGAATTTACAATATTGGATACATTGAAAGTAAATTATCCAATAGTGTATGATTTAGTCAATCTAGCAGAATTAGATGTTACAAAATTGAAAACAGATAATAAATTAATCCGTCATAATATTACTCAACATGCTGCAGGGATTTCTACTAACAAGTTTTCAGAATTTTGGAAACAACATCCAATTGAATTTGTTTTTGAAATAGATTCAGAATCAACATCCATTTTTATCCGAGATGAAGGTAAAACATATGCATACAAACCAGAACAACGTAGTGAGGGATTTCAGTGGTTTCTTTCATTCTTTTTGAGATTGGAATCTGCTGGAGTTAATAATTCAAATAATTTGATTTTGGTAGACGAACCTGGTTTGAATTTACATTATAGAGCACAACAAGATGTTTTGAAAGTATTTGAAAAATTATCCAAACAGAATCAAGTAATTTTTTCATCTCATTCCCCATATTTAATAGACCCAGACCATCTTAATCGAGTTCGATTAGTGGTAAAAGAAGATGATAAAACAGTACTCAGGAACAGTTTCCATGAAGGTGGCACCGATTTTGACACATTAACACCAATCATTACTGCACTAGGATTTGATTTAACTAAAACCATCCTATTCTCTAAACTAAATTACAATATAGTAATAGAAGGAATAAGTGATTATTATTATCTGAGAGCAATGTGTGAATACCTTCAAAAGTATGAAAACTTCCAGTTTCCAAAAGACATATCATTTGTACCGTGTGTAGGTCATACCACGGTAAGCACTATGACATCATTTCTTATTGCGGCGGGATTAAAATTTAAAATATTGTTAGACCAAAAAGGAACAGAGAAAACATTAAACAAATTGAAAAAAGATGGAATTTCTGAAAATGAAATTGTGTTGGCAGGATTTAGTCGGAATGATTCTATTGAAGAATTATTCAGTACAAAAGATAAAAAAACTAATCTGGATGGATCGAATCAAGAAAGTAAAGGTATCATATCACGAAAATTTTATGAAAAAGTTGTTAATAGTAAACAATCATTCGAACTAGAAACCATCAATAATTTTAAGAAATTATTAGATGAATTAAAATCTGAAATCAAACCGGATATAGATAAGGAAGTGATAAAGGGTGTGGCTAAGGAGATTAAAGAAGAACTTAAGGACAAACTCAATGAACAAAAGGAAAAAATAGATAATTAAACTTGGGGGAGGAAATCAAACGAATTTAAGAATACTTGATATTATTTTCATAAAACAATACAAACAAAAATGTATTGTAAAAAAGATTTGCAGTTTATTAAGTAAGAATATCTTGATTGGTTTGTTACTGAAAGAGTATTAAACTGATTTTGGAAATTTTTCTCAAGGATGTGTTTGATCATATTGGAGATTTGAACAAACTAGATAATTCCCATTGTGCGATTTAATAATTAAATCTCAACAGATTTACGTATTATTTTTTATTCCTGTTTTTTAACAACGTATGGTTCCACTACAGCAGTAACTTTTTGGGTTAATGTTTTAAGATCCAGTTTCATGTTTTCAGTAGGATTTCCAGTTAGTGCTTTTTCTTCTCGAAGCCAGCCTTTTACAGTAAGTCTAACATCACTTACTACACCCAATTCTTCAAACGAATTAGATTCTTGTGATTCTAAGTTGCTCTTTGTAATAGATTTGGTTCTATACGCTTCACCTTCAACATCAATATCCATTGCAAGATAAGACTTTGATTTTGCAAAGATGACAACAATCCCCACAATAATTGCAATTATACCAGCCCATTCTTTAGGAATACCTAGATACAGTTTTGGAATCAAAAGGAAAAATGCACCAGTTGCTACTACGGCAAGTCCAATAATTAATGAGACTAGATTTATCGAGAAAATTTCTCGAGATATTGCAATTCGTCCATGAAAATCGGCCGTATTGTGTAAGGCATTATCCTTTAGGTATGGTTTGAACGATCCAGTATGTGATATGTAATATCCACGCGATGATATTTCATCTTCACATACGTCGTAGATTTCCCTATACAGTTTCTTTGGATTGTTTACTTTGAGGTCTAGTTTCAGATATGCCAATAATAGTAGATTAAGAAGTATGAACTTAAGAGTATTGGATCAATTCATAAAAACCCTATGAGAGAATTAATTTCAATTTGTCTCTCATTAATTTTAAGAATTGTATCTTAATTTAGAATAACCCTTTATCTTCAACAGAATTAATCAAAAATAGTGTCATTTTGTAGATTGGATCCATAAACAAACAATCATCTTGATGTTCTGACGGATTAATTTTGAAAGTACCTAGATGTTAAATAATGATTTAGAGTTTACGAATCTAATCATAATTTTGCCGAATAAAATCCAATTGATTTACTGACCAAATTAACCAATCAAAACAATACCCCATTAATTTTGTAACTTCTTGATCTGCATACTTGTTCAGAAACAAATTGAGTAAAACATGTTGATTAGTGTTAATAAAGACAGTAATTATGGAATCTTGAAGAGAACGGGTTCCAAAGAATACTTCTGCATCAAATATCTTTTTTGACTGATCTAGTTTGAGATAAATTTGATTTTTTAGAGGAGAAGGAAAAGTTGAACTGGCATTTATGATATTTCTTATTCGTTCATCCATTTCAATAAAATTAGCTTTAATTCTATCTTCTCTATTCAAATCCTCTTTTGTTTTAGCTTGTCCTGGAGTACGTGATTTGTCTGCCAAATAATTACACCAGCCATATCCTGAATTCAAATACCAATTAAGATTTCTCAAATATTCAAAAACATCATGGTATTCATTCATTATTGAATTATTTCTTTTGTTATTTTGAATTAGAGTGGTAATTAAACTGGTAAGTAATACAGTTGTAATTGTAAATGATCCTATAAACAAATTGAAATCTTTTTGTTCATTGGGATGATTCAAAATAATATAGTTGAGAATTACTGTAAAAATTATTAGAGAAACGACATAAAGAAATGTTAAAAATCCATTTTTCCACAATGTGTGATTATATTTTTGAACATAGATTAGGTTACTCAGATTTCTAAAAGTCATCACACAACAGATGAATTTGAGGTTGTATTTAGTAATTAATCTAAATACTCATTAAATTTAAAACACAGACAACCATTCCATGTTTTTCATATAAAACATGTTAATTCACGTCTGAAAATTTCTGTTTAAAGGGTTTTCCAGCCGAATTTTGAAAAGATAGATTTTCGTTTATCCAAACCTTTGTAATCTTCTTCTAACAGTCCCAACATTTTGTCAATTGAATGTTCAAGAAAATCTCCACATTCCTTTACATCTTCTTTTGAAATACTAATACTGATAGGTTGATGTGTACTTAAATTCCGTTTTTTATACAATTCAACTAATTTTTGGCATGCCGTATTATTGGATGGTTCTTCAATAAGGTCAGGAATTCTTTTAGAAATCTGTTCACGAATCTTTACTCTGGAATTTACAACCAAGGATTCTAAACCAGAGCATAAGGCAATCAATCTTAATGGAAAGTAGGGTATTGACAATGAAGTTCCAAACATGCAAACTGATGCTTTAATTCTTGATTCTAAGTCAGTTGGTAATTTTTTCTTGAAGATTTTGGATAGAATTCTTAATTCTTTGTCATATATTTCATCATATCTCCCATGACCTTTATGATTCTCTAAACGTTGCATAAAATCTCCATATGCTGCATCTGCATAATGTCGGTCCAAAAGATCTACAACAATCATGGTGGGTTGTATGTTTGACCCAAAAACATATCGTAAAATATTCATGTTTTGTTCAACTGTTTTTTCTGCCTGTTTCATACATTGATCATAACCTATTCCTTTTACAATCAACTTCAAAAACAAAAATTGTTTTAATTGTTCAATTCTATGTTCTTGATCCTCAGGGTATTCATTATGTTCAATTATTTTCGTCCATTCTACAAATTCATATACAACGCGTTTGGGTAAATCTTCAAATGTATAACATTGGCAATGACCAACTGAAAAATTTTTGTTAAAATTATATACATTTGGAACTTCAAAATAAAAAACGAATGTTTCCACAGTAGCTAAGTCATTAATAATTTTTTTATTAAATTCTTCTTGTGTTAATTCTTTATGATATAATCGATTTACTTGTTTAAAATAATCATCTTCTGAAACAGATTCCCCGAATATTTTATTACGTTTTTTCAGATAGTCATATGTTTTAAAAATTCTATCTTCCCAGTTTTGATTTTCTTTACCTTTGAATTTCCAGATTTTTTCATATGATGATTTTGTTACATCTTTTAGTTCTTTTTCTGGAAGTAGACTTTTCTTTTTCATTTAACACCCACTATTCCACTATCTCCTTTTT
The DNA here is from genome assembly GCA_029259845.1 of Planctomycetaceae bacterium. Classification (GTDB taxonomy): domain Bacteria; phylum Planctomycetota; class Planctomycetia; order Planctomycetales; family Planctomycetaceae; genus JAHBXU01. The sequence continues at coordinate 19,208 of JAJDEI010000150.1, read as the reverse complement.
GAAATTAATAAAAGTCATATTCAATATCTATTCTGTTTAGTTCTTTAGAATAATCTTGTATTAGTAATTTACATTTATCAAGAAATTGATCAATAATTGATTTATCAAATGGATATTCCTTTTTACGATTTTCACAAATCACACTTGCATGTGAAAAAATATATGCGAATCGTCTTAGTTCAGAATTAGTTAATCTTGAAGTACCGTTTTTTATATGATCAAAACATTCTTGATTTAGTGTTAATAATCTACCACCATAATCATTTACTTGCATATTGGAAGAAATCATGTATTGAGGTTGAGATAGGGTGTCTCCCACAGCAGTAAAAGCAAATTTTATCTGGCCAAAGATATCATCAATTTCCCACAAATAATTCGATTCTTCTCTTTCAACAATTCTATTGTGACTTTGTTTTTGTAATTTGTATGAAAAATATGCCAGAAATGATACGGGTAGAGCCAAAATAATGGATACAACAAGGGGCATAAAATCAGATATGAAAACGAGTAAATCTGATAAATCATACATGTTTGTACTAATTGAAATTAAACAAACATTAAAGATTTAGGTTCAGAAAATATTCTAATCTGAGAAATAGATGACCTAAAATTTCATTAAAAATATTTTTGAATTAACCGAATCTATTATCAAAGTTATCATCAAATTTATCTTTCTCAGATACTACTCTAAGATTTGGTGTAACGAAATTAGCTTGTCCACATGAAGGACATTTAGTCTCCCATTGTGGAACTCCTGTGTCACCATTAAGAACCACATTTTCAAAGTTAGATAAAAAATTTAGCGGAAGATCAAATTTTTCTTTGCAATCATTATTTACACATTGAATAAATGCCATAATTAACAAAAATTTAATGAATATTTAAGATTATCATTAATTATCTCTTTCATAAGTTATGTGAAATTACTAAAAAAGGAATATCATTTTGTATATGGGACCCATATTGTATAATTTTAAAAAATGAGATGCACGTCATAATACTTTAATTAATGTTAAAGATAATAATTCATCATGGGAATTCCAGATAAGATTAATTGTCCAATATGCAATAATCAAATGACAGAAATTGATCCTAAAGAAAATCCAGACCTCAAATTAAGTAATATGAGTATTGTCAAAGATGGTGAACGAAAGTTCCTCATGTCTAAATTATTTATCTGCCAAAAATGCACAAACATTCAAACATTTATGGTGGGATAAGAATCTAATTCCGGTGGTTTTGATAAAGCAATTTTCGATGAAAATATTTTTGGATAAAATCACAATCCTCAGATGAAGAATTGAATTTTAAAAAATATGGTGCCCAGGATAACTTTATCAAAAATAGACACCCCAATTAATTATGAAATTAATTGGTGTTGTTATGGTGATAATGGGAATAATCTTAATTGGATATGGGATGTCTCAAGCAGGAGATTTTGGTAATGAAAATCATTATTGGCAAATGAGAGGTTCAATAGGCATAGGATTTCTTTTGGCAGTAATTGGAGGAGTTGTAGCTGTTCCCAAGAATTGGAAATAGTTTCTTTAGGGTGTGATGATATATCGGGGGAAATTTATTCCTAAAAATCTCATTAAAAGTATTTTTTTACGCAGTCTGTTGTCTACAACAGTAATCTTAAACAAACAGTTTAGCATTATCTAATAATCAGAGATTTGAACTAAAGTGACAATTCTCCTTGAGGGAATTAATTACCGAATCTCAACAGATTTGAATCATTCCAAGGAAACAATTCTTTTGAACGAATGTTTGTAAATGCTACATACATTATCTAGATCAAATACAAGCATACAAAAAACCAAATGGACATCTTTTGTGAAATCTTGAGCAGGACCAACTGCAGCAGGTTCTGTTCCATATGAGTCAGTATACTCCCATAACTAATTTTAATATCTTGATTTGTACATATGTATGACAATAATAACAAATTCAGAAGCAAAAACCATTATCGAATCACATCTAAGCGAATCACAAAAAATGCTTGAAGTACTTTTTGAGCCATCTGGTGGAATATCACATGATGACTGGTTTGAAAGTTGTCTAAAACATATTGAAACACATCTCGATATAATGTGGTATCTTACAGAAAAATACATGGATGTAACAAACCCTGTTGACGTAAACTCAATCTATAGAGAAAAATTAATCATTAGATACACATTCAATAATCTAAAAAATAAAACTGTTAATTATAAAACAGAGTCTATTGCTTTAATTTCATTCCTAGATACATACAAGGAGTCTTTATGAACAAGCGGTTTACAATAATCTAAATTATTTGGTAATGAGAATTACAACTATTCCACTTAAGACAAAGATGCCACTGATTGTAATGGATACAAGTTTCCATTTTACAGAATGCTCAAGTGTAATTAATTGGGGAATAGCAAATCCTCCCAAAGATCATCCTGATCAGTATGTCGTATAGATCTTTATGGCTATTCTTCCACAAAACGTATGATTGTATATCCTGCTATAATTAAAAATATTCCAAATAGTCCAACTTGTGATGTACCTATAGTAAGTGCAATTATTCCAAAAAATCCTAAACCAATTACTATCAATCCCACTAAACCATGTGAATTTTGTATATTTCGTATTGTAACAATTAAAATTATTATTTCTAGTATAGTGACACCAATCACAATCACGGAAATTAACGTAGTGTCGTAGCCAAATGCATTAGCTAGTATCTCCAACACATTAAATAAAATTGCAGTTTCAGAAATATCAACTTGAGTCGATATCAATACTCCCAACATTAGTCCTGTAAAAATAGACCAGGACATTACTCCGTCTAATGTTTTCAGATTGAATTTAGGCATATCTTTTCAAAAGTAATTAAAAACTATACATTACAAACTCGTACGTGAAAATGTGCACCGTTTCGTCTTGCCCACGTTCTTAACACGCGATGTTGTTCGTGGTCTTTATCCACAGATTCAGGAGTCTCCCATTCAATAATTTGTACATCCTTTCCTTTCTTTGCAATAATGTCTGGTCTTTTTGTCACTCCATCCACCGTTAAGTTTTGTGGACTCGGATATCCAGAAATATCGGCCCAAACTTTGTAACCGTAAGAAACGTATTGTCCGGCACTTCTAGAAATTGCAGTATTGTGACATGTTTGTCGATATCCTGATCTTTTTACCATTTACAATCAGATCTTGTACTTTGTAATAAACAATAGGGCATTGTAAAATTAGTTTAATACTTGATTTTTGAAAAAATGATTTCTTGAAAACTTTGGTCTGATCATATTAGAAAATATGGATTATTTTAAAAAAATTAACAGGTAGGAAGACTATCGATATTATTACACTTGCTCCTATCTGGGTTTGTGGTCAAAAATTTATTGCCTGCACTTGATTCTCCAACTCGTACTGAGGTTTCATATCCCCCTACATTGACTACGAATTGATTTGTTCCATTCTCAATATCTCGTATCACATCACTAATGGGATGTTTGACTCTATCCACGCCTACATGTGTCACAATTTGACTACTTGAGCTATCCCATGTTTTACAGGTTAGATATTTTTTCATACTGTATAGTACGGTATCAGTACCTTATAAGTATGATCTATAATCTTTATTACTTTCATATAATATATGAAATTCATGGGTTTATTCAGTAGGAAAAAAACAGTAGAATTTTTAGCCACACCAAAAAAAACTAAAACAAAAAGACCAGTTAAATTTGAAACAAAGGATGGTCCTGTTGAATTTAATGCAAGACGAAAGCCTCAGAGAAGAGTAAAAGTAAAGTTCAAAGCAAAAAAAGACTAGAATTTTTGCCCAAATTATTTTAAATCATAATACATGTAATAGATCTCAATATTAGAAATAGTTAAAAATGATTTTAGTATTATTACATTATGCCATTTAGGAAAAAACGAGGAGACACTGAAATTGGAAATATATCAGGTATGCCTAAAGATGTATTGGATAAATATAGAGATGATGCACATCTGGATACAACTTTATAAAAAGAACACGTAACAACATTACATGATCTTAAGAAAAAATATTCGAGTAACAATAACAACTGTTGAAATCAAAAAAAGAATTTTTTAATAAAATATTTGCAGTCAGAGTATTGAACCAAATAGAAATAACCACACAGAGAATAAAATAGTTAGAGCGTTGAACTAATCAGTAAGTTCTCCTATAGAGTTTGAACATGCTAATTTTTGTTCACTGCGAGACTAGAATGTCTCATTACTCCCACACAGAGAGACTTGAACCAAAGTGACAATTCCCCCATCGGGTTTTGTCAGATCAGTTAAACATCTGCCACTTTTGTTTATAAGCACAATTAACTTTCTTATTATTTTATTTTATAATAATAATTTCTTAGAATACTTTATGAACTCCTTATCAAAAAAAATCTCTCATTATATGAATCCCCAAGCCTGTAATTAAAAGAAAAATCATGGATTGATATATTTTGGATTCTCATCTTTTGTAGTCTCAAACACTGCCCACATTGGCAAGTGATCAGTCAGCTTGTATCGTAGTTTTTTATCCCCTCGATACACTGCGCCAACAAAATCAATTATTCCTCCATCCACAAAGGAAACCGTAGTATCTTCATACTGATGATATGCAATCTGATCAAAATGTCGAGTCTGAGTAAGGTTACTGCGAGAATTTTGAATAATTTCTGGAACTATCAGTCCCTTTGATTGCAAGGCTGCAAACAGTCCATCTAGCGGATCTTTCTTTTTCTTTTTGCGAATTTTTGCCCTAATCCTTTCAATGTTAAAATCCCCACATGCGATATAGTCTGAATCAAGCGAGTCAGTATCTCCTGAACGTTTTTCTAAAAACTCTGCAATATTTTCAATCTCTGTTAGTCTGTGTTTTACTTTGCTGCCTGAACCGTAATAGATGTGAACAGTTGCCAGAATAAAGTTACATCCATTTCTGCGAAATGATGCCATGTATGGAGTTCTTGCAAACTCTAGTGCTGGGGGAACAGTTCCATTCCCTTGACCTGGAGCCATTACAATCTCTGCTGCCAGTCCTGTGAATTGTATTCTCTTTGAATCATAGCAAAAAACCAGTCGTTCACCATTTCCTGCAGGATCTGAGAAAAGAAACTTGTATTTTTTGCCCAACAGTCTTTGTAATTTCTCTATTCCTCCAAGGTCATCTTTGACTTCTTGTATTGCAATGACATCAAATTTTTTTATTATTTTTGCAATGTATGACATTGCCTTGTCCTCTTTTCTGCCGTGAAAGTTCCTGATATTCCATGTAAGCAATCTGAAATTGCTTCGTGTCTTTTTTGGAATCTTTGCCTGTGTGATTCTTTTTTGTAGTAATCTTAGTTCTTTTTTGCTCATGCTAGTACTCCTCATAGTAATTGTTTGTTTCCTGTTTTGTCTTTTTCTCAACCTTGATTGAAAGATATTTCCCCCAAGGAACATACTCTAATTTCCAAAAGTCATGGTTGTTGTCATGCGGTGCCATTGCGTGGTTTGATGTGTTTACAAAAACTATTGGATGGTTTGCATCTTGGTAATAGTACCTCACTTTTCTTTTTTCTACTGGCTCCTCTTTGTCATGGTGTATTGAATCATCAAACAATGTTCCATCCCCGCTGTATATCCCATGAAATGTAAAATGCTCTGAATCTACATTAAATGATTCAATGTCTTTTGTTCTGCGATATATTGCCAGTCTGATTGCCTTGTATAACAAATCAAAAATTCTGTGCTTTCTTAACTTCTCTCCTTCAAAGACTAGTGTTATCTCGTACTGATCAGACTTTTTGTGCACGTTAATCTCACGAAGAAAATTATTCCACGCATCAATTTTTGGCTGATATATCACTGGTAAAAATTCAGAGTTTGGAGTTACATCTGATGAAAAAATATGTGGATCATTTGGAGGATGTCCAATTGAACCTGTAATTTTGTTGTAAAGGTCATTGATTTTGTTTTCTTCTCCTGTTATTTTCACATCTTTTAGTTCCCTGTGTTTGTCTTGGATTTGACCATAATGCCTGTCCTTGTTTTGCTGTATGGAAAATGTTAGCGAGTTTTTGTTTTTATTGACATCAGTAACTACAAAACCCATCATTAGATTCACTTTGAATTCTCTTCCCATGAACTTGGAAGGCTTGGAAAACTCTCTTCTTACTACTATTCTTGCCCTGTCTTCATCCATGCCAATTACATCTATGATGCAATCTGAATAATCCCATAACTCTTCTTTGTTTTTCCATCTTAGATACTGCCTGAATGGCTCTCTTTTCTCGTCATACTTTTCTTGGACGTATGAGAAATTAAATGACATACAAGAGTATGATTATCTTAAAATAAGTTGTTTACGGTAATATTGTGTGATAACTGAGCGTTCTAGAAATTTTGTTAAAGCAGTAACAGACTCAAACGATCCAAAGAAATCTCGCATCAATCATGTAATTGATGTTGATGAGGTAAAAAAAGTCGTTTCAGAAGAGATTGGTGAATTTGATGCACTCAAGGAATCCTTGGATGATGAAACAAAACCGTTCTTTGAGAAGATAATGAAAAGATGTAAGGATGCACAAATAATGTTTGAGGCAAAAAGCAGGCAGATGAAAGAAGAACTAGAGGGGAAAAAAATATCTGCAAACATGAAAGAAGATGAGCTAAAGTCTGCAAAAAAAACCAGATTTTCTAATTATATGAATATCATTGCTGGCTCTACTATTGTAGTAATTATAATTTTGTCAGGATTGTCTATTGGGTGTGTGGATTGGGGACTCTGTACTGTCGAATCCAACCCGTATGTTCAAATTTTAGAATCTAATTTCTTTATGGTTCTTGTTGGAACAGTTGTTGGACCAATTGTATCCAAATACCTCAAGGAAAAGCATGACATTCAGATAAAATCAGAACAAATTGCAATGATAACACAAGATGCAGTAAAAACAGTATCCATGTACAACAAGGCAGCAAACGAATTGCGAGATGACAGTGGCCATATTTCAGATAAACACAAAGAATCACTCCAAAACATTGCCCTGAGTTCACTAAAGGATAATTTTGGGGTTGAAAAATACAACGCACTAATAGCAAATCTGAGTGGCCAGGCATTCAAAAAGGCAATAGAGTATGCTGTGGCTCAAAACAAAATTAAAAATTTTCCGCTAGAGCAAGAGCAAGTTGAAAAAATAGTAAAGCAAAGCCTTGATGTAGTGCCACATGTAATTGATTGGCAAAAAAAAGAACCCAAAATGAAAGAAGTGTTCATTCGAGGATACGTAAAGGATCTTTTGCAAAATACAGGAGCTGATGGTTGGGCATACAATGCACTTGAAGGAGTCTTTGATGCTGAAGTAAACAAGAGATTAACATCTGCAGCTATTGCTGATGCCAGAGAACTGATCAGTAAAGATGAAAAAGATCCTATGAAAAGATACACTAGTGTAATAATGGATGCTGTTTTGGCATCAGGTGCAAAATGACATTTACAGTTGGGATTAATCTCCCATGGATTGATGGTCAATATGATCATGATTTTGGGTACAACATGATAAGAAAAGAAGATGTATCATATGATCCAAAACCCTCATTTCAAAAATCTAAAGAAAACTTTGAAGCATACATCAAAGATATTTCAGATATGGGTGTAACTGTAGTTCGCTTGTGGCTTTTTGAGAGATTTGAAGGACTAACATTTAGTAGAACCGGACATGTGTTGAATCCTACGACTGACATGTTTAAAAATTTACGTGATGCGTGTAGTATCGCACAAAAATATAACGTGAAATTTTATTTTTGTCTAATGGATACGTGGGGTGTATTAGCTGATGGTCTAAAAAATTCACCAAATGGTGATCCAAGACAAAAATATACAGACCTCATCAACGGGCTAATCACTACTAAAGACAAACGTGATTCGCTTGTTCAGGCAGTAGTAGATATTTTGTCAGACGATATCATCAAAGAATCAGTCTGGGCAGTAGATGTGATTAATGAGCCTGATGGGATTCAAAGAGACCATACCAGAAACAGTTCAAGTCGTGGAAACATTGACACTGGAATTACATTTGATCATCTGGTAGAGTACATCAATGATGCATGTAACACTATACGAACAAAGACTGGACACAGAGTTTCTTGTGGGATTAGAAGAGAAGTCTTTGAGGAATTTAGTAAAAAAATTAAAGACAATGTTGATTTTTTTGATATTCATCATTATGATGATGATGGTGATTTACCATCAATTACACATTTACAAAAAGATTGTATTGTAGGGGAATGCGGACACAAGACAAAGCGGTGGGATGATTCATTGCAAAAAGAATCCATAAAAAAATTCTTGGAGAATTCCAAAAGATTGGGATATTCTGGTTGTTTTGTATGGGAGTATGGGTATTTGGGAATTGACAAAACAAATTCTGAAAAGACATGGAGTCTGATTAATCCTGATGGGACTCACAGACCTGTAGTAAATTACCTAAAGGAGTTTTTAGAAAATGAATGAGTCACAAAGAATACGTGAACTCGAAGAGGAAATAAAAAGACTACAAGAACAAATTAAGCAATTAATGAACCCTAACATTACTCTGGATTCGTTATCTGGAACTTTTCTTGCAGTTGATTTGAATAATAATATCCAGATAATCCAATCAAATGCACCTGAAAAATATCAGACACCACAAGTTAAGACTGAATTAACTAGAACAGCATATCGTAATAACACATACCGTAAAGAATTACTTACAATCTTTACTTTTCCAAAAACGAAAAACGTAATTTTTCGTGGAGAATATGCCATAAAGCCTGATTCACTTGAAGGGAAGATCATAACCTTTTTGCTAGAAGAGCAAGAAAGAATGAGAACAGAAGATGAAAAACATAAAGAGCGATTTTTGAGAATAACTACCATGAATACAATGGATGAAGCAATATCTCATGTACAAAACTCAAAATAATCACGCCTGTTTACCCACCGTATTTACAAAATAATCATAATATTTATTAAAACACAGTGGGTACCAATACCATGGTATCAGTAGTAACACGCAAGAAAAATGGTAAAAAATACCTCTATCTAAAACACACTACTGGTAATAGACAAAAAGAAAAGTATCTGGGACTTACAATTCCTAAAAACGTTGATGAGATTAAAAAGAAATTCCTCTCAGAGTTTTATGATGCAGAGTGGGATGATATAATAAAAAAAATCTCTGCAAATTACAAAAAAGAATCAAAGAAAATTCCACAATCAATTAAATTAAAAAATTTTGAAAGTTTTGGAATATCTTTTACATACAACACGCAAAGAATAGAAGGCTCCAATCTAACAGAGTCAGACACCAAGGATTTACTAATTCATGGAGTAACTCCTGCAAGAAAATCACAAATTGATTCAATTGAAACAAAAAAACATTATGACTTGTTTATGAGATTGGTGACATCAAAAAAAGAACCAATCACAAAAAAATCTATACTGTCATGGCACAAAGAAATCTTTGATCAAACAAAAATTGGTGAGGCAGGTGGTATCAGATCATACAGAGTGGGTGTCACTACAAATGACAAGATAGAGTTTGCACCAGTACATGAGATTCCAAAAATGTTAAAAGAATTTTTCTCATGGCTCAAAAAATACCATGGTACAAACCGTGTAAAATTGGCAGCTCTTGCACATTACAAGATTGTTTCAATCCATCCATTTGGTGATGGCAATGGACGACTGTCTAGATTAATTATGAATTATATTTTGTGGTACTATGATTGTCCGCTAATGCTGATTAAAAACAGCGAGAGACGTGCATACTTCAAGTCACTTGAAAAATCCCAATTAAATTATGATTCAATTCATTTTCTAAAATGGTTTATGAAATATTATATCAAGGCAAACAAGCAATATCTGTAATTTATTGAAATAATAATACCCACTGTAAATATTGATTTTATTGAAATAATTTGTAAATACAGTGGGTAAATTGAGCGTGTTTTACTTATTTTTAGTCTATGTGGAGTGGAATCTAAGAATAGTATACTTTATGCCTATTTGATTTATAGAAAAAGAAAATGAAAACTAGACTATTGATAATTATTGGAATGATTTTTTCAGGCGGATTCATTATTGCTGATGCATATGGCGCTTGTGCTGGATCATTAATTGGTTTTAATGGACCGTGCTTTGATGCCTTTATGGGCTTTACTGACCAAGATGTTTCTAAAAAAACCATTATGGAAAATTTCCATAAGCATATGGAGTCTCGACATGGTGAGTTGCAAATACCAGATAGAGCATGGGACAGTTATGAAACACCAATACAATTGCCTGCAATACTTTGTACAGAGTTTGTAGTAGATGGTATGAAACAATACAGAATGGCGCAATGGATGGATTATTCTCAAATCTCTAGTTGGGAAAATCATTACAATCCATTACTTTGTACCCAATGGCTTGCACCAATAGATGATGGAATTAAAGTAAAATGGGATAAAGAACTCTATCCCTCAGATGATGTTGCAGTAATTCAAGTAACTGACAAAGACATGAATCTAGACTCTACAGTTAGAGATGTTTTCGAAATTCATGTGTGGTCAGATACTGATCATGGCGGAATACAGCTCACAGTTACTGAAACTGAAAATGATACTGGAATTTTTCATGCCAAAGTTTACCTTACAACAACAAATGTGTCAAGTGGGGCTAGACTTTTAGTAGAAGATGCAGTAAATGCTGGACATAAGGGAAATAGAGACTTTTCAAGAATAATTAATGAATCTAATCCTCCTTCCATATCTGAGGAGCATACTTGTGATTCTGGATATGAATATGCAAAAGGAGATTGTCACATAATAGTGGATTCGCCATACACTTACTTGAGAATATTGTTTACATATCCTGTAATCCTGCTGCTTGTATTTGGTGTTCCTAGTCTAATTGTTATTGTTTTAATATATTATATCAGAAGAACAAGAAAATGAAAAGTAGACTTTTGATATCTGGAATTGCAATAATAGTGATATTTGTAACAATATTACTTTTGACTGTAACGTCTGATGATATACAGAAAACAGAGACATTAGAAGAAAAATCATTATCCAATCTTTACAAAGACAAACCTGAAGTTGTAGCGTTTTATGACAAATATGATGATGCTAATGTTTCAGTTCGAGAAGATCACGTTTCATATTTTGCAGGAAATGGTGATGATTTTCGAGTCAGAATGAACATGTATTTTGATGACAGTTATGATCTAACTCATATGAAATTCTATTGCTATGTTGGAGGTGTATTGCAAACAGAGGCGGCACCAGAAAATATTATGACTTATTTGGAAAAATGGACGTGCAACGAGTATGGATCACAAAGAAATGAAAACTAGATTTTTGGTAATATTTACAATTAGATTACTTCAAATCCCAAATACATGCATCATGATCAAATGAGTGAGTACTGTTTTCAATTTTTTTAACAGGTGCAAATCCACCAGGAGTACAAAACTCTACATATGGACTTAAACCAGTGCTCTGACTTTCTTTGGGAGGATCACATCCAATAGCTTTGGCTTTTCCTACTTCTCTATTTTCTGAAGACCAATACCTGTCTGAAGCATCTTTTAGTAGAATTTCCGGACAAGCCATGTTTTTTAGCTCTTGTTTTTCTAGTTCGGCATTGGGGGCAACCGTGTTTACTTGATAATCAATAACAAAAACAAAAATCCCCATCATTGAAACTATGCATATTATTGGAATAATCCAATAGTGGAGAGAATTCTCATCCATGTTTTTCATTTAGATGCTGAGTATTTATTTCATCTATATGGTTTATGAGTATGTATGAATACGTTATTTTGATCTACCGTGTCAATTCAAAACAAAGAACTTGAAGAATTCATGAAAGAGATGGTTGCAGAATTGATTGCAAAATTCCCTGATGAAATTGTCTCTTTTGTATTGTTTGGCTCGGCCACAACTGGGGAATGGATACGAAGAAAATCTGACATTGACTGTATTGTGATAATTAAAAACAGAAAACTCAATGATGAAATAGAAAAATATCTAAGTGATCTTTTACTCACACTTGATGCAAAATATGACTTGAAATTATCAGACACATGTACATCACACAGAAAGACGGACAATCTAATACTTGATTTAATCTTTAAAACTGAAAACAAAATGATGTTTGGGCAGCCGTTTTATGTGGTAGCCCAGGACCAGCTAAACCTCAAAGCATTCAAGATAAAAAAAGATCTCAAAACAGAACTTGGAGCAAGAACAATAGCATCACTGGGGTTATTTCTACAGAGAATAAAAAATACAGGAATCATACTGTATGGTAAGGATATTAGAAAAGAAATTCCAAAAACAGTCCCCATAATTGAGAAAGTAAAGGCATCATTTAACGCGATGCTGCTTTTGATGATGAGTTTTGTAATATTCCCATACAGTCCAAAATCTGCTTTTTCTCATGCAGTAAAGGCAAACTTTTGGGCATGCGATGATGTGTTATTTGCAATGGATAGGCCATTGTCCACTACAAAACAAGAGATACAAGAAATATGCTCTATTTTTGGCAAATCTGAAATTGATTCTGATCATCTGATGATGTCATTAGAATACAAGAAAACTAAAGACAACATGGAAATGAAGAAAGGATTTGTCATGCGATATATGTTAAAGAGTACAAAATTCGTATATGGATTGTATGCAGTTACTTTACGGAAATTATTCAAGATGTAATGAGGAATATGAATTACAAAATGAAAACTAGACTTTTGATAATTAATTCGAATCAATCTCTCTTTAAATTATGGTTACATGATGTATAAAATATGTCAAAACGTGTTACAATAGTAATTGATGATGAGTTGGACAAAAAGTTAAGGCAGTTACAGGCAAAAAGAATCCAAAAAGAGAATAGATCAATTAGTTATTCTGCAATAATTAATGAAACAATCAGAAAATCCATCACATAGAAATTATTGTAGGGGGTATTTTTTCAACAAACCTAACACAATTGCAATTCCAATGTTCGCATTCAACTCTTTTACAAATTCCGTTTTCCATGATTGGTTTATGGTGGGACTTTGAGTGGTTACAGACGCATGGTTTTGCATTCATGGATTATCAAAGTAGTTTTTCTTACTAAAATTGTATTGCGTATTTTGATAATTACATTTTTGTCAAAAAATTTATCGATCAAAGGCAATAAATGAAACTGTTATTTTGTATTTTCATGGCACAGTGTAACAGTGTATGTGTGCAGTATAAATCAATTCTCGGTACCAGAAGATATACCACAGGTCAAAAGTGGGGTTCCTACTGCGAAAGATTCTTGGAAACTGAAAAATTTTCTTGTCCCTGCTGCAGTACAAGATTACGCTCTAGCAGGAGATGTAAAAATCAATGAAATTAATCCCCGATGATGTCTTTTTTTGATTAATAGTCAACTACTTCCCACTATACCTTTTAACAGAAATTAATTTCCTTGAATTATCACGGCAAAACGTTACAATTCCCCAATATCATATCGATTACGAGAAATTCCAGTAAAGCAGATCAAAATCTGGCGCGATGCGCAGGCAAGAAAACTAGACCGAGAAGGAATTGTAGAGCTTGCAAAATCCATCAAAAATGAAGGGCTGCAAAACCCACCAATGGTACAAAAAGAATCAAAAAACTCATACCTGTTAATGTCAGGGCAGAGAAGGCTTGCAGCACTAAAACGACTAGGTGCAAAGAAAATACCCGTACTATTACTTACTCAAGGAACAAAGTATGACTTGGAGGATGCAAAGGCAGCATCAGTAGTTGAGAATCTGCATAGAAACAAGATGAATACCAAGGACATGACTGCAGCATGTGTGTTTTTGGCAGAGTCCGTTGGAAAGTCAAAAGCTGCCCAATCCCTTGGAATATCCCCCCAAACTCTAAAGAAATATCTGGGATTTGCAGCAGTTCCAGAGAAACTAAAGCAGTATGTTCCAAAGGAATTGTCTCGTGATGATGCAACTCGATTATACCAAGCAATGCCAAATATGCCAAAGGCTGTCAAAGTTGCAGAGAAAATCATCCCATTTGATCAGAAGCTTCGCAAGCAGTACCTGCATCATCTGACAAAAAACCCAAAATCATCACATCCCAAACTACTCAAAAAAGCAAAAGCAGGACTGTTACAACAAAGAGTCACTTTGGAGTTAAACAAGGGACATGCAAGAAAATTGCGCGGCATGGCTGCAAGAAATGACTTGGAGATCACAGAGATGGCTGCAAAGATAATGTCAGATTATTTGAAAAGACGGTAAGCCATTGGGATAGGTAATCTGTTCAAATTACAATTGTTTTATTAAAAATGTGGGCATCAAACTAAAAATTCAACACCGTAATGTTAGCTCAAATTATATGGATTTAATTATTATTTTTGATGTATAGGGATTATTCCATTTTGTGTTAAAAATAGGATTCCTGTGTAAAATTCTTTTTCTGTAATTTGTTCATCATTCAACCATTGAACATTGTTTTCAAGCCAGTTTGGAGTGATTTGATTATTTAATAATTTTGATAAAAATAATGAGTTTGATTCAACATACATCATCTCACCAGTAAAAGAATCCGCACTTGCATCTGTAGAATTTTGCAGTTTCACAATCATTGTCTGAATATTTTCAACCAATTCATCTTGTAATTGTATCATTTCCGATGAGGTTACCTTATCGCCATACCCTCGGTATATTTTGATGAATTTTTTGGCAATACTTAGTTCATCATCGGTTGCAAGCGTATCCAAAGTAGAAAACAAGGAATTTGACCTAACTGCAAAACCATAACTGTCTTGAATTTGTATGGTTCTAAAATCACTTTCAGATTCCGTCCAGTTGACATAGTTTTGCTTGGATTCTTTTAGGAGGCTTATAATCACATGCATTTTAAAAACAGGATCATCAACAACATCCCCAATGATCAGTGATTCTCCTGTCTGTATGACTTGAGATATTTGGCTTAGTGATTCATCAAAATCTTTTTCATTTATTTCCAAATTGCTGTTCTTAAGAATAGACAAAACCAATCCCAATTTTTTGGCATATTCATTATTTCCATCAAGATGTTTTTTGAGCTCATCATACTGTTTTTCAATCGGATGTGCCATGTGTATTTTTGCAAGATCATATTGTTTGGCATGCTTGTTTTCAGTAGCCACGAAAATGTGGCCCTCTATCTGTTCCATCATGGTTGCAAACTCCACCTTATCATCATAAGACAATTCGGCATCAACAGTGTTTGCTGAATATGTGGCCATAACTACAACGATTCCAAATAGAATAAAATATGATAATATTCGTTTCATAAGGGGATTTCCATATGTGGAAATTGCATATAATTAGATCGCACTATGTGTATTCAACGAATATCATAGGCACAAAGAAGAATCTAATGATCAGAGGTCCAGTCTTCATTTTATTCTCTAGGTGTGTAAGGCTGATATTCATCATCATCAACTTCTTCTGGAACATAATTTTCAATAAACAAAACTATGCTCATATCTAACGAGTCTTTGGGTATTTTAAAAATATAATCAGTATGTAGTTGTGGATATGGCGCTTCTGGTGCTCGAATGTATGTTTGAGTTTTGTACTCTACTTCCACACCGTCAACTAGAATTGAGACATCAGTGATGTCTCCTTCATTCCAATCATTGGGGCCATAACTCATGTAATAGTTTCCGCCGTTTTGTGGAACTCTAATTTTTGCAAAAGTTTCCATTTTTGTTGGCATATCAAAACTCCAACGTGTAGCACTTTTTTCTGGTACAAAGGTTATGGTGTCTATTTCAAACGGTGTTGAATATTCAAACATGTTGTAATGCATGTTTTGTGGATACATGTAATTTCTCTCCAAGAGTTTCTCAGCCGAACTGTCTTTTAGAAACACTGTTTCCATTCGGATATTTTTCCACACTTGCAGATCTTCAGGGGCATCTGATTTTTGATTAGTTTTAATTGAATGTATTTTTGCATCGTCTCTTATTGCACAAAGAGGAGATATCCCACTCTCCAAACTGAAACTCTTCAGCATGCCATTTTTCAGTGATCCATCAAAATATCCCAAACCATACATGGGTTTCTGAAACTGGCCACAAAAAGTTAACACAGCATCACCATAGTCAAAGTTGAACTTGCCAACTGTAAACTCCTGATGATTAAGATTCGGATTGCCCCTCAACTCATGTTTTATTGCTGCTACTGATACACCTTCTTCGGTATCAGTCAAGTATGATTTTCCTTCAAGAAATATTGAAGCCACTTGTTGTTTTAGTGGACCAAAACACCAACCTAAATTGAATTCTTCAATTTCTAATTCAGGAGGATAATCCGGAGTTGGGGCCCTAGTAAAGATTTTGACATACTCTATTTCCTTGCTGTTTATTGCAGATTCCAACCAATACACTTGGTTATTTGCATAGTCAATCACATACCCGCAATTGTAACTTGATTCCGTATACATTGCAATTTGCGGGCCACGATTAAGCACAATATCTTGCTGTGCAATATCCACGCCCTGTTTTCTTAGAGTTTTTTCAAATATTTCAGGCATTATTTTTGCTATGAGCAAATCATAGTCAATTTTTCCATCATAAGTAAATGGTACATTGTAATTTTGAGTATATGACACATAATCTCTATCAGAGGGGATTACATCTTGAGGTAATGCATGTACCACAGCAAAAGTGCCCAGAGCAAAGATAGAAAATATGATTACAAATAGTATAGTTTTCATATTCTTACTATCTCGGAATCAGGCTTATTCTTATTTGAACGAGTCGAATAACGAACACGTATGTTGCAACACGGACATCGCAGAAATTTTTCTTTGAAATAATAATCACAATTCTTACAAAAACAGCCACCAATCACATAAGCTTCATGTTTTGATGACTGTTCATGTGTGATGCATGTGTTTTTGCAGTTTGATAATCCCATAATTCTGTATCCGTCGCACGAACAGAATTATTAGTACTATATGAAAGTATTATTCATAACTGGATCTTAGAATTATTCTTCATCAAGAATGGTCCAAGACAATCCGTAAAGTTGCTCCCAAGATTCATCATTATCATTTGACATGACATACACTTGCAAAATTTACTTAAAACACTAACGAACAAATGATCCATGCAATTTCTTAATATCAAACTATGAGGTTATAATGTTGTAATTTGTGTAAAAATTATGGCATCAGTTGATAAGATTGTGATGGAAATTGATGAGAATTTTCTAATTGAAGCAAATGAAAAAATTCTCTTAAGAGAAGAGAAAAGAACAGGCAAAAAAGTCTACATTGAAACTGTTCCTCAAAATCTTGCCAGAGTATTCCCCAAAGTAAGCGAGTATGGCAATTCTGGAAATACGGAACAAGATTTGATTCAAAAAGCTACTGCCATAATGGCTACTGTCATAATGGCTACTGTTCCTTGGCTTCAGGTGTTCTTTGATGGCAACAGAAGAACTTCGATCGTTGCAGCAGGAACATTTCTGCGCGATAATGGCTATGAACTAGATATCAATCCAGAAGAAGAAAATACAGAATTAAGAAAAATGTTAAGTGGGATCAAGAAACATCAACGCGACCTTGAGCCAACCATTATGAAGCAGTTGTTTTTATATATCTCAGAAAGGATGAACAGGTATGAGTCCAAAACATGAGAAAATCACCGATGAGCTCATCGAGAAATACTCTAAACTCTTAGATGATCTTGCCACTGACGATTAATTTCTAAAAAATACTATCTTTTCATATCCAAAATTACGATTCTCCTTAAGAGAATTTGATCGTGAGGCATCATACGTCTAGTTTGATACCGCTAGTGAGTGAGGAATTGAATTAATTAAACAATTCATCTTCAGATAATCAAGATACGGCATTAAACTAAAACTTCAACACTGCAAATGAGTTTAGAAATTTGAACTGTAATTTAACATAGGAAATACTAAATTTTTCTTTTAATGAGTAGATTTTAGGTTCAAAAATCAAGTTCACTAATACCTAGATCTATTTTTCCTGTCTTGGAATAATTTACGGGATTTTCCAGCTCTAGGGGTGATACGCAATACACAACGACAACAAGGACACCTTACATCAGGACAATCTATGAAAACATTACATTGAGGACAGCGTTTTTGGTTATTTTCATATCTAGTTTTCCCATTGAATTTTTTAATTTTTAAGCTAAGACAGATTCCTTTACAAGTATTCATTTTAGATGGACTCCAGATAATTTCTATATGCAGGAAGTTTTCCCCCAGTTTTACTCATAATCACTACAATAACAAAAGCAACACCTAGTACTAGCAGAGCAAGTAATCCAAATTCTGGAACAACGTTTACAGAAATTTCAGCATATTCATCAGAATTATTTATCTTATCTAGTCTGACCAATACCGTCCCTGCATGCTCTTCTGAAAACACATAATCTTCAAAATATCCCCCTGCAGGAGCAATCCCATCTTTTCTTAGAATTTCTTTATTGTCTTTGATCAGAACAAATTCGTAATAGGCATCTAAAATTGGAATTTTACTATTCTTTTCATAAATTGTAAAGATAAACTCTGACTCCTCATCAGGTAACAAATCAGCTGGAATCCATGTAAGATCTACATCATAACTTCCCTCTTTTCCATCAGTTGTTTGACTTGGAATTGTTATCGGGAATTTCATAATTGGGGAATTTACAACAAAAACAAACTCTGTTTCAGCAAACTTATTTGAACCAATATTACCAATGACCATCTTAACAGAGCCTTCATGAGACTCATCAAAAGTAAACTGAAATGAGTTTTGTTCAGAACTTATATTTTTAACACCGTAAATGGTTTTCTCAAAAAGTATTCTGTCATCTTGCATTAGTGATACATGAAATGGGATTTTTTTCACAATCTTATTTGGAACAAACATGTCTTCGATTTTAATTTCAAAAATAATAGGGATTTCACTAGTTGGATTTTCAGGCTTCCAATTCAGACTTACATTAAATTCTCCATTCGTAGTTGGAGAAGTTAGAGGAAGGCTAGGAGACAATACTGGAATTATCTCAAAACTCATTTGCTGAGAACCATCTTTAAACTCTGGAATAAATCGTTGAGGCAAAATAACATGAATTATCCGCTCATCCTCAATGGAATAATCATCTATTGTTAGCAATGTGTCTGAAGCATAGATACC
>JAJDEI010000149.1 GCA_029259845.1 Planctomycetaceae bacterium | reverse complement strand
CAACCTCCCGTGGGCGAACACATGATTGACTCCGAACGAGAGCCGGATGCGGGAAATCCGCACGTCCGGTTCGACGAGCGGGATGTGGAAACGGAGCATCCAACGATGCCACCGCGCCACATCTCGACTCTACCTGACGATCCAATGACGTGATCGAGAAACCAAGCAGCGTTCATGCATCTGGGCGATGGCGTCAGGCAAAGCCTGACCTACTTCACTACCCGGCTGGCCGCCGTCCGGTTAGCTCAAACGTTAGGCCTACCATCATGACTATCAATACTGTAGGTGACGCTGCCCGGGAACTACAACGACAACTGGGTTTGCACGAAGGTTTTTTTCACTCCATTCTCGATGAAGATGATTGGTCGTTCATCGTTAAGATGCATGCCCTGATGGAGGCGGCCGTTACGCATTTGCTCACTGAACGAGTTGGCCACGCTCCTCTTGAAGGCGTGTTTTCCTTTACCGAATTCGCAAATAAGCGATCCGGCAAACTCGCGTTCGCAAAAGCTCTGAATGTTCTCGATTCTGACGAACGAAGGTTTCTCTACTGGCTAGCCGAATTGAGGAACAGCTTGGTCCACGGTGTCAAGAACGTACAATTCGATTTGGATGAACGTACTCGCCGAATGAACAGGGATCAATTTGGATCTTTCGTCAAAGCGTGCGACATTTTTTCCTCACCTGGTTCCGGAAACGATGGGATCAACGTCGTTAACGACGGATCGAACATCGTGCCGGTGGAACAGTTGTTCAAGGACAATCCGAAGCTTGCTCTTTGGAATGCTGGAATCGCGATTCTTTCCACGATTTACTGCCGCGAAGAGCTACACGCAAGAAAGGCCAAACAAATCGAAGCACGGGAGCCAGCGAAGTAGGGTCCGCTGTGCGGACCGCTGGGAGGGTGACAGGGGCACAACATATCAAACGATTGAGGCATCGGACTTGCCGGTCATTGAAATCCCACTGTGATCGATGGTCCGCACAGCGGACCCTACTTGCTCGGCGACGGGCGGCGGGTTCACGTGCATCCCGAGACGGGCGACGGGTGGCTGGGGTCACCCGTCGGTGCGGGAAATGCTCCCCCCATTCCTTAGACCAAGTGCCGCACCGCGGGTGGCCCAGATTGCTTGCAATCTGGGTGCCGAAGGCAGGGGAGGTTGCGGTTCGGTGATCGACGCTTCCGAAGCTACCTCGCATCGCTGCGCGACCCCGGTTGCCAGCAAGCGGGGTCCCCCACGGACTTGCCGGTCATTGAAGTCCCACCGTGATCGATGGTCCGCACAGCGGACCCTACGTGATACTTTCTCGGCGACGGGCGGCGGGTACACGTGCATCCCGAGACGGGCGATTAGAGGTCAATCCACCGCCCCGTTTCGTTCGACTCCAGCACGGCGTCGGCGACGGCTTGGGCGCTGGCACCGTGGTCGAAGCCGGGGGTGGCGGGGCGGTCTTCGAGGATGGCTGAGGTGAGTTCGTAGACGAGGTCGTAGCGGAAGACCGTGCTGGGGACGCCTGCTTTCGGGTCGCGGGGGGAGCCGGGGATGACGAGGTACTCTTCGGGAACGGGAACGGTTTCGAGGCTTTCGCCCGGCTTGCCGAGCAGGATGCTGTTGGGTTCGGTGAGGCGGTAGACGGCGGTCCCTTCCGAGCCGTTGACTTCGGCCCACTCCCAGCCGAAGCCGTCGTTGTGGTGGCCCTTCATGACGACGCTCCCCTCCCACACGCCGACCGCTCCGCTCTCGAAACGTCCGATGAGGGCCGACCAATCATCGACGTCGGAGGGGGGGCAGGAGCCGCCGGCGGGGGTCACGGTGCGGGGAGTGAACTGGGCGACCGCCCCGCAGACCGAGGTGAGCGGGCCCATCAGGTCCATCGCAAAGTCGATGCGGTGGATCGTCATGTCGAACAGGTCCCCTGCCCCGGCCTTGTCCGTGTATTGTCGCCATCCCCAACTGGTCTCGGGGAGATCGAGAAACCGCTGCGAGCGGAAGTGGCGCGGCGTGCCAAGCCCGCCGCTGTGCACGAGATGCCGCAGGTAGCGCATCGACGGGGCGAAACGATACGTGAACGCTGTCATGTGCCTGACGCCCGCCGCCTCCGCCGCCCGAGACATCTCGTCCGCATCGGCCGCGTTGAGGGCCAACGGCTTCTCGCACATCACATGCTTGCCGCCCGCAATACACGCCAGTGCGATCTCTTTGTGGGTGAAGTTGGGCGTCGCAATCACGACGGCATCGACGTCCGGATCATCGGCGATGTCCTGATAGCGGGCCGTGAGCTTGTTGACGCCCCACTCGGCCTTGCGTTTCGCCAGGAGCTGTTCATTTGGATCACACACCGCAACCAGTTCGGCCCGCGGATCGATGTTGATACCCGGCACATGGTGATAATCGGAGACGGCGCCGGCGCCGATGATGGCGTAGTGAATCATGGGGGAGTTGACTTCGTTGATTCGTTGACCGGTTGAGTCGTTGATTAGGAAGAGGGTTGAGAGTCCAAGCCCACGGGCTGCGACCCGTGGCGGAGCTTACCAGGACGCGTCGGCTCACGCCGAATGCGGGTACAGCAGTCGCTGGAGGGCGGGGAGTTTGCCGGGGTCGACGAAGCAGACGTAGACCAGTACGCCGGCGGCGTTATTCGTGCCGGAGGAGCCATTCGAGCCGGCGGTGCCATTCAAGCCGGCGGTGCTGGTCCAGGCGGTGTTGTCGACCGGGAAGTAGCTGATTCCGGCGGTTGAGAGGAACGTGCGTGCGGGCGGAGCGGTGACGGCGGAGGCGGGGGCGATCAACAGGTAGCCGCTCAGGGGATGCCGACCGCCGGTGGTGAATGGCAGCAGGGCGGCGTCGTGCGTGCCGTCGTGTGACCAGTCGATCCCGACCGGATCACCAATCGCGACGCGATCCCAGCGACCGGACGGCAGGGTTAGCAGGAAGGCGTCATCAAAGGGGGCCAAACGGCTCGCGTCAATCTGTCCATCGGCGGCGAGGGGGATTTGGCTGCGAATCTCGTCGAGCGTGAGCGTTGCCGGTCCACCGCTCCACAGGAGCAAACCAAGCCCGATGCAAGCCGTGAGCCCCACGGTCGCCGCTGCGATGGACGCCCACCGGCGGCGGCTGACCCGCTGAGGAGGGTCGGACGCGGCAACGGTGGGTGGGATCGGACACGACGCTTCCGACAACTCTTGCGGGTCACTGAATGGCGACGCTTCGCCGGCAGCCGCCAGCGATTGCAGAAGTCGCTGCTGTGCTCCTTCCGGCAGTTCCACGTCCTGCATGGCATCGGCGAGGAGCCGGTCAATTTGTTGTTGGTTATCGAGAATCTTTCGCCACTCGCCGGACGATTCGACCGCAGCCGCCGCTTCCTGCAGGTCGGCATGGCGCAGGCCGTCCGAACCGGGACGGACCGCGTCCAGTTGCTCGCGAAGACTCGGATTGTGGCGAGATTTCGTCATCGGCTCGGCTCAGGCGGATCCATCCAACGGGAAGACTCTGTTCTCAAATCGGAATTCTCTCATCTCAAACTGACGTATCGGCTGCGAGCGGCGCGGGAGCCTCGTCGCCCAGGCGGGTGATAAGCCGCCGGCGAAGATACGCTTTGCCGCGTGAGAGCCGGCTCATCACCGTCCCTTCCGGCACTTCGAGGTGTGCGGCGATCTGCTTGTAACTCATTTCCTGGAGATAAAAGAGAATGACCGGGAGTCGAAAGTCTTCGGGCATCTCGTTAAGGGCGGCTTGCAGTTCCTCTCGGTCGACTGCTCCGTGGGAATCCTCGATGGCTGGTTCGGCGAAACCGTCAAACGTGTCGAACTGTGCGAAACCGGGCCGCCGTCGGCCCTTGAGGAAGGTGTTCCGTACGATGGTCAGCAGCCAGGAAAGGGCCTTGTCGTGGTCGCGAAGCTGGCCCACCTTCTGTTGGGCCGTCATAAACGCCTGCTGCACAAGGTCTTCCGCATCGGCAGCCGACCCGCACAACCGATAGGCGAACCGATAGAGGGGCAGCGAGTGCTCCTCCACCCACCCACTCACGATGCGAGCGCGCTCCCCGTCGGTCATGGTGTCCTCACCCAAGCTGATCCCTGCCAACCCTCAAGAATTCCCAGCTTTGCGAACTTCTTACGAAATCGCGGGTCCTTGGGATCAGATGGATCCTCCGAAAATCCTCATCGCTCCGGAAATTGAGGCGCAAGGACCGTGACGTCATTGTTTCGAGATTCACTGCCCGCGGCAACTCCTCTGCCCAGTCAGACGTGAACAGCGTACGACACCCTTGAGAGAGTTTCGTGGGGGCGGAGTTACCGGTGAGTGCAGAGGCAACGGATGCATTGCCGGTGCATTGAACGTCAAAAAAAGCGACGCTCTTAACGATCGCCAGACGGCGGTGGGGGGGTGACCGCTCGCGGTGTGACCAGAAGGAGAAACTGCATTGGAGGCTTTGGCTCCGAATCCGCTCCAAACGATGCGGCAATCAGGTCGATTGTTGAGGGCTTCTCTCTGGTCGGCGATTGATCGTGTTGCCAGTCGAAGCCCCAAATCGCGATTGATTCATTCGAATTCAGGATCGCCGATGCAGCGATGTCGGTCGATATCACATGCTGTATGGGTATTTGGCCGGATGCGACATCCACCGGTCGCTCCTCGTCGTTGCCCAGCGACGTCTTACGGATTCGAAAATCGAGCCGCAACAATTGCTCCGGTCGCATTTGGGGCCTGATCATCAGTCGAACCGCATCACCAATCGGATGTCGTGAAGTGAAATCCCCGTTCGGGCCGGCCGCGATCACGTCCTTGCTGCCCCCCGTTTGGGAGGAGTACAACTCCACAGTCTGACCATCATCAACCGTGAGCCTCGGCGCGAAGTAGATGTTCGATCGCGTATCGGACTGAGCATCCGCGATCAAATCACGGAGATTCTCATTGGCAACCTTCTTCAAGAAGATCACCGGCCTCGTTTCGTGAACGGTTCGTGCATCCAATAGCCGAATTCCGCCAGACACCTCGATTTCAGAATCGTCGACTTTCGGCAGCGACAGCACATCCATTGGTCGGACCTGACGGGGGCCCGTGTCTCGCTCCATTCGTTCGAAGAATTCAGGCCGCGCACTGATGACGCGCACTTCGAACAGAATCGGTGCCTTGGCAGGATTTGCAGGGAGTAGCGCCGGCGCTGTTGACGCAGCTGAGTCCGAAGCCACTGTTTTCTTCAAAAACGGGGCAAGGATCGCGAGACAAATCAGCAATGATCGCATAACGACTCCCTTCGGATGCGACAGGTCAAGATGCGGTGTCGTACTAACTGAGCACACTTTACCTTGGCGTGCGAGTCGCGTAAACACGGGTTGTCCCTGCCCCTTGACGGCATTGCCGTTGACCTCGAACGCCCGGTTCGGGATTATTCGCGGCTCCCGCATCCGGCGGCGTGCGCTGCCGGCCCGTTTTGACTGCTGAGTTGATGACCCAAACTACGAAAACAGACCGCTTTGAGGCGGCCCGTCTGCAGAAGGCCCAAAAAATCGTCGAGCTGGGCCGCGATCCGTTCGGCCAACGGTTCGATGGCCATGCGGCGATTGCCGACGTGCGTCCTCGCTGTCCGCAGGAAAGCGGCGTTGATGGGGAGGCGGCGCGTGTCGCCGGCCGCATCATGCTGCGGCGCAAGGCGGGCAAGCTACGATTTCTGGACATGGCCGACGCCACGGGCAGGATTCAGTTGCTGTTCTCGCGCGGCGATCTGTCCGAAGAGCAGTGGGCCCTGATGGGGGCGCTCGATCTGGGGGACCTGGTCGGCATCGACGGACGCTTGCGGCGGACCGACTCCGGGGAGGTCTCGCTGTTCGTCACGGAACTGACCGTCCTTTGCAAGTCGCTCACGCAGCCGCCGGAGAAACATCACGGCGTCACGGACATCGAGACACTGCTGCGGCACCGCGAACTCGACCTGATCTACACCGAGGGGGTCCGCGACAAGCTGCTGTTGCGGTCGAAGATCGTGGACTCGGTGCGCAACACGCTCCGGCAACACACGTTTGTCGAAGTCGAGACGCCCGTGCTGCATGCGATTGCCGGCGGCGCGGCGGCGCGGCCGTTCACGACCCATCACAACGCTCTCGACATCGACCTGTACCTCCGCATCGCGCTCGAGCTGCACCTCAAGCGGCTGATGGTGGGGGGCATCGAGCGGGTGTTTGAACTGGGCCGCGTGTTTCGCAACGAGGGCATCGACGCCACGCACAACCCCGAGTTCTCCATGCTGGAGGCATACCAGGCGTACGGCGACTACGAGACGATGATGGATCTTACGGAGGCGGTCGTCTGTGATGCGGCGCGGGCGGTGGTGGAGTCCAGTGTCCAGTGTCCAGTGTCCAGTGAGGACGACCCCAGTGGGAATGAACAAAGCGACTCTCAACTCTCAACTCTCAACTCTCAACTGAAACTTCCCTGGGGTGACGGAGAGATCGATTTCGCGCCTCCGTGGCCGCGGCTGACGTATGCGGAGTTGTTCGCCGAGCATGCGGGCTGTGAGATGTCGGACCTTGAAGCCGTGAAACGCAAGGCCCGTGAAGAAGCGGAGTGCGGCAGCATCAAAGCAGAATTCATCGCGGATATGGACGCCGGTCACGTGCATCCGGACGTGCTGGCGAGCGAGGTGTTCGAGGCGTGCGTCGAGCATCACCTGACCGGCCCGCTGTTCGTGATCGATTACCCGGCGTCCCTCTGCCCGCTGACGAAACGCAAGCAGGGCAACCCGCAGGTCGCTGAGCGGTTCGAGCTGTTCGTGCAGGGGATGGAACTGGCGAACGCCTACACGGAACTCAACGACCCCAAGCTGCAAGAGGAGCTGTTTCGCACACAATTGGAGGGGCAGTCGGAAGAGGATTCGATGGCCAAGATGGACACGGATTTTATTCAGGCGCTCAAAGTCGGCATGCCCCCCGCCGGCGGACTGGGTATCGGCATCGACCGCCTCGTCATGCTGCTGACCAACAGCCGCAGCATCCGCGACGTGATCTTCTTCCCACTGCTGCGACCGGAGGGAAGCCGTCCAGTTGTGCGCAAAGCCGTGTTAGAAAAAGATCCCACCAGCGGGTGTCTGATGATCTCAGCGTCAGCGGAAGAGGCGCCGACTCTGATGACTTGGTTGAAGGACTCGCCAGTTCATTTTACCTACGACCACCATGGACTGAATGGTTCGCCAATCGTGCAGTTCGATCCGGGAATCTCCGACCATGATCTCGATTGGATCAAGACTCAATTCACGAATTGGGTGCACTTCCGTTGAGCCAAGCAGGCACGTAGACACGTAGGGTCCGCTGTGCGGACCGCTGTGGAAAACTCACAGCATCATAGACCATCCTCCATGAGCACCGCACCGCCATGGTCCGCACAGCGGACCCTACGGCAGTTGCGGTCGGAGGGAGATTCGTGAGATGGCACGGAGCCGGCATTCGAACAAAGAGATCGAGGCGGCATTGCAGTACGCAGAGTTAAAGGGCTGGCGAGTTGTGCAGTCGCGTCGTGGCCACAACTGGGGACGAATGTACTGCTCGCTCGCCAGCCGTGAAGGCTGCCAACATCCGTCCATTCCACTCCCCGAGTTCCCCACAACCACGCGAATCGCCTGCATGAAGCTGTTGATGCTTGTCAACATTGAGAATTCCGCGATTAATAAGACTCCTCTCCCCAGGTGTTCCCGGACATGGTACGCTGCATGAGCTTGGTATCCGTCGAGGTCGCACAATGCTCTACCGATTCACTTTGATCCTGAAAGATACGCACAGCATCGTCGATGATCTGACGGGCGAAGCGCTGATGGAGATGTCGGATGCACTGTTTGAAGCCGGGTGCGACGACGCATCGCCAGGAATGTCGGGCGGCGTGGTGTCCGTTCCCTTCGACCGTGAGGCAGACACGCTCCGCGAGGCGATCACCTCCGCGATTCGCGACGTTCAATCAGCCGGATACCGCGTCGAGCGGGTGGAGCACGATGTCGATCCGGTTTTCGATGAAATCAACACTCAGCTTGCCAAAGGCGCGGTTGTCACGTAATCAAAGCGAGTCGTCATGCAGACGATGCTGGCAGCGATCGGTGTTGCAGCGGAAACGTCCGCGTTAGCAGGGAATTAGAACGGGCCATGCCCGCCAGTCATGAGACACATCGGTGGGCGTAGCCCACCCTCCTCCGGCTCACGAAAATGCGGCAAGGATGCCAACATGTATAAGCTGCTTCTCTCCAGCCGTTATTTGCGGACGCGGTTTATTGCTCTGGCGAGCATTATCAGCGTGATGCTGGGCGTGGCGACATTGATTGTCGTCAACAGTGTGATGGCCGGGTTTCGCTATCAGATGCGGGACCGGTTGCACTCGCTGATGTCGGATGTCGTCATCGAGTGCGTGAGCACCGACGGCGCACAGAATCCGGAACTGCTGGAACGCTATGTCATGGAGGAGGTCGGCGAGTACGTCGAGGCGATCGCTCCCACGGTCGAAATCTATGGCGTGCTGTCGTTCAAACTGTTCGACAACAAATACATCCATCGTCAGGTCACGATCATCGGCATCGACCCGGAGCGGCAGCACGCGGTCAGTCCGTTGCGGGGCTTCCTGCTGGGGCGACAGCCCCAAAGAGATGAGGATGGCAGCGTCATCGCGCCGGCCAGCTGGTCGGCGGATTCGCCGCTGAGCTGGGATTTGAGCGATTCGGCAAAAACGCTGCGGGCCGAACGGATGATGGACCGCCGGCTGATCGAGGAGGTGATTCAGGGCGACGGCGATCAATTCTTTCAATTGGCCGAAACGGACGCGGCGACCTCACCGGAAGCGGAACCGAATCCGTTTGAAGATGCCGCCGATTTGCCGAGCGTCGATTCACCGGGCGACGGACAAAACGCTGAAATCCGGACAGCGGACATCGATGCCCCGTTCGTGCTCGATGTTCCGCCCCCCGATGTGGCGTCCCGCAGCGTTGCTCCTCATGAACTGTTCGGAGGGCCCCCGGCGGAAGCGGCGGTCGATCCGGACGCTCCGTTCCCGGCCCGGTTGTTCGTCGGTGTGGGACTGATCGGCTACCCCTACAAGAACGAAGAAACCGGCAAGACCGAGCTGATGATGCTCGTCAAGCCGGGTGAGGATGTGATCCTGAGCACCATCGGCACCGGCACACCGGAACCGGTCCGCTTCTCGGCAACCGTTGTCGACGGCTTCAAGAGCGGAATGAGCGAGTTCGATTCCAGTCTCGTGTTCTGTCCCATCGAAGAGCTGCAAAAGGCCCGCGGCATGGTCGACCCCCTCACCGGACAGGGGGACATCACCACGTTGAAGATCAAACTGAAGGACTACGAGAATGCGGGCCTCGTGGTGCAGCGGCTGCGGGCGGCGAGCCATAAGTTCCCGCCGCAGACGTTTCAAATCTATACCTGGGAACAGAAGCGGGCGCCGTTGCTGCAAGCGGTCGAGATCGAGTCGGCGATTTTGAACGTGCTGTTGTTTCTGATCATCGCCGTCGCCGGCTTCGGCATCCTGGCGATCTTCTACATGATCGTGGTCGAGAAGACGCGGGACATCGGCATCCTCAAGGCGCTCGGTGCCAGTTCGCGCGGCGTGATGTCAATCTTCCTGACGTACGGGCTGTCGCTGGGCGTCGTCGGCAGCGGAGTCGGCGTCGCGACGGGACTGCTGTTCGTGTACTACATCAACGAAATCGAAGCGGCCCTGTCCTGGGTGACCGGGAAGAAGGTCTTCGACGAGACGATCTACTATTTCCATGACATTCCGACGCTGGTCAATCCGTGGATGGTGGCGGCCGTCGCGATGGGGGCAATGGCCATTGCCGTCCTGGCAAGCGTCCTCCCGGCCCGCCGCGCGTCGCGGCTGCACCCGGTGCGCGCACTGCGATACGAATGAGGAAGTTGTCGAGTGGTCAGTGGCAGAGGGGCAAAGGGATAACAGACGCCCCGCGAAGCAACGGACCAGTCGCCAACAGCGAATCTACGATTCTAGGTTGTGTTGACATTCAAGAATGGGTAGCACGGGTCGTCCCAACCCGTGTCGCCCCGCGACAAGAAGCCTTTGCGTGAATCGTCCGGTGAAGGACAGGCTTCCTGCCGCTGCGCGGCACCGGTTGGGACAACCGGTGCTACCCGAAATCCCCTGCCAAACGGGCCGTTCGAATGTCAACACGACCTAGTATTCCGTACTCAGTCCCCAGTATATCAGTGCCTAACATTCATCACCGCACCACTTGACCACTTTGCTTTTGACCACTCCTGCCCCCCCTGAGGCCCGTATGGCTCATTACCATTCCCCCCGGGAAACGATTCCCATGACCAGAAAAAGTGCGCAGCCGCATCTCTCTGCCGTGGCGCTGACCAAATCGTACTCGAAGGGGCCTAACCAGGTCCCCGTGCTTCGTGGCGTGGACATCGAAGTCTCGCGGGGCGAGTTCGTCTCGATTGTGGGCCAGTCCGGCTGCGGGAAGAGCACGTTGATGCATGTGCTCGGCCTGCTCGATTCGCCGGACGTCGGCTGCGTGCGGCTCGACGGGGAGCGGATCGACGACTTGCCCATCAACACACGGGACGAGCTGCGAAACCGGGTCTTCGGATTCGTGTTTCAGTTCTATCACCTGCTGCCCGAACTCACGCTCATTGAGAACGTATTGATGCCGCTGATGATCCGCTATTCCGCCTGGGAGTACTTCAAGCGGCGGCGCGAGTTTCGCAACGTCGCCGGTGAGATCATCGACCGTGTCGGCTTGTCGCATCGAATCACGCATCGCCCGTCGGAGATGTCCGGCGGGGAGATGCAGCGAGCCGCCATTGCCCGCTCGCTGGTTTGCCGCCCCGCGGTTCTGCTCGCCGACGAGCCGACCGGCAACCTCGACGTCTGCACCGGGGGCGAGATCATGGACCTGCTGAGGAGCTTGAACGAGCAGGAGGAGCTGACTATCATCATGGTGACTCACGATGCGGCGGTCGCGGACCAGGCGGGGCGGCTCGTCAAGCTCTGTGAGGGCCGCATTCAGACACTGGAAGAAGCGGCTTGAAGCGATTGACGGTCATTGCATCCAGAAGCCCGGCTTTGATCGAAGCCGGGTTTTTTCGTCGTCACAACGGATCGTCATGGCAACTCATTTGTCATTGCACAGTCATCAACACACCTCGGAGTCGGACATGCCGGGCAAGGTCTACATGAACGGCGATTTCGTCGCCAAAGAGCAGGCCGCCGTCAGCGTCTATGACCACGGGTTGCTGTACGGCGACGGCGTTTTCGAGGGCATCCGCGTTTACGGCGGGAACGTGTTTCTGCTGCAGGAGCACGTTACCCGCCTGTACGAGAGTGCGCTCGCCATTCGTTTGGAGATCCCGATTGCCCCGGAGGCCATGGCACGGGCCGTCGAAGAGACGGTTGCAGCGAACGGAATCGAAGACGGTTACGTGCGGCTCGTCGTCACGCGCGGGTCCGGCACGCTGGGGCTCGACATTCGCCGCACCAGCGATCCGCAGGTGATCATCATCGCCGATACGATCTCGCTCTATCCGGCCGAGTATTACGAACAGGGGCTCGAGCTGATCACGGCGAGCACGATTCGCAATCATCCCTCCGCGCTCAACCCGCGGATTAAGTCGCTCAATTACCTCAACAACATCCTGGCGAAGATTGAAGCGACCGACCAAGGAAAAATCGAAGCCCTGATGCTCAACCACAAGGGCGAAGTCTCCGAGTGTACGGGGGACAACATCTTCATCCTCAAACGCGGCGTGCTCAAGACTCCGCCGCCGGACGCGGGCATTCTGGAAGGCATCACCCGCGACGCCGTCATCCGGCTTGCCGCACAGGAAGGCATGACGGTTGAACAGGTTCCCCTCGTCAGGCACGACGTCTACATTGCTGACGAATGCTTCCTCACCGGAACAGCGGCGGAAGTCATCCCGGTTGTCAAAGTCGACGGCCGCGTGATCGGTGACGGCGTCCCCGGTCCCATCACGCGACGGCTGCTCGAACTGTTCCAGCAGCTCACGCGCGGCGACTGAGGATTTCCCGATGAGCCAAATGGTCACCTCAGATCGTAGTGCCCACCACGATGGTCAAGGACATCCGCTCGCTGCGACGGTGGGCAAAGCCCACCCTACGTGGCTGACTCGACGCCGGCTGTATCGGGAGCGTTTCCTGGAGACAAACGAAACCTTCTGCGGTTTGCGGGGTTGAATGGCACGTTGAAGTCCGCGCACTCTCGATGACGCAATGACTGTGAGGAACGCCGTGTTGAAAACCGACGCTGCCCCAAACGCCTGTTTGACCGGCGAATGTCGCCGGGCAATCGTGTCGCCGTTCTTCAGGCCGCGACGCTATGCGGCATGGGGGATCGTCTGTTTGACGCTTTCGGCGGGGGCTTTGTTCGCGGGCCGTCCGGCAACTCAAGCCGGGTTGGAGCGATTCAATTCGTTGATCGGCGAATGGCGCGGCGTCGGACAGCCGCGACGCGGGTCGAATCGGGGAGCGTGGAGACAGCAGGGGGAATGGGTCTGGGACTTTCGCGACGATTCAGCCGCCATCGAGTATCGCGTGAACGACGGGAAGCTGGTCCGCGTGGGCCGGTTGACCTACGACCCGGACTCCCAGGCCTATCGGTTCCTGGTCGATGACGCACAGGGAGTCGAACGGACTTATGCAGGCCGGCTTGATGATAAGAAGCTCGTTGTTGAGGCTCCGCCGGATGACGACGGGGCCGTGAATCGGATCACCGTGACTCTCCTCAATGACAAACGGACGCTCGTGCTGCACGAACAGCGGAAGGCGGGGCAACAGCGGTTCTCCCGTGTCGCTGAAGTGGGATACACCCGCAAGGGAGTCCGCCTGGCGCGGCCCGGCGGCGGACAGCCGGAGTGCATCGTCACGGGGGGAGCCGGCACGATGCAGGTGACGTACCTGGGCAAGGCGTACTACGTCTGTTGCAGCGGCTGCCGGCAGGCCTTCGAGGACGACCCGGCGGGCATCATCGCCGAGGCGGCTGAACGCCGCAAACAGGAGCGGGCGAAAAAGAACTGAGAGTCTCCCGGGAACTGATGGCCCATTTGTCCGGGAGCCTCGCCCTCCCTTTGGGTGCAAAACTTCAGGGGCCGTGGCCACTGAAGAGCGAGGGTGACCGCCCCGGAATTGGGATGCAACGCCACCGTCTCGCGCCGGGTTGCGCCGCTGCCACCCCGCTGGGCGACTCCTCTCCAACCCGGCAGCATAACTTGCCGGTCGAGTCTCAGAGGGCCTCGCTCATATTGACACGTCGTCGTATCCGGCATACCTTCCCGTCCTCGAATTGCGGCTTCAGGACGAAGCCGGACGCCCCTTGCCCGCCGTCATTCCGGCGGAATCTTTCGGCCCTCAGCGAACGGAGTCGCGGCATGTCGCGGTCCATCTTGACGATGTCGGGGCACAGCCCCTCCCCCGCCCCCGTCCCGATGATCGATCTCGTGGAACAGTACGAGACGATCCGCGACGAGATTCACGAAGCGGTCAACCGGGTCTTCGCAACGCAGCGATTCGTACTGGGAGACGAGGTCGCTGATTTTGAGGAAGAGGCGGCCCCTTACTGCGACGCCCGCTACGCCATCGGCTGTGCCTCGGGAAGCGACGCCCTGCTTCTCTCACTGATGGCGCTCGAAATCGGTCCCGGCGACGAGGTGATTACCTCCCCCTACACGTTCTTTGCGACCGCCAGTTCAATCACGCGCTGCGGAGCGACGCCGGTGTTCGTCGACATCGATCCGGCAACGTACAATCTCGATCCGGCGGCCGTCGAAGCAGCGATCACCCCTCAGACGCGGGCCATCATGCCGGTGCATCTGTTCGGCCAGTGTGCCGATATGCAGCCCTTGTGGCGACTGTCGGTGCGGCATAGTCTGGCGATCGTTGAGGATGCCGCCCAGGCGATTGGGGCGACGTATTCCGGCCGAAAAGCGGGCGTGCTGGGAACCGTGGGCTGCTTCAGCTTTTTCCCGACAAAAAACCTCGGCGGGGCGGGCGACGGCGGCATGATCACCTCGGACGATGCCGACCTCGCGCGGCGGCTGCGGCGGTTGCGTGTGCATGGCGATGCGGGCCGCTATCAGCACCGGGAAGTCGGCATCAACAGCCGTCTCGACGCCCTGCAGGCGGCCGTGCTTCGCGTCAAGCTCCGGCATCTGCCTGACTGGACCCGTCAACGACAGGAAAACGCCGCCCGGTACGTGCACCTCGTCGACGCGCATGGGCTGAGCGATTATCTCGAAACGCCCGGCTGTGCGCCGGAGAACGAACACGTCTACAATCAGTACGTGGTCCGCGTCCGTGACGGACAGCGGGACTCGCTGATCGAAGGTTTGCGAGCGCAGGAAATCGGCTGTGCAATCTACTATCCGCAGCCGCTGCATTTGCAGGAGTGCTTCGCATCGCTGGACTACTGCGAGGGCGACCTCCCCGAAGCCGAGCGGGCAGCGGCAGAGACCGTGGCGCTGCCGATCTACTCCGAATTGGGAGAGGCACGGCAGGAATCGGTCGTCCGCGCGATGGCCGAGGCGCTGGGCGTCAGCCGCAACTTGCGGGCTCGTTCGATCTCCCTCCCCGACCCGGAAAAGCGTGCCGCCTGAGCGAACCGGGAGGAGGACCTCTCGTTCCCAAGCTCCGGCTTGGGTATGCGCTTTCCCGAAGCTCTGCTTCGCGAATCGTTCTTGCGATTCCATTGCGCGCGAGATTGTCTCCACACTGGACGAGAAACGGAGTTTCTCGGATCTGCGTTCCCACGCCGAAGCTTGGGAACGAGGACTATCACACGCTGTACTAATCCGCAAGCGTCGTTGCGGACTCACGCTGACGGTGGCCACAGAACGACTTTCGGTTTCTGCAGGGCTGCCCTTCCCTGCGCTCTCCCTTCCGTGCCCCAGGTTGCTGATCCCCGGTCCTCGCCCCCGCCGCGCTTGTGAATCGCACCGGCGGAATCTGCCGGAATTGTAAGATTTTCGCAATGGGGGGCCAAAAGTCTCCCAGCTTACGCAAGCGGATCACGGAGTGGGAGAAAGCGGCTGAGGCCCCTTCTCCAAGGGCAATAACGCTCTAGTGGGGCGCGGGAAAGAGGTAGGATGGCAGTGAGCGGTGTCCGGGCTCGTACGTTGGTACACCGCTTGCGTTTCCCCGATTGCGTTGTTCGCCCGTTGCGCGTTGTTCACCAGTGGCGAACGGTGCCCTGCCATCGATCCTTTCCGATCCCCCAGCCATGACCACATTCGCCGCAATTCACCGACCGGTCCTCGCCACGTTGTTTCTGGCTGTGCTCCCCGCACTGTCATGGGGTGCTGAAGCAGACGAACTCGCGGAGTCCGAACGCCTGGAGACCGCCGTGGCGTTGAACTATTGCCGCGCCGCATTTCACCGCATCCGGCAGAACCCGACGAAGGAGGTTCTCATCGAGGAAGAAGAGAAAATCCTCGACAACCTAAATCTTAACGAGATCGACGACCCGGAAGTCATTCGGCTGTATACCGGCGTGTTGGACGAGATCAACGGAATCGAGATTGCCGATCGGGAGCGGGTCATCCTGAAGGACCAGCACCGCCGTGGCGTCGCTCAAAAGCTCACCTGGAATATCTTGGCGTTCAGTTCGCAACTCGCGACCGCTCAGGTGGGTTCCGCCATCAAGACCGGAGCCGACAGTTGGTGGGATTACCGCAACACGACCCTCAGCCGCGACCGCGATCTGCTGCAGATCGACCGGCAACAGATGACCGGCGTCGTGCAGAAATCGTCGGCGTTTCTCGACACGTTCTGGAAACTGGCCCAGCGGAAGCAGATTCCGGATCGCTGGCTCGTCCGGGGCACCGACCTCGACCGACTGGACCGCGCCATGCAGGAGGAAGACCCGGAAGTGCGGCTGCGTGTCCTCAAACGGATGGAGCCGTACATGACCGCCTATCCGCCCTATTGGTATTACGTCGGCCGAACCGAGCAGGCGATGGGAAACTGGGTGTCGGCGTCGAAAACCTACGAACGCCTTGTCAGCCTGGGGGGCGGACACTTCCGCCGGGACGAAATGCTGGCGACCGGTCTGGCGAACCGCGCGGCGATTGAGGATTACCTCGGCAACGGACGGGCGGTCGCCATCGCGGAGAAAGCCCTGTCGTATTCTTCCGAAGTCTGGGAAGCCAACCTGCTGTGTGCGCGAGTGCTGGAACGCAACAACCAGTTGGCCTCCGCCGAAGACGCCATCCTGCGGAACCTCGACGTCGGACTGGAAAAGCAACACAGCCGCGTCTTTCAGCTCTCGCTGTACTATCACTCCGACCAGCGCGGCAAGCTCGCCAAAATGCTTGACGACCCTGAAATCGTCGCCGCACTGCCGATGGCGGCGCTCGTCCGCACGGCGGCTCTGCTGGGTCCGGAACAGACGCCGGCACGGGTCACGCAGCTCATCACGCAGTCGATCCAGGGGCAAGCCCGCATGAACTTCGGCCGCGACGACTTCGTGTTGACCGCGTCGCCCGCCTGGCAACTAAATCTGGCCAAGGCGACGCTTGTTTCCGGCGGCCGCGAAGTGGCGCAGGCGGAGGTCAACTTCGGGCAGGCTGCTCACCAGATTCGCTTCCCGGCTCCCCAGGACTGGGGCACGCCCTTCAAGAAGGACAGCTCGCCGGACGTTGCGTTGTTGCTGACCTATCCTGACCAGACCACGATGCGCATCAGTTTCGGCCAGTCGACCTACGCCTCGACGTCGGACCGCCCGATGCCGCTGGCGAGCGGGAATCAGGCGATGCGCGTCGCCACAATCGATGTCGACGACACCCGCCTCTCGGTCCACACCGCCGCCTACGGTCCCCGCTTCGAGTCCCGGCCGCTCGCCGAGGGAGACTCAGACCAGACCGGTTCCTGAAGGCGTGCCGATGTTCAATCGACCCGCTCCCGGGGCGGCTGGGCTACCCGGCTGGGGAACAAGGTGAATCAGGGAGGTTGGAGTTCAGCCTTTAGGCTGCGAGAACCAGCTGAAGCTTGTTCTCCAACTCCCGGACCAAAGCCTCCCGAAGCTATTGGGCACGGCTCTGATTCGACCGTCATCCTGCGGTTCGGACGTCGCGTGAGATGGCGTGCGGAAAGCGCATGGGGTACGTTAAGGGATCGTTACAAACCTCTCCCCCATTCCCCACGCGAACGCCATGTCGACACGTCCCCTCCTTTGCTCTCTGGCGGTTCTCTTGTCTCTGACCGTTGCGACGATGAGCGTTCAAGGGGAGGACTGGCCCGGCTGGCGAGGGCCGCGCGGGGATGGGACGAGCCTGGAAACCGACATCCCCGTTCACTGGAACGCTGCTTCCGGTCAAAACATCGCCTGGAAGGCGCCCCTTCCCGGAAAAGGGCATTCCTCGCCCGTGGTCATCGGTGACCGCCTGTTTCTGACGACGTTTCTGGAGGAGACGAACGGCCGCGTGCTGCTCTGCCTTGACCCGGCGACGGGTGCCGTTCGCTGGCAACAGACGGTCTTCTCCGGCCCCGCCGAGACGATGCATCCGCTTAATTCGTCCGCATCCAGCACGCCGGTCACGGATGGGGAATCGGTCTTCGTCACGTTTCTGCACGTGGATGGCCGCACTGTCCCGGCTCCCAATGTGGGCACGCCCCGGCCCATCACGCCGGGCGAAATCGTCGTTGCCTCCTTCGATCTCGACGGACACCAGCAGTGGCTCGTCCGGGCGGGGACGTTCGTCAGTGCTCACGGGTTCGCCAGCAGTCCGGTGCTTTACGAAGACCTGTTGATCGTCAACGGCGACCATGACGGCACGTCGTACATCGCGGCTCTCGACAAGGCGACCGGCGAAACGGTCTGGAGTGTCCCGCGGCGCCATGGGATTCGCAGCTATTGCACCCCGCTGATCCGGGAGGCGGGCGGTCGTACGCAGATGGTTGTCTCCGGCAGCAGCAGCATCGCCAGCTTCAACCCTCGCGACGGATCGGAGTATTGGTTTATCGAGGGGCCGACCGAACAGTTCGTGGCGTCAATGGTGTATGACGGCGACCATTTCTTCGCGGTCGCCGGGTTTCCCACGTATCATGTCATTGCCCTGCAGCCGGACGGAAGCGGAGACGTGACCGATTCACACGTCGCCTGGCATGTGACCAATGCCAAGTGTTACGTCCCTTCACCGGTCCTTGTAGACAACTATTTGCTCGTCGCTGACGACCGCGGGACGGGGAACTGCTTCGACACCCGGACCGGCGAGCGTTTGTGGCAGGCGCGGCTGGGCCGACACTTCAGCCCGTCGCTGGTGACCGCCGGCGGACGGGCCTACTTTCTTGCCGACGACGGAACGACCAAGGTCGTCAAGCCAGGACCGGAAATCGACGTGATCGCCGAGAACGAACTGGGCGAACGATGCTCCGCTTCACCGGCCATCGCCAACGGAAGGCTGTTCATCCGCACGCACGAACATCTGTTCGCAATCAGTGCCACTGACGATTGATTGCCGGCGGTTGGCCGCTGACGGAATTGGCTGCGCAGGCCATCAGGGCAGAAACCGCTCGCGTTCTTCCGGGGTCGGGAGACGGCAGGTCTCGTGCTTGCCGAACAGCCGGTAGCGGGTTTTTGCGACCATGTTGTAGCCAAGGTCGCGGAGCGGGCGGGGGATGATCCACAACCCCCAACCGCACAAACGCCAGAACGGCCCCAGCGTCCACAGGATGCGAACCGCGGCCGACGAGCGGCGGTAGAGGCCCGTTTCCGTCGCGACGACCATGGTTTCGAGCGCAGCAGTGTCTGCTTCGCTCAGCATCGCCCGGGCCGTTTCACCCTGCAATGGTGCGAAGCGGAATACCCCTTCCGGATCGCGAGCCATTACAAAGTCGACCGCCCGGCTGCACAGGCCGCAGACCCCGTCAAAGAACAGAATGGGCGGCCCGGTCTCCGAACCGACCGGCGGATTCTGCCGGTCGTCAGATTGTAATTCGGTTGCCGCGCTCATCAGACGCCTCCCAATGACGAACCGTCGTCCCCACCACATATTAACGCACGCCGTCCCCAAATCAGAGAGCGCTGTATTACCCAACGAATCAGAGCCCGGAGCGTAAGCGACGTGGTCACCGGAAGTTGACGATTTGGCGTCGGTGACACGGGAGCCATCGGAAGCAGCGAACCGCCAAAGACCGACGACAACACGCGGCCTCCAACGCATCAGGAAGGATTACCGCAGAGTACGCCGAGGAACGCAGAGACTTTTTTGGGGGAAAACTCTCTCTGCGCCCCTCTGCGGACTCTGCGGTGAACACGATCTCATTCCAGTCCCGTTTGTGCTCCCATTGGTGCGGTCGGAAAAAGTGACATGCCCTCCGCAATCACCGTGAATTGCAAGATCGCCTCCGTTGAATTGTCGCGTGGCCCGGAACTTGGGTTGGCTCTCGTCGTATGAGGCTGGTACGCTGGGAATTGTCGCGAATCGCCGGTGCTGGAAAGCCGATCATAAGGGATGTCGCGACCGGGGGATGCGTTTTGAGAACATGGATGACATCACGGCTGAAAGGTCCCTGGGGGACGTCGGGCGGGCGCCGCATGGCGAGCTCGGCGGCCGTCTCCGGAGTCGTCCATGTGGCAGCGGTAGTGCTGTGCGGATTGTGGTTGCTCCCCTTTCCGGAAA
This sequence comes from Planctomycetaceae bacterium, assembly GCA_029259845.1. Taxonomy (GTDB): domain Bacteria; phylum Planctomycetota; class Planctomycetia; order Planctomycetales; family Planctomycetaceae; genus JAHBXU01. The sequence goes on along the minus strand of JAJDEI010000149.1, from coordinate 13,557 downwards.
AACCGGCACACCTGGCCATCGAGACCGTCTGGAGTGACGACGGTGCCCCCGACATTCTCGACGCGGCACCGATCACGGTTCTGTCGGAAACGTCCGAGTCGGGGGGATCGAGCACCGGCGCTGCCCTGTTTCAGCACACGCAGAGCGTCGACCGGACGGATGGGGCGATCGACGTTCAGCAACTCGCCTCGCTCCCGTTGCCGGAAGGTGATCGCCCCCAGCCGTCGATGTTTACCGAGGCGGTCTCGCTGGGAGGGGGAGCGGGCGGCGGTGATTTCGGATTGCAGGGACGGGGCGATGGTACCGGAACGGGCTTCGGGGCGTCTGAGGGGGGGAGCCGGTTCTTCGGCCAGCGCGTCGAGGGGCAGCGGGTGGTGTACGTGGTCGACGCCTCGCGGAGCATGAACCATCCGCATCCCGGACAGATGCGGACCCGCTTCGGCCGCGTCAAGCTCGAGCTGATCCGGTCGATCCGTCAGATGACGCCTGCGCAGGAGTTTTTCATCGTCTATTTCAACGATCGCGCACTGCCGATGCCGGCCAACAGCATGCCGCGTGCGACGCCCTCAGCCCAGGAGAAATTTCTCCGCTGGGCGGCTCAGGTGCGAGCCGACGGTAACACAAACCCGGAACAGGCCCTCTCATTGGCGCTCAAGCTGCGTCCGGACGTGATCTATTTCCTGACCGACGGCAACTTCCCGAACAAGATCGCCCGGGAGGTCACTCAGGCAAATCTCAACCGCGTGGTGATCCACACGATCGGCTTCGCGGATGACGAAGGGGAAGCGGTGCTCCGTGCCATCGCCACGCGAAACTGGGGAGAGTACCAGTTCATCCCCGCTGCCGAGACCGGGTCGTAGGAGCCGGGTGAGGATTTGAGGACCCATCGGGGGTGGCAGGGGCGCGATTCGACGCTTGCGGGCGAGATCGCTCACCGAATCTGGGGCGGTCACACTGGTTCTTCACCGGGCACGGCCCCTGAAGTTGGATGCCGATCGGTTGTTCCACGATCCTTGAGCGCCCCAGCCACACATTGCCAGCAGCGATCAGCCAACAGCCGCTTGATGACCGGCGCGTCGGCTTCTTATACTTGCGTCATCAAACTCGAAATCAGGCAAGCCGCCGGCGACACAAGCCGCGCAGACCGAGGTGCTCCCGTGCTCGTTCCGATGGAACTCGTCCGCATTGTGATCAGTGAGATCAACGACCAGCAGGTCGTGTTTCTCAAGGAAATCGACGGCGAACGCTCGTTCCCTATCCTCATTGGCATCTTCGAGGCGACGAGCATCGACCGCCGCGTGCAGGCGAAGGTTCGGGGTGAACTCCCTCCCCGTCCGCTGACGCACGATCTGCTCAAGCAGGCGATCGAAGATCTCGGTGGTGAAGCAGAAGACGTGGTCATCAACAACCTAATGGACCATACGTACTATGCGGTCATCCGCGTGCGACACAACGGCGAATTGATCGAACTGGACAGCCGTCCCAGTGATGCCATCGCCCTGTCCGTGCATTACGATCCCTACCTGCCCATCTATGTCGACGACACGGTCCTGGAGGAGGTGGCATAGTCCGCGCGAAGCGTTGTCGACGGTGGGGCAACCCGGCAGTGACGCTTTCGGTTTGGCAGAACGTTTGACGCCGAGGGGGCCTGAGAGGTCGTGTTAATCCGCAAGCGGAATTGAAGGCGATTCGAAACGTCGGCAAGGTCCCGATTCCCGGCCACTCACCACTCCACAACTCACCATATCACCAATCCCCGCACATCATGAACCTCCTCAACACGATTGACGGCTCGCTCCTGGAGGGGTTTTTCCCCGCGGGCTGGGACCTGGCGAAGATCGACGCCTGTGTCGATGACGACCCGGCGAGTCTCACGCGGCGGCAGCCGTGGTGGCACGACGGTTTCGAGCCGGTCGCCTGTCGCAGCGTGGAGGATTTCGACACGTTCATGGGGCACGAGATCGCCATCACCATCAAACGGGCCCGCGATGCGGGCGAACAACTGGCGATGATCCTTCCGGTCGGGCCGATGGGCATGTACCGCTGGGCGGTCTACTTTCTGTCAGAATGGGGCGTGCCTTGCGACCACGTGCACGGCTTCAACATGGACGAATGGAGTGATGCCGAGGGCAACACGCTCCCGCCCGACAACCCGGGTGCCTTCCAGTTTGCGATGGAGCAGGCGTTTTACGGTCCGCTGGGGGATCTCACCGTCCCGGAGAGTCAGCGGCACTTCGCCACCACCGGCGTGCTGCCGACCTATGCGGAGCAAATCGGCGAGTTGCGCGCGGGCGGTGCCAAACTGGCGGTGGCGTTCGGCATCGGGCGAGTCTGCCACATTGCCTTCTGGGAACCGCAGTTCGCCGGCGAGTTCGACAGCGAAGACGAGTGGAAGTCGCAGACGCACCGCATCGGGGCGAAACTGCATCCGTTGACCATCGAACAGAACGCGATTACAAGTTTCAAGAGCCGCACCACACTGGTTCCGGCGTACGCCAACACGATCGGTCCGGGGCTGTTCCTCAACGCTGACAAGATCATCGGCGGGGCCGACGGGACCCTGGGGCGAGGCATGATGTGGCAGGGGCTCAGCCTGTGGATGACGTTTCGCCACGAACCGACCCCGTGGATCCCGTCGACTTACATGCCGACGCAGCCGGGCCGATTGTTCTTTCTGGAAGATCTGGCCGGACCGCTGGTCGCCGAATGCAATTGACAAACCGAACCCTTTCCAGTTGCTGGCGGCTTCGCGACCTCCTATTCCGCAGGAACACGCGGCGCGGCTTGGTCACAACGAACTTTTTTCTGGTTAAGCGTTGATGGAATCTGACGAGCAACTTTACGTGACGGATCGTGCGCGGCTGCGGCAGCGGCTGCCGTGGTTGCATTTGTTTCGTGCCTTTCGCATCGCCTTTGCCCCGAAGCCGATTCTGCTGGCCATCGCCGCCGTCCTGCTGATCGATGCCGGGCAGCAGGTCATCCGCATGATGCCGTTTTCGACCGGCGACACATCCACGTACCGGGAATGGGCCAACGCATTCGACGAAGAGGCGCGCCAATCGATGGCGGTTGACCCGGAGCGCTTTGCGACAGACACCGTCAGGTCACTCAGCGGGGCGGCGATTCATGGCGACAAGATCATCCGCCCGCTGTGGACGATCGTCAGCCCCGGGCGTTCCCTGTTTTTGCGGGGGAATTCCTGGGCCCAGGACGCGACCGCGTGGTCGAAACTGTTGTGGGCGCTGATCGTCTGGAGCCTGTTCGGCGTGGCGATCGCGCGAACCGCCGCGCTGCGGTTCGCGGCGGATGCTTCGTTGTCGCTGCGGGAGTCGCTCCGTTTCTCGATCCAGAAACTGGCCTCGTCACTCGGGGCACCGCTGCTGCCGCTCGTGGGCGTGTTCCTGCTGTGGATGCTTTGCCTGGCGCTGGGCCTGTTCGGCAGGATCCCGATGGTGGGACCGGCGGTCGTCGGCGTCTTGTGGGGGATTCCGCTGCTGCTGGCCGGTTTGATGACGGTGGTTCTACTGGCCATCGCGGCAAGCTGGCCGTTGATGCTTAGTTCGGTCGGCACGGAGGACGCTGACGCCTTCGACGCGTTCAGCCGCGTGTTCAGCTACCTGTTCAGCCGGCCCTGGTACGCGCTGTGGCTTGCAGTCGTGGCGCTGTTTTACGGATCGCTGCTGCTGGCGTTCCTGGCGACGATGATCGAGATTCTGCTGCCGCTTTCGGAATGGGCAGTCGCCTCCGGGATGGGGGAGGGTCGTCTCCGGGACATGCGTCTCGGCGGGGGAGATTCGATCGGTCTGGCGACGGGAGGGGTCTATATTTGGGACCGCGTGGTCGGACTCGCGCTCGTCGGATTCGCGACGAGCTACTTCTGGTCGGCAACGACGATCATCTATTTTCTACTCAGAAAGAGCGTGGATGCAATCTCGCTCGACTCGGTCTCCCTGCCGCGCGCAGAGCCGACGCCCGAGTCCGAAGAAGACGCCCTGCCTCTCGTCGGAGTCGCCGCCGCCGAGCAACGCGAACAACAGGACGAGCTGGCCAGTGGCTCCGAATAGTGCTCTGTCAAACCTGGAACTCGCGGTTGGAGTTCAGCCTTTAGGCTGCGAAAGCAGGCTAAAGCTTGAACTCCGACCCTCATGCCAAAGCTTGAATTCGCACTGGCTCGTGTTGCAAATCGATCGGTCGGCGGTTCAGGGGATCGCAGGTCGATCGGTGTCATTTGATGCCGCAAGTGACGATCAGCGCGACGAGTCCAAAGAACGCACACAGATAGATTATCAGAAAGGCTCGCGCGAACCGAGTTACATTTGTCAGCGCCTTGTCACTCAATTGGCGATGCCGAGCGCTGAACAGGAACCTCAGCAGCAACCAGTTGTTTCGGGGCGAATTGTTCCAGAAGAGCGTTGGTGATCCAATTGTCCGATAGGCTGTGGCATGCTGATTTGCAAGACGGTGAAACAGCCAGCCGAGCACGAAAAACCAAACCGCGACCATCGAGATGAGAACGGCGACACACGCCAAGAGTGTGTTCTCTGACATCTGCTGACCTGCGTTTGACATCCGTTGTCTCGCTCCCCAGCGGAAGCATGGGGACGAGGAAGTCGCGAATCGAAGTCGCGGGGGGGGGGGCGGATGTCCGCCGCCGCTACCAGCGCATCAGGCCGGTGCCCCAGGTGAGGCCGGCGCCGAAGCCGCCCATCAGCACGGTGTCGCCGCGCTCGATCCGTCCGGCTCGCATGGCTTCGTCCAGCACGATCGGCATCGAAGCCGCCGACGTGTTGCCGTACTTTTCCAGATTGACGAACACCTTCTCCGGCGGCACGCCCAGTTGTTCCATGGCCGAATCAATGATCCGGATGTTGGCCTGATGCAGCACGTACAGGGAGACGTCGTGCGGGCTCATGCCGGACTTCTCCAGCACCAATTCGATGGTATCGGTCAGTGTCCGCACGGCCCACTTGAAGACGCTGCGACCGTCCATTTTCACGCAGTCGTCTCCCGGAGAGAACGATTCCGGGGTGATCCGCTGCTTCGAACCACCGCCCGGGATGAACAGTTGCCCGGCACCGCTGCCGTCTGATCCCATCTGGTAGCAGATCAGCCCCTGGTGCGGTCCGCCGCGCGTCATGAGCACGGCTCCCGCCCCGTCGCCGAAGAGGGGATAGGTCCGCCGGTCGTTGGGATCTGAAACGCGGCTCAACACATCCGCCCCGACCACCATTGCGAGATTGGCGTTCCCGGTGGAGACAAACTGGGCCGCGGTGACCATCGCATACATGAAGCCGGCACAAGCGGCTGAGACATCGAACGCGGGGGCATCGAGTCCGAGCTTTTCCTGCACGAGGCAGGCGGCTGAGGGCATTTGGTAATCGGGCGTCGACGTCCCGACGATCAGCAAATCAATCTGTTGCGGATCGATCCTGGCAGATCGAATCGCCCGCGTCGCGGCTTCGACACACAGGTCGCTCGTGGCCATCTCCGGGGAGGCGTGGCGGCGTTCCAGAATGCCGGACCGCTGCTCGATCCATTCGGGGTCGAACCCCAGTGTGTCCTGCAGGTCGGAATTGGTAACGACGTTCTCCGGCAAGAACGAACCGCTGGAGAGCACCTGGACGCCAAGTAGCGATCGGGTACGTCGGGTAAACAAGGTGCGGTCGCCTTTGGTCTCAGAACTGGGGGCCGGAACCGAAGCGGTGCCAGCTCTGCTCCTGGAACCAGTCCTGCTCTTGGAAAGTGGATCGGCAGTGCGGAGGGGAGTTGCGGCAGCTGTGGGATTCGCAGCTGTGGGGTTTGGAATCGTGTTGTTCGGCATCGGGTCAGGTTCCTTCCGGCCACTCCGCCGCACGTCTCATGAGGGGAACATTCGCATCCTGGCTTCGCCTGAGACGGTCTGTTCTCCGCAGCGGGCGTCGATTTCTGGCCCTGAAAGACAGGACCATCAGTCTTCCTGCCTCGGATTAAGTTGGCCGAAATCCTCTTTCGACCGCAACGGCTGCCGACGCGGAACCGTCGACACCGTGGTTATCATGCCGTCTCGCCGCGATTTTGTCAACGCTTGAGTTCGGGAAACGGTTGACTCAAGTTCTCGGATATCCGGAGGTTGAGGCAATCTTTGCCTGCATTGCCCACATGGACCGCCGACTCCTGCGCGACCGTCGACCTGCTGGACCCGATGACGGTACTCGCCGGCGCAATGTCCACGCAAAACGTCTCGCGGCGGAACGAACGAGACCCGGCATCCGAATCCTTGGGGATTCGAACGCCGGGCGTTAATGGGATCGGTCTTTCTCCGCATCGGGGCTGTTTCGCAGCTGGTCGCTTAGCGGCTGACGGCCCCGTTGAATTTCGACCGATTGTCCGCCGACTGTGTTTGGGGGGCGGCTGTCGCGCCGGCCTGCCGGGTCTGGCCGCCCGATTTCCAGTTGGAGACCGCCCACTGGGGGTGCGTCTCCACAACCGTTGCCCCCAAATCCTGGAGAGCCGCGCGGAATTTGGTACCGGTCATCTCGCTCACGGGAATCACCCGCTGCAAGACGAAACGACGATTGGCGGCAATGTAGGCGAAGAACTTGCCGTTCCCCATCTTGTCGTTCGCGGACAGCAGTCGCAGTAGAGCGGTCCGCGGCACATCGGCCGACGACTTGGGCAGCTCGTCCAACCAAGCCATCACCCACACGGATTGCCCGTCCTGGCTGAGCACGGTCGACATCGAAAGCTCCCACTGGTCTTCGCCCAGCGTCGCTTTGAAACCGAAGTCAAACCGTTGTTCGACTTTGGTCGGCTTGAGCCCCTGGTCGGTGATGAGCTGTTCCAACTGTTCGTCGGTCAGTCCGGGGGCCTGTTCTTCTGCTCGGCCGACCGACGCCGTGGTCGCCGTGACGGCGGCTCCGGCCAGCGCCAAATTCTTGATCCAGTTGCGGCGAGAAATCAACATCGTCTGACACTCCTTCGTCTGACGGACACAGCCGCCGACCGATCTCTGCGGCGGCGGCCAATCGTGTAATTCATGGAGAGGTGGGGGCCAGTTGAACCGGTCAGAACAGATGCTCCAGACAGATCTGAGACCACGTTTCGAACGCATCCCGGTCCTGGATCAGTTCTGACGAATCGGTAAACCCTGTCTCTCTCATCGACTGTTCCCGTGGGCGAACTTTTGCCGCTTCCAGATCAAATACGTGAACAACCCCCAAATGAACCCGTCCGACCTCGGTCGCATCGTCGTTGATCAGCCCCACACACTTGGACGTAAACTCCGACTCCAGAAAGATTTCCTCGTCCAGTTCCCGCTGCAGGCCGACGGCATACGCATGCTCCTCGCCCTCCGCGTCCAGCGTCGAGATATGCCCGCCGACGCCGATCGACTTTTTGGCGTGCAATCGCGACTCCCCCTGCTCTGTTCCCCGCGTGTAGCGAAACACCCGCCCCTCGTGGCGAAAGATGCAGTACGGAATCAACTGCTTATAGCTCGGGTCCTCCTCGACCTCGTCCCGCGGCCGATAGCTCGTGTACGACGGGTCAAGCAGCGTCTTCAGGTACCGGTCCACGTCCGGCATGAACCCCTGAAAATGCCCGATCTCATGAAACAACAACGTGGGAACGCACAGGACGTGTTCGACGGTTTGTTCGACACCCGATGAGACGGACATGATTCCTCCGTGAGCGTGATGGGGGAGATTAAAGATTAGTCGCACCAAGCAACTCGTCGACCTTCGCACCAATGTCGTCGGCGCGCATCAGGGTTTCGCCGACGAGGATGGCGTGAATGCCCGCGTTCTGCAACCGCTCGACATCTGCATGGGAGTGCACGCCGCTTTCGCCGACCATCAGCACCTCCTCCGGCACGCGGCTGCGGAGGTTGATGCAATGCCCGAGGTCGGTCGTCATCGTCTTGAGGTTGCGGTTGTTCACCCCCAACATTGGCGGGTCGAGCTGCAGCACCCGGTCGAGATTCTCAGGCTCGTAGATCTCGACCAGCGCTGACATCCCCAACTCGGTCGCGCACCCGTACAGGTCCGCCAGTTCCGCATCATCGAGGCACTCAGCGATCAGCAGCACACAATCGGCACCGGCGGCACGCGATTCGAGCAGTTGGTACCGGTCGAGAATGAAATCCTTCCGTAGCACAGGGAGTTCGATCGCCGCGCGGATTTGTCGCAAGTCATCGAGCGACCCCTGAAAATATCGCGTGTCGGTCAGCACGGAGACGCACGCCGCCCCATGAGCCGCGTAGGTTTGTGCGATGGCGACCGGATCGAAGTCGTCCCGAATGAGCCCCGCCGACGGCGACGCCTTCTTGACCTCGGCGATCAGCCCCATCGGATGTTTGTTCCGCAACGCCCCCACGAAATCCCGCACGGCCGGAGCCGATTCAATCTGCCGTCGCAGCGCGGCTTCCGGCACCGCTCGCCGCGCAGCGCCGATCTCGGTCCGCTTGTGTTCACAGATTTGTTGCAGGATGTCCGGCAATCTCAAATCTCCAAATGTTACTCAAACGATGCCGATCATCGCTTGCGGATGAGCACAACCGGGTGACGTCCGCGCGATCCCAAGTGGTGCTTATCCGCAAGCGACGTCCGTGTGTCCGGCTGGGAATGTCATGCCTCGGATGTGCGGCGGTTTCCGGTCATCAGCGATACGGCAACCAACGTTACGAAGCCGAGCGGGATGGTCACGATGCCCGGTTGGCTGAACGGGACCAGTGCGGCGTCTGCGGGGAGACCGTAGACCTTTGCAAACGTGTCGCCGCTGAGCAGAATCCAACCGAGCGAACTGACCATCCCGACGACGATTGCGGCAATGATGCCCTGTTTGGTGGTGCCTTTCCAGAACAGCAGCATCACCAGCGACGGCAGGTTGGCCGAGGCGGCGACGCTGAAAGCCCAGCCGACCAGATAGCTCACGTTGAGCTCCTGGAACAGAATGCCCAGCACAATCGCGATCGCCCCGACGACCACGGAAGTGATTTTGGCGATGCGGACCTGTTGATGGTCGTTCAACTCGATGCCGAGACCGCTGCGGATCAGGTCGTGGGCGACGGCGCCGCTGGAGGCGAGGATCAGGCCGCTCACGGTTCCCAGCACGGTGGTGAAGGCGATGGCGGAGATGATGGCGAACAGCGGTTCGTTCATGCTCCGCGCGAGCAACGGCGCGGCCATGTTGCTGTTGGTGACGTCCATCGCCCCGCTGGTCATCGCTCCCAGACCCATGTACAGCGTGAGTACGTAAAAGAAGCCGATGCTGGCGATGCCCACAATCGTGCTCTTGCGAGCCGCAGCCGCATCTTTGACTGTGTAATACCGAATCAGAATGTGCGGCAGCGACGCGGTCCCACAAAACAACGCCAGCATCAGCGACAGGAAGTTCAGCTTATCGATCGGATTGTCGCTGCGAATGCCGGCGAACCGCGGATGCTCACCCGGACGCAGCACCTGACTTCCGGGCGTCGGCTTCTGCGAGTAGACCGTCGTCGTCGAGCCGTCCTCCTCGGCTTGCTTCGTGTTACTCCACAGGACGACCTCGCTGTCCTGTAGCACGCGGAAGAACTCCAGCGGGCCGACCGGCCCGGTCTTTTCCTGGCCGTTCGGCAACCGGCTGACCCAGCCGACCGGATGAAGCTCGGGTTCGCCTTTTCTTGAGCCTTTCGGCTCACCGTTGACCAACACCGATCCGTCGGCCAACGTGGTGACGGTCTGAGTCTCGTCGGAGGCGAACTGGTGTCCGTCCTCGCCTCCCTGGCGCACATCGAAACCCCGCGCGAGGATCATCACCGTCAGCACGGCGCTGAAGATGACCAGCAGCGAGCCTTTGAGGAACTGCACCCACGTCGTCGAGACCATGCCGGCGGTGACCACGATGTAGATCACGGTGACTCCGACGAGCACCACGCCGGCCCAGTGCGGCAATCCGAGCAGCGGCGTCACCAGCACGCCCGCTCCCACCATCTGTGGGATCAGATAGAAGATGCTCACGGCGAGCGTGCTGATGCCGGCGGCGATCTTAATGCCGCGCGAGTCGAACTTCGCATCGAGCGCATCGGCAAACGTGAACTTGCCCAACCGCTTCATCGGCTCGGCCACGACAAACAGCGCGACGATCCATCCGGCGAGATAACCGATCGAGTACAGGAATCCGTCGTATCCGTAGAAGGCGATCATTCCGCAGATGCCCAGGAACGACGCAGCCGACAGATAATCGCCGGCGAAGGCGACACCGTTCACGAACCACGGGATTTGTCCATGCGCTGCAAAGTAGCCTTGCGCGGATTTCGCTTTCCGCCCGAGGTAGAAGCTCAGCCCGAGCGTGACTGCCACGAACAGTGCAAAGACGGCGGCCGGACCGAAGGAGAATTCATAAATCATGCGTCCCCCTCCCGCTTCGGCTGAGACGAGCGGTTTGAGCCGTTCTCCGGGACGTCTCCTTCGGCCGTGCAGATCATGCCGTACACGGCCGCCAACACCACTGCGGCGATGATCAGCCCGAACCCATACAGGATCGCCAGGTTGATCCCGGCAATCGGTGTCGCCTCCATCGTCTGGGGCGCGAGCGTGTTCAGCAGGATGAAACCGCCGTAAAGCAGCACATAGACCGCAAACAGCACCAATCCGATCCGCGCATTCCGCGTCGCCATCAGTTGTCCGTCCTGAATGTGTGTCGGTTGCGATGAGGCTGTTTCAAAACCTGATCTGGGTGGCTGGGGTCGAGCGAAGGGAGCCCCCAGGCGCGATGGTGCTGGGGGCTCCGAAAGCCTCGACCCCAGCCACCCACTGGGAACACAGGTTTTGAAACAGCCTCGTGTGTCTCGATTGAGGAGCACACAGAATAGCCATCACCTCCCCCCGGCGAAACCGGGCGAACGTGTTGACCGGTGCGCACGGTTGCCGATAGGCTCGCCCGTCGATTGTGATCATCTCTTTCGGTGCCGCATGTTGGGAACGCTGCTGATACTGCTGCTGGGCGTGGCCAGTCTGCAGGTTTGGATCGCTGTGGTGCGGCGTTGGCGCGCGGGGCAGCCGGCACTCGACCCCGCACCACGCTGCCGTTCCCCCTGGCTGCCGGTCGCGTCCGTCGTCGCCGGGGCGTACCTGTGCATTCACCTGCTCGCGCAGTCGGATTCACCTTCAACGGTCGACCTCACACAGGTCCAACGCGGAGCCGCGTTCGGTGTCCTGGAGATTGTCATCGCCCTAGGCTTTCTGACCGGTGGGTTTCAAACACGCCCGGCGGACATCGGGTTCCCATTGGCCGGACTCCGACGCCAACTCGCCGACGGGGCATTCGCGTTTCTGGCGAGCTTCGGACCGGTGTTCCTGGTTCTGCTCGCGACGTTCGCCCTGCGGACAGAGGAGAACCAGCATCCGTACCTCAAGCTGCTGCGTGAGGACCCGTCGCTGGTCACGTTTGGGTGGCTGCTGTTCGCTGCGGTCGTGGTCGCGCCGGTCCGGGAAGAGTTGCTGTTCCGCGTGATGCTGCAGGACGGCCTTGCCCGCCGTGTCGGCGCGGCCCCCGCCATCGGCATCGTGGCCGTCCTGTTCTGTCTCGTACACGGCTTTCCCGACTCGCTCGCGTTGTTCCCGCTGGCGATCGTCCTCGGCTATCTGTACCAGCAGCGACAAAGCGGCATCTCCGTCATGGTCACGCACGCCCTGTTCAACCTGTCGAATCTGGCGATCCTGCTTCTCAACCCCGACGCCCCCCAATAGGTACGGCGTCACGAACATCTATGCTCACCCCTCGTTCCCGAACTCCAGTTCGGGAACGCACGTTCGCGAAACTCTGTTTCGCGTCTGCACCATCGGCCGAAACGCGAAGCGGAGCGGTTCACACCCATGTTCTTATCCTGGTGGAAACGCCGTCGCCGCCGACGGCTGTTGAGCGAGCCGTTTACCGAGCCGTGGCGTGAGGTGCTGCGACGAAACGTCAAGCATTACACGCGGCTGTCCGACGACGGGAAGCAGCGCCTCGAACGGCGTGTTCAGGTGTTCGTCGCCGAGAAGAACTGGGAGGGCTGCAACGGCGTTGTCGTCACCGACGAGATGCGGGTGACGATCGCCGCACAGGCCGGCTTGCTGGTGTTGGCGTTTGACGACGAATACTACGACCACGTGCTGTCGATTCTGGTTTACCCGACGGCGTTCGTGGCTCGTGACGTGCAGATCACCCGGGCCGGTGTCGTTGTCGAGGGCCGCCAGGCGCGGCTGGGCGAGGCGTGGTATCGCGGGCCGGTCATCGTCTCTTGGGAGGATGCGCTGGCCGGCGGCCGTCAGACCGACCCGGGCCGCAATCTCGTGCTGCACGAATTCGCTCATCAGCTCGACATGCAAAACGGCCGCGAACTGGACGGCACCCCTCCCCTGCCCTCCCCCGGCCTGGCCCCTCGCTGGGCCGAGGTGATGGAGCGGGAGTTCCAGCAACTCCGCCGCGACTGCCATTCCCACCGCCGCCCGCTCATCGATTGTTACGGCACGACCAACCGCGCTGAGTTCTTCGCCGTCGCCACCGAGACCTTCTTTGAGCGGCCCGCAGCCCTGCGGTCCCGCCACCCGGAACTGTTCGACGTCCTCCACGCCTACTACCGGCAGGATCCCCGGGAGTTCTCGCCATGAAGGACCGACCGACAGGTTGGCACCGGTCACCGCGCGTGGACCGGCCGGGCGTGGGCGATCCTGAACGTCAGCATGGGTAGCACCGGTTGTCCCAACCAGTGCCGCGCAGCGGCAGGAAGCCGGTCCTTGAGCGAGTGAATGAACTTGGACGTATGTCCTGCTCAGTGGCTTCTCGTCGCGTTGCGACACGGGTTGGGACAATCCGTGCTACCCACGATCAGATTGCCTGGACCGCTCCAACCCGATCTGCTGAGTCGAGACGCGAATCACTTCACAAACGGACCCCGGCGCAGCAGGCAGGCGGTGCCGGCGAGCTCGAAGTCGCGGCAGATTTGCGGACGCCATTCGTAGTGGCGGCAGCGGCGGCTCTCTGCGTCGTACCATAGGCACTCATCAATCGGCTCTTGCCCGCGGGCGAGGCCGAGAAAGTGCTCGTCGATCTCGTCGATCAACGGCTGCGGCAGGCCGTCCGGGCGGTGCGGATGCGGCCCCTGATGGTGCGGCAACGACTGATACAGTAGCACCGGCGAGCCAGTTCCTTCACAACACAGCCCGCAGCCGTCGCACGATTCCGGTTCGAGGATGTCCAACGTGTGGTGCATCGTGTTCTGTCAGATATTGACCTGCGGGTTGGAGTTCAGCCTTTAGCAGTCTGTTGAAAAACGGCTTCGTCGACGAGAGCGCGGCAAAACTCGTCAGATCAAGGAGCCGAATCGCAGACAAATCCCTAGATACGTCGAGATGTGGCGACGCCGAGCTGACGAATTCTGACCGCTTGCAGTCAGAATGAGTTTTTCAACGGGCTGTTAGCCCAAGTTCCCCAGTGATTGACGTAAGTGCTTGCCGTGTAACGGTCGGGCTGTGAAAGTCGTCACTACATTTCGGTTGGCTTGAGTTGGCTGGGCAGGGTCATGCGGAGGTGTCCGAGCAGGATCGCTTGATGATC
>JAJDEI010000148.1 GCA_029259845.1 Planctomycetaceae bacterium | reverse complement strand
CGTCTGGCACGAGTGCGTCTCAACATACTTCTCTCCTCATTTCAAACAAGACAGAACAATCGATGAGCCCGAAGGACAACCTTCGAAAAAAGAAAGAATCATCGAGTGGTACACAGAAGAACGAGACAATGCTTGCCTCAGAGTTTCGGCAAGCTTCATCCAGTTTGCCGCAGCGGCCACCGTTTGTCAACTAAGATGGTTGACGTTTTCATCGAGAACGCTAGGCACCGGGCTGTGCCCGATATGGACACAGAGACGCAACCGCTGCCCCTTCCGTTGCCCGGTCGCCATCTGTGGCGTGCACGCTCTCTGTGTCTGGGCGACGGAAATACGGCATGTGGAAATCCCCGGCGCGGCAGAGCCGCAACCAAAAGGGGAGAAACCGCGGATGACGCTGATTCGGCGGATTTGCGAGGATCATCATGGAGACCGAGTTATCACCGTTGACAGGTGGGACAACTGACAGGTGGGACAACGCTTTTGGGGAAGATCCGGGGCCCAACCGGTGAACGCTCCCGGCCTGTAAGCCGGTCCGTGGCCATCCTCCCAATTCCCCCAATCCGCGTCATCCGCGGCCCATCACCCGGCAAAAACTTGCGCACGAGACAACACTTTGACGCCTTTGTCGCCCGGATGCGGCGATCGCCAGAATCGTGCCATCGTTCGAATCACCCTTCCGGGAGGATCAGCACGCCCACGAGCAGATCGTAAAGCACATGGCAGCCGACGGTGATTCCGAAGCCCCGGAGGAGAAAGAGGGCCGCGAACACCAGCCCGGCGAGAACACGGAATCCGCAGCCAAACCATGCCGACGGCGTGTCGGCCACGTGCTGGGATGCGGCGGCGAAGGCGGACAGCGACGGCAGCACACCGGACCCGCCCGGCTCGACGTAATGGGCCAATGAGAACAGCAGACTGGAGGCCACCACCGCCCCGACCGCCGCCAACCTCCGCGGGAACAGCAGGGCCCGCAGGCTCAAAAACATCGCAGGGATCAGCAGCAGACGGAAGAGCACTTCTTCGTAGATGCCCGCACCGAGAAAACCGACCGCCGAAGCGACGCGCGACGGCAGAGCCGCTTCGACCACTTCCGCCGGCATCCAGCCGAGCCGCTGAAACGTGAGACTGAGCACCTGTCCCATCACCAGCAACAGGATCGCACCGAGCAGGCTCTCCGAAAGCATGCCGACGAGGGTTTCCAACGACAGTCGCCACGCAAACTTACGGACCAGATGCCAAGTCAGCAGCACGGCGACGATCAAAGCCGGCAACATCCACGGACGGTCGCCCCCCACTTGCAGGAGCCACGTTCTCATCCAGGTGTCCGCCCCGTTGCGGACCGCTGCGATTTGAGCCGCGTCAAACCAGAGCACGCCCAGCTCGTAGGCCGTCAGTAGCGGCAGCAGAAAGATCAGGCTCGGCAGCGGTCGCCGCGATTCGGCCCAATAGTCGATTGTCCGCGGGGGTGTCGTGGCCATGGACGGTCGAAGGCACGGATGGGATGAAGGGCGGTCTGCGTTGAGATTATCGGCTGTCCGATCCCTTGAAGTTGACGATCGATTCCGGTCCGGCAACATTCGCCGGACTGTCAGGGGCTGTGAGTTTTTCCCGTAACTCGCTCAAACAGCCGGTGTCTCGAACTCACAAGAACGCAAAGTCTCTGAATTGTCGCCGTTGGTGTCCTCAACGCTTCGAGAGGTCATGAGACACCGGGTGTTTCCACCGAAAAACTCACACGCTCTCAGCGTTTCCCGATCGGAGCAGATTTCTTCCGGCGTTACCTCTTCGGAAAAGTCCGCTGGCAACCAATGTTCCTCCTTCGCCCGCCTCGCTGATTTACTCAACTTGCCCGGTTGCAGAGGCCGATGCGGAGAGTTAGCAGCCTGTTGGAGAATGCGTGCTGCGACTGTGTCAGCCGTGGCGAACTTCGAGCACGGATTGGTCGCTCACACTGCCAACGCAGCGGTTGCAGGCAGATAAGACTGGCAGACCAATCGTTGATTTCGGCGGTCGCCGCTCCCTACAATCACCGTGCGATGCCGGGACACGGCTTCGAGACGCAACACGGGTTCGAAACACAAGACGCTGGTTGACGGCAACCGAGGCACCAAGTCCCCAACGGCCCGGCAATCCCAACGCAATGGTGCGAGTCATGCTCACCAAGCCCCTGCACGCGATCTCGTTTTCGGGGCGACCGCTTTCGAGCCGGATGCCCAGCAGGTCTGCGCGTTGGACATTGGCCAATGGCTGCGGCTGTCCCGGTCCGGAGTAAGTCCGGACTCCGAAGGCCGTCCTCTCAGGGACGAAAGGCATTCTCAGGGCCCGGCGGCCTTCCGCATGGTTTCGCTGGTTTTCCCGTGCTGCCACTTCTCGCGGCAATGAACCAAGGACCCCGATCATGGCGACGGACTTCCGACGCAAAGAGCAACTCACCGACCTCACCGACCGCATCGTCGACAGCTACCAGGACATCGGGTCGATCAACCATCTGGGGCACTGCCCGCTTCCCAGCACCCAGGACATCGTCGCCGCCATTCACGATCTGACGGAGATTCTCTATCCGGGCTATCGGCGTCGGCAGAATCTCCACATGGGCAACGTTACTTACTACATTGGCGATCTCATTGACGGGTTGCACGACCGGCTCACGCAGCAGATCGCCCGTGCCCTCCGCTACGAATACGACCTCATTCACGGGACCGGCTGTGACAAGAAACGGGAGGTCGACTTTGAAGCCCAGGGGCAGGAACTGACGATCGGTTTCCTCGAATGCCTTCCGCGACTTCGGGAAGACCTCGCCCTCGACGTGCAAGCGGCCTACGAAGGCGACCCCGCCGCCGGCAGCACCGACGAGATTATTTTCTGCTATCCGGGTCTGGAAGCGATCACTGTGCATCGGCTGGCCCACGAACTTCTTCTCCGGGGTGTGCCGATTATCCCGCGGATCATGTCGGAATGGGTGCACAACCGCACCGGCATCGACATCCACCCGGGTGCCCGGATTGGCCCGTCGTTCTTCATCGACCACGGCACCGGCGTGGTGATCGGCGAGACCTGCCAGATTGCCGCCCACGTCAAAATCTACCAGAGCGTGACGCTGGGTGCGTTGAGCTTTCCCAAGGACGGCGACGGGAATCTCGTCCGCAACCAGAAGCGGCACCCCACCATCGAAGAGGGCGTCGTGATCTACTCCAACGCCACCGTGCTCGGCGGCGACACCGTCATCGGGGCCAATTCGGTCATCGGAGCGGGTGTGTCGCTCACCCGCAGCGTCGAGCCGAACACCGTTGTCACCGTCGAGAAGCCGTCGCTGCGCTTCCGCGAAGCGTCGTGACGGCTCAAAGTGATCACGTCGAAGGCCGGATGTCTCACCGGAACACGCCAGAGGAGTTGGAGTTCAAGCTTTGGCTTGCTTTCGCAGCCTGAAGGCTGAACTCCAACGCTAACGATGGCAGCCTGAAGGCTGAACTCCAACAGCCGACGATGGCAACATTCTGACGCCTTCTCCTCACGCGAGGAAGCGGGAAGCTGCCCCCCAGTGCACCTGGAAACACAATGCTTAGGGCTGCTCGGTTTCCCGTCTGACCCAGTTCACACGGCCCCACCGCACGGGAGGCAGCTTCTCGCCTCCTCGCTGAGGTCTTGCCTCATGGAGGTCTCGCCTCATCAGAGTGGCGACAGGCTATCGCATCGGCAAGGCGGATGCAAACCTCTGTGGATCACGTTCGGACCGCGCGCTGACCGACCTGCTGGCGGTTCCGCACCCCGACGGTATGATAGGCGGACGGAGCCGAATGTCCTGAACCATCGCAGCATCACCGTGACTGATTCCACCGGACACTACACTGTTCTCGCACGCCGCTTTCGGCCGCAGACCTTTGCGGAGGTCGTGGGGCAGGAGCGGATCGGGCAGGCGCTCTGCAACGCGATCCAGTCCGACCGCGTCGCTCACGCATATCTGTTCACCGGGGCGAGAGGCGTCGGCAAAACATCGACTGCCCGTATCTTCGCCAAGGCGCTCAACTGCCCGCACCTGCAGGACGGTGTCCCCTGCAACGAATGCGACGTGTGCGAGGCCATCTCCGCCGGCAGCGATGTCGACGTGCTGGAGATCGACGGTGCTTCGAACCGCGGCATCGACGACATCCGTTCTCTGCGGGCCAACGTCAACGTCAAATCGATGCGCTCGCCCTACAAGGTGTACATCATCGATGAAGTCCACATGCTCACCAAGGAGGCGTTCAACGCTCTGCTCAAGACGCTCGAAGAGCCTCCGCCGCGCGTCAAGTTTGTGTTCTGCACGACCGAGCCGAACAAGGTTCCGGATACGATTCTCTCCCGCTGCCAGCGCTTCGACTTCGGCACCATTGCCGCCGACAGCATCAGAGATCGCCTGAGTCAGATCGCCACGGCCGAAGGTGTCGCGGTCGCCGACGAAGCCCTCGGTCTCGTGGCTCGCCGCGCGGCGGGCTCCATGCGGGACAGCCAGTCGCTGTTCGACCAACTGCTCGCCTTCGGCGGCGATACGATCTCTGCGGACAACGTGCATCAACTGCTCGGCACGGCCAGCGACGAGCGTTTGGCCGACCTGTTCGATGCGATCATCGCGCGACGCCGGGATGCGGCCCTCGAAATCCTCGATCGGTCAACGCGTGAAGGCGTGCAAATCGGCAGTCTCAGCGACCAAGTGCTGCACTACCTCCGCGACCTGATGATCGTCGCCGCCGGTGCGAACGAGGTCGCTCTCGAAAGTGTCGGGGCGGATCATCGGACCCGATTGTCGGAGCAGGCGCAGACATGGGGGCTGCAGACGATCACCGCCGCCATGCAGATCCTCGCGGAGACCAAAGGCCGCATGCAACGGGTGAACTACGACCGCGCCCTGATGGAACTGGCAGTCATCCGCCTGTCGCTGTTGGAAGAACTGGACGATATCGGATCCCTGATTGTGGCCGTTCGGGGCGGGTCCGATCCGCCCGCCCGCCCTTCGGTTCCTCGATCACCGCAAGGCTCGGTGCCGCCCCCGCAGTCGCCTTTGTCGCCGACGTCTCCCGCCCGCGCTCCGTCGGCAGGTCCCGCGTCAGGCCAACCGACAACGACGCAGTCACCTGCGGCTCCACCGCCCCCGTCGCCGCAACTCACACCAACACCGTCCGCGCTGGCACCAACTGCGCCGGCTCGGGCTCCGTCGGCAGAGAGTGCTTCGACTCCATCGGCATTGAATGGCCAAAGTGCCGGGGAAGTATCTGAGCAGAAAACCGTGGAATTCGCCGAAGAAACGCTGAGCGAATTCATGTCGGAAGTCTATACGAGGTTGGGGGATAAGGTCTCGTCGCACATCCGCAGGTCAGAGTCGATAGCAATTTCCGGACCAGAGCGTCTGGAAATTTCGTTCTCCCAGAGCTATTTTTTGAGCAAGCAGTACCTGGAACGCGAAGAGATCCTGAGGCAACTGAATGGCGTCGTTTCCCAGATCGCCGGAAAAACGATCGACGTCA
This sequence comes from Planctomycetaceae bacterium, assembly GCA_029259845.1. Taxonomy (GTDB): domain Bacteria; phylum Planctomycetota; class Planctomycetia; order Planctomycetales; family Planctomycetaceae; genus JAHBXU01. The sequence goes on along the minus strand of JAJDEI010000148.1, from coordinate 7,509 downwards.
TTCTCACCACGGCGAAATCCAAACCGGCCCCGGACCGTGGACCTGAGCCAGCGAGTCGTCCGCGTCCCAGCCGCCGCAAAACGTCGGAGTTGGATCAGGACGTCTTCGTCGAACAGGCGGTCTCAATTTTCAGCGGCACCGTCGTCGATGTGCGAGAGATTCATGATCCAACAGTTGAGGAATGACCCATGCTGAAAGGCCTCGGCAACCTGGCAAACCTGATGAAATCGGCCCAGCAGCTGCAAGACCGTCTGGGCTCAATGAACGACTCGCTGGCGGAGATCCGCGTCGAGGGGACGGCTGGCGGGGGCATGGTGGCCGTGGAAGCGACGGCGCAACAACGGATCCTTCGTTGTCGCATCGAGGAATCGCTGATCGCCGGCGGTGAGCGGGAGATGGTCGAAGAACTTGTCGTTGCCGCGACCAACCAGGCCCTCGAGAAAGCCAAACAGGCCCAAGCCGAAGCGATGGGCCGCATGGCGGGCGACCTGAGCATTCCAGGGCTCGGCGACGCACTCAGCCAGTTTGGACTGGGAGGCAACGCGGGGGCGGATCTGGGGGACACTGGTCTGGACACGAAGGACGGGTCCGATGAATGATGCCGCTTCCGTTCCCCGCCCCTGGGCGGCGGACATCTGGTAATTGCCTTCTTGCACCGGACCCTCTGTTCGACAGCACTTCTTTTTCCGCCACTCGTTTTTCCGCGACTCATGGACGGAGCAATAGCGTTATGCCGCCGCGTCGGTTTGAAGATGAGCATCATCCGTTTGGTGCGGCCGTTGCACGACTGATCAACCAGTTCGCGATGCTGCCCGGCATCGGTCGCAAATCGGCCGAGCGGTTGGCGCACCACGTCCTCACCTGCACCGAGGAGGAGGCGACCGCATTGGCGGACGCGATCCGTGAGGTCAAAAGCACGATCCGGCAATGTCAGACGTGCTTTAACCTGACCGACCAGGATGAGTGTGCGATTTGCCGCGACCCGCGGCGTGATCGCACGAGTGTCTGTGTTGTGGAAACGCCAAAGGATGTCACCGTGCTGGAGCGGGCTGCCGAATTCGGCGGGACCTACCACGTGTTGGGCGGTCGCATTTCGCCGCTGGACGGCATCGGACCGGAGAAGCTGACCATCGACGCCCTTGTCCGCCGCGTGAAACGGGAAGGCGTCAAAGAGATCATCATGGCCACCAATCCCACTCTTGAAGGAGACGGCACGGCGCTGTTCCTGTCGAATGTCCTGGAAGGCACGGGAGTGAACATCACGCGGCTGGCACGGGGCATCGCCACCGGCAGTGTGCTAGAATTTGCCAACAAAGAGATGCTCGCCGACGCCCTCCGGGGACGGCAACAGTTTTAGGGACGGCTGTTTCACATCCACGAGTAGGGTGGGCTGTGCCCACCGATTCACGACATCGTGTGGTGGGCACAGCCCACCCTACTCTGAGCTTCTGACCCTCTGGCTTCTGACCCCCGACTATCATGCACCTGAATCTTTCGCAGCAGATGAAGATGAGCCAGCAGATGAAGCTGGCTCCGCGGATGATTCAGTCGATGGAAATCCTGCAGATGCAGTATCTGGACCTGCAGGACCGGATCGAACAGGAGCTGTCGGAGAACGAGTTTCTTGAGAACGCGGCCGTCGAGCCCGAAGCCGCGACATCAGACGCCCCCGAGGGCGGCGGCAAGGAAGATGCGCCGACCGTTGAGGTCGAACGCCGCGAACTTGACGCCGGCGGCGACGACGATGGCGCGTCTGACTTCGAACGGCTGGTGGAGATCTCCCAGGAATGGCCGGACGACAACTACACGTCCGGATCGAAGCCATCCTCCAATCAAATCAGCGACGACGGCGACCGCGCCCACGATGTGATGGCCAACGCCGAAAGCCGTCCGCAAACGTTACAGGATTCGCTGCTGGAGCAGTTTCACTACTTCGACTGCCCCCAAGCGGTGCGGGATTTTGGCGAATACCTCATTTACAGCCTCGACCACAACGGCCGCCTCCAAAGTTCGCTGCCCGAAATCGTGCAAGTCTATGACTCGCCGATCTCGATGGAAGACGCCCAACTCGCCCTCCAACGGATTCAGCAGCTCGATCCGCCGGGGATGGGAGCCCGCGACCTCAAGGAGTGCCTGTTGTTGCAACTGCGTCCGGGCATGCCTTACCACGACGTGCTGATGACGCTGATCGGCTCACATCTGGAGGACCTCGCCCAGAACCGGCTGCCGGTCATCCAGCGCAAAACCGGGTATAGCATCGACGTCATCAAGGACGCGCTGGAAGAACTCAGAACCCTCGACCCGTTCCCCGGCCGCCAGTTCGAGAGCGAGCCGGTCCAACGCATCACCCCGGACGTGCGAGTCGTCACGGACGAGGAGGGGAAATGGGTCGTCGAACTGGAGGACGAATACGTCCCGCAGTTACGAATCAGCAATTCCTATCTCAAGATGCTGCAGCAGAATCCGGACGCAAAAACCAAGGAGTACATCAAACGCAAGGTGGAGTCGGCCAGTTGGCTGATCGATGCGATCAAACAGCGATACAGCACCCTCCGCCGCGTCGCCCAGGCGATCGTTGATGCCCAGACCGATTTCCTGGAGAACGGCCCGGAGGACATCGTCCCGCTGAAGATGCAGCAGATCGCCGATGTCGTCGGCGTGCATGTGACCACTGTTTCGCGGGCGGTCGATGACAAGTACATTGCCACGCCGCGGGGCGTGTTCGCCCTCAAACGCTTCTTCGGCGGCGGCACCACCACCGCCGACGGTGAGGAAGTCGCCTGGGAGAACATCCGTCGCAAACTCAAGGAAATCGTTGACGGCGAAAACAAGGACAGCCCGCTCAGTGACGACGCCCTCGTCGCCGAACTCGCCAAGCACGGCTTCCAACTCGCCCGACGCACGGTCACCAAGTACCGCAAAGCAATGGACATCCCGTCGTCCCGGCAACGCCGGGAATACTGACCGTCGAACCGCACGAACGCCGCACCGTGCTCCCGTTGGACCGCGGTCCCGTTGGCTGATTCACAAGAGCGGCGTGACACAGGAGCCGACGGGAGCACGAGGCACCTCATTGGCACCCCGGTTGCCGGTCGGAATGGCTCACCATGACTGTGTTCGATTGGCTGATCGTCATCCTACTGAACGGGTCGATTATCGCCTACGGGATTTTTCTTAGCCGCGGCGTCCAATCCAGTGCGGACTGGTTCCTGGCCGGACGAAGCCTGCCGTGGTGGCTGGTCGGCGTGTCGATGTACGCCACGGCGATCGATTCCAGCGACCTGGTCGCGGATTCCGGCGGGACTTACACGCTGGGTCTGAGCTTCTTTGTCAGCAACTGGGTCGGAGTCGTCGGGGGCTGGGCGCTGGCGGCGTTTGTGGTTTTCCCCCCGATCTATCGCGCGGGAATGTACACCAACGCCGAGTACCTGGAAGCCCGGTTCGGCCCGGCTGTCCGCGTGATCTGCGCTCTCATTCAAGTCCAGTACCGCACGCTGGTGCTGGCCATCATTGGTACGACGTTGTACCTGACGCTGTCAATCGTCTGCGGTTGGGGAAACGCGACGTGGTGGGCCGTCGCCGCCATCGCCGCGCTGGCCTCAGTTTACACCGCACTGGGCGGTCTCCGATCGGTCGCCGTCACCGATTCCCTGCAGTTCGTGGTGATGACCGTTGCTGGGCTGATCATCTGGGTGCTCGTGTGGAATCAAGTCGGAGGCTGGGACGGCATCACGCAGCGTCTGAACGACCACGAGACCGGTCTCGCCGACCAGTTGCTGCACGTCGGCCACGACAACATCGAGTTCGAGGATGTCAGCGACGCCGCACCGGTGACGATTGAACGCAAGCTGCTCACCGGCGGCAGCTATGACGCGGAGGCCGGCGTCATCACACGCCGCACGCCGGCCTGGCTGGTGGCGATGGCGTTTGTGGTCGTAGGAGTGTCGTACTCCGTCGTCAACCACACGCAGGCCATGCGGATGTTCGCCTCCAGAAGTGAGTGGGATATGAAGATGTCAGTCTCCGTCGCCGGAGCCGCCATGCTGGTGATGACGTTCTTCAATCTGACGATGGGTGTGATGGGCCGGGCATTGTTTCCCGATTCCCATGTGCTGCCGCAGCAAACAACGGACGCCATCTACCCCCACCTCGTCAGCCAGTTCACGGAGGCCGGACTGACCGGGTTCGTCGTGGCGGGCGTGCTGGCCGCCTCGTTTTCGACATTCGATTCGATCGGCTCGACCCTTTCGGCGCTGTTGACGCGCGATGTGTACGCGAGGCTGTTCGTCCGGGACCGGGACGATCACCACTACCTGCGCGTCGGCCAATGGCTGACGCCGGTGATCATCGGCGGCTCGTTTCTCTACGTGCCGTTCCTGAAAGGCGGCATGCTGCTGTTTTACCTTGACCTGACCAGCGCGTTCGTTGTCCCGCTGCTCACGTTGTTCCTGATGGGAGTCCTCACACGCGTTCATCGCCGGGCCGGTTTGATTGGAATTTTGGCCGGTGCCGGCTACGGCGCGATGCGGCTGCTCGCGGGTCACGTCGCCGAGAACTGGGGCATCGCCATCTTGCCGCGACTCATGGCCGACCCCTTTGCGGCGTATGTCTTTAGCATCCTGATCACCGCGGGCACGATGGTCGTGGTCTCACTGTTCGCCGGCTGGGAGCCGCGCGGCGCGTTGTTGCACGAAGAAAAGACCGGCTGGCTCCGCTCCAGCCAACAGGAACTCCGCCGCATCGAAACCACTCCCGAAGGCCCCACCCGACTGGCCTCTTCGCTGCCGGCCATTCTGGCCGTTCTTGCGGTCGCGACGGGAGGCATGCTCAGTTTCTTCGTCTTCTGGTAGCCCCCTGTTGGTAGCCCCCTGTCCGGCTTCGGCATCCACCGCGGACCTCCTGTCTGAAAGTGAGGCTCACCAACTCGACCAATCCCCACAGGGGCGCCGGCATCTCCATGGATATGCGCTAACGGCCGCCTTTTCTCATCGCCGCTTCGGCTTGTTGGATGTGTTGCGCAGGACGGGAATCGTTGGGACGGAGTCTTTGAGCCTCGCGAAGCTGATGAAGGCCGTCATCGTATCGTTGGTTTTGGATCAGCATGAGGCCCAGGTTGAACCGCGTTTCGAACGAGTTTGGACTCAGGGCGACTGCCTGCTTTCCGACCTGGATTGCTTTGTCAAGCTGCCCCGTTTGTGCGAGGACCATCATCAGATTCTCACGCGCGGCAACATTGTCCGGATCATCTTTTAGGGCCTTTTCAAGATAAGCCACAGCCTCCCCTGGTCGCCGCAGCATCGCCAGCAGGCGTCCGAAAGAAACATTCGCGGCCACCATGTCGGGCGCAAGGCGCAGCGTCTCGCGATACTCCGACACGGCCTCGTCAAATCTCTGCTGCTGGGCCAACACTTTCGCCAGCTCCAAATGACCCGCAGCGTCATGAGGGTTTGCCTTGATGAATTCACGGAAAAGCATCTCCACCTGTTCGAACTTACCCTGGCCTGCCAGAAGTCTGCCCAGCGAGAAATATGCCTTCACATAGTCCGGCCGCCGCTCCAGCACGGAACGATAGACTGCCACTGCTTCCTCGTTGCGGCCTGCCGCGGCCAGAAGATCGCCGAGCCGCAGGTCGGACATCGGAAAATCATCCGTGGCCTCGGCAACCTCTTGAAGCATGGCGATGGCCTCTTCCAGCTTGCCTTCCGAAGCGACCTGTTTGGTTTCTTCGAATTTCGCGACCAACGGCACCATGTCTTTGACGTCGATCAGCCCGTCGGCGGTGTTCGATACGCCGTCATCCCGGGTCGACGTGCCGCCCGCCACATATCCCAACGATTTCAGGTTTGCCACATCCCGTTCCGAGAGCTCAACGTCCTCTGCTTTCGTACGTTTGAACGATTCCTCCATGGCGGCCAGCAACGTTTGCAATCGCCGGGTTTCATCGGCAGCGGAATCAACCAGGTTGGTAAGTTCGCCGGGATCCTGTTCCAGGTTATAGAGCTCGGGCCGCGTGGTCTGAATGTACTTCCAGCGATCAGAAATCACGGTCCGCAGCGGGCACCAGTGATTCAAGAAGTACGGCATTTCCGTCTCGGCGTAACAATCTTGCGGCTCGATGGCCTGTCCCTTCAAGGCCGGGAGCAGGCTCCGGCCGCTGACATGTTTCGGTGCCGGGATGTTCAACATGTCGAGCAGGGTGGGCATGAGGTCAACGAGCGAAACAGCGCTGGTGACACGCGTCCCGGGCTGACAGTACTGCGGGCCGGCAAAGATGAACGGGACATGCAGGGTCGTGTTGTAAACCAGCATGCCGTGCTCGTGTTCTCCGTGGCCGTCGAGGCCTTCGCCATGATCGCCGGCGACAACGACCACGGTGCTCGAATCAAGCTGGCGGTCTTTGAGAAAGGCGTTCACGCGATCGAACTGCCGGACTTCCCAGGCAACCCCCGCATCATACGGGTTCTCCTCAAACCGTTGCTGGTAGACGTCCGCAAAGGAGTCATACGGGCCATGTGCGTCGTACAGGTGAATCCAGCAAAAGAAAGGCCGCGAGGTTTGCTGTTTCAGCCACGCGAGTGCCAAGTCCACCACTTCTTCCCCATCGCGACGCGAACCGCCATAAGGCCTGGTCCGGGCCGACAGTCGGGCAGGGTCATCGTTGTAGCTATCGAATCCGCGATCCAGGCCGAACTGGGAACCCAGCACGGGGGCAGCAGCGATAAAGGCAGCCGTCTGATAGCCATGCTCCTTGAGGATTTCCGGCAGAAACGGAATATCGGGCGCCAGACGGCCGGACCCGTTCACGCGCAAGTCATGTTCGGGCGGATAGAGGCCCGTTAACATCGTCGTGTGCGACGGCAAGGTAATCGGAGTCGGCGCATAAGCCCGCTCAAACAACACGCCCCGGCTGGCGAAGTCGTCGAAGGCCGTGGTCAGGCCCTGTTCATATCCGTAGGCACCCAGGTGGTCCGCCCGAGTCGTATCGAAGGTGACGAGGATGATGTTTGGGCGAGGACTGTGCCAGTACCATCGCAGCGCTCCCGCAGCGATCAGAGTGAGCAGCGCGAAAGCGACAACCCCGGCACGACGTGAGAGAAATGGTTTGCTCCTCATGACACAGTTTTCAGTCTGTTCGAACGAATATTCTTCATCGGGCACGCGACGGTGGAGAGACTTTGCCACGAGGCTCACCGCAACATGCAGGCGACCGTTATCCGCAAGTATACGTGATCACGGGAGCGGCATCATCATCCGACGCAAACGAAACCACATCAGGGTGCAGGAGCGGATTGTTGCACGCTGGGGTCCGGCACCATTTCGTGGGAGGGCGGCGTTGACAAACACCCCAAGTTCTCGTCCCCACGAAAAGGTGCCTGACCCGAATGGCACTTAATTCATTGTAAGTCGTTACGCGGCTTTTCGTTTGTAGTTCTGTCGTGGTTGCTGGAGGAGTTTGTATGGTTTGGGCCGGCGCTTTCGCCGGCGTGGTTCAACGCGGTCGGGGCGATT
>JAJDEI010000147.1 GCA_029259845.1 Planctomycetaceae bacterium | reverse complement strand
GACAGCAGCGCCGCCATGATTCAGATCAGCCACCTGCATCTGATGCTCCGCCGACTGGCCCCCGGAAAGACGCCGACATTCAACTACGCCCAAGCCGCATGAAGCCCCGAAAACACCGAACCAAGTTTCCGGATAGACTCTCAGTATCCGGACGTTCCAGACGAGTTGTGAGCCAAGTGTGATGCATCTTGTGCCGGCGGCACCCAGCCGGACCGGCTGGGCCACCCGAATCGTGTGACGACCAATCATGATCCTATTCCACAAGAACTCCCGACGGGCGTTCCTCCACACGGCCTTCAACGGCATTGGGGCGTTGGCACTCAGCGATCTCATTGCTCAGGAGGCCCGCGCGGAGGGCGTGTTGAATCCGTTGACGCCGCGGCAGCCGCATTTGCCTCGGAAGGCGAAGCACTGCATCTTTTTGTTCATGCAGGGGGGCGTCAGCCAGCTTGACTCGTTCGAGTACAAGCCGGTGCTCAACGAGCTGCACGGTCGGCCGTTGTCGCGGTTGCCCCACATCACGGGCGAACTTCAGGGGCGGCTGTCATTCCCACACGTCTGTGTCGGCAGCCCCTTCCGGTTTCTCAGGCACGGCGAGTCGGGACGGTCGCTCTCGGAGTTGTTGCCCCACCTCGCACGTCACGTCGATGACATGGCGTTCATGCATGGGATCAAAACGGATAACCAGAACCACGGCCCGTCGACGTTGCATGTGACCACCGGCAGTCAGTTTCCCGGCAGCCCCTCGGTCGGCTCGTGGGTCAACTATGGGCTGGGCAGCATCAATCAGGACATGCCCGGTTATGTGGTGATTCAGGACCCGCGCGGGGCGCCGGTGAACGGTGCCGCAGTGTGGGCCAACGGCTACCTGCCGGCCGCGTATCAAGGAACCTTGCTGAGGCCGCAGGGAAGTCCGATCCTCAATCTCGAACGACCGGAATCGCTGACGGCAGACCAGCAGCGGCACGAGTTCGACGCGCTCAACTGGCTCAACCGGCAGCACCTTGCCGACCGTCCCGGCGCGAGCGAACTCGAAGCCCGCATCAGCGCCTACGAACTGGCCTTCCGCATGCAGACCACGGCTCCCAAATTGGTCGACATCGGCGACGAACCGCAGCATGTCCGTGCACTGTATGGTCTTGAAGAGCCGGAGACGGCCGGCTTCGGACGGCAGTGCTTACTGGCCCGACGGCTTGTCGAATCGGGCGTGCGGTATGCGCTGCTCGTGCATGGTGTGCAGATCGGCAAGCACAGTTGGGACGATCACGGCAATGTCGAAGGCGGCATGCGGAAACATTGCCGCGAGGTCGACCAACCGGTGGCCGCCTTACTGGCCGACCTCAAACAACGGGGATTGCTCGACGAAACGCTGGTCGTCTGGGCGTCCGAGATGGGCCGCACGCCCTTCAAGAACGGCGACCTCGGAGCGAACCCCGGCCGCGAACATAACTCGCACGCCCTCACCATGTGGATGGCCGGCGGCAACGTCAAAGGCGGAGCCACCGCCGGAGCGACGGACGAATTTGGACTCAGCTCGATCGACGATCCGATCCCCATCCGCGACGTCCACGCGACGATTCTCGATCTGTTGGGCCTCGATGACGAAGAACTGCGATACCTGCACGCTGGACGCCTGCGACAGCTCACCGACATCGGCGGTACCGTGCTGGATGACCTGATCGACTCGTGAGACGAACTCATGAGCGCCGCCGGCTCCTTTGCGCGCGGAGAGAAAGTCCAACTGATCTCCAACGTCCGTTCACTTCGGATGTTGGACTCACGTTTTCTCTCTCATGATCAACGGCTTGTTCTCATGGACGTCCATCAGGCTGGCGGCCGGTTCGCTCTCAATTCAATTCCGGTGATGTCTTGATTCCGGTGACGTCCATCTCCCTGTTTCTCAGGCCAGGGCACCGCGATTTCGGCGATTCCCGTCGGGCGGCCCGCTTTCTCACCGTTGTCCACACAGCGGATTCCTCGCACGGCCATACGAATTACAGCCTCCCATCAAAGGACCTTGATCTGGCACATCCAGAAGACGCAATCAAGATCTGATTCCGGCATCGCATCCAAGCTGAGCCGAGGGCACCACCGGCGACCACTTGAGGTACGGCTTTCCCAGCACTGGTGACCTGCCGCGCCGCGCAAGGTGTTCGGAGGCCTACTCTGGCACGTTGATCAAAAAGAGATCCGATCGACCGTCGCGTTCAGCCACCGTCACCAGCCGGCGACCGTCTGGCTGCCAGATGGGGAAATCGTCCACATCCGGGTGATGCGTCACGCGCTGAACATGGTTTCCGTCTGCATCCATGACGTAGATCTCAGGATTGCCGTCCCGGGCACTCATGAAGGCGATCCGCCGGCCGTCAGGCGACCAGGCCGGGCGAATGTCGCGGGTCGGCGATTCCGTCAACTGCCGAACGTTCCCGCCATCGCGATCCATGAGATAGACATCGTAGGCCCCATTGCGGCTGGAACTGAACGCAATCTGCGTTCCATCCGGCGAGACCGACGGCCAACCGTTAGTGCCCGCCGATTCGGTCAGGTAATGCAGGTCTTGCCCGTCGGTGTCGACGGTTGCAATCTGAAGGCCGCGATCGCTGGACAGCGTAAAAATGATCTGACGGCTGTCCGGCGTGAAACGCGGACTCCTCACCGTGCTGCGGGACGAACCCGGCGGCAGGAATATGGTCTCCTTGTTCCCCTGTTGTTGGTCCAGGATGATGAGAACAAGTTGCCGGATGCTGGCGGAGCGGCAATAGCAGGTGTAGCGGCCGTCCGGGGAAAATGCCGCGTCGAACTGATGCGCCGTATCCGACGGGAACAGAAGTTCCTGAGTTCCGTCGTCCCGCTTGAGTTTCCGCACAAGGACCTGATTGGGAACCTCGTGAATGGAAAATGCGATTGAGCGGCCGTCCGGAAGATAGGCCGGTGAGAATTTGCGACGGCCGTCATCGGTCAGACGCAGCGGTTCGCTTGCGACGCTCCGGGCAGCGGCTCCGGCGGTCAGGGAGATGACCACAACCCATCTAAAGCAACTCTTCAATGACCCGCCCCCCTTCCAGCACACCCATTTGGGCACGTGCAGCGGTGTCCATTCCGGCGAGTTCCAGAATGGTCGTCCCCACCATGGCCGGCGTGACCGGGTCCGTCAGCGGGTGTTCACCTTGAGCGTCACTGTCGCCGATGATCCGCCCCGGCTGCACTCCGCCTCCGGCCCACACGGAGAAGTAGCAGTGAGGCCAGTGGTCCCGCGAACCGATGTTATTGATTCTCGGCGTGCGGCCGAATTCTCCCAGACAGAGCACGAGCGTGGAATCCAGCAGGCCGCGCTCTTCCAGATCGTCCAGAAGAACCGACAGCACGCGGTCGAGCAGCGGGCCGTGCCAGTCGGTCAGCAGGCCGAAATTGTCGGAATGCGTGTCCCAACCGTAATCCGAGAACGGGAAAAGGACTTCGACGTACTGGCTCCAGTTGACCTGCACATACGGGACGCCGAATTCGACGAGGCGCCGTCCCAACAGCGCGCTCTGCCCAAACGACGTGTGCCCAAAACGATCTCGCGTCCGATCTTCCTCTTCCGTCAGATCGAATGCCCGCGACGCTCCCGATGACGTCAACAGAGACCACGCGTTTTTGTAGACGCTGTCCCAGTTCTGAAAACCAGCGCCGTCCGAAATGCGGCGGGCCAGATCGAGTGACTGCTGGACCGCGCGACGATCATTCAATCGCAACGGCGAAAGTCCCTCCGGCAATTCGAGCGCCGGGATCGAAACCGTCCCGGTTCGATCGCAATTCAGCATGAACGGATCATACCCTTTGCCCCATTTGCCGCCGCCATAACCGAACAGCGGCCCCACACCGTCGCCGATGGGGCCTCGCGCCAGGGACATGAAGCCGGGCATCGCCTTCGTCCCTCGATGACGCGCAAGGATGGATCCGAAATTCGGCGTGTACTGCCCCGGTTTGCCGCCGCGGTCCTCGCCGCCGTCAGGTGCCTGATAGCCGGTGAGTGCGATTGAACCGGCAGGCCGGTGTCCGCCTTCGTGGTTGATGTTCGTCCGAATGACGGAAAAACGCCCGCTCCGCGCGGCCAGTTGTGGCAAAAGTTCGGTGAAATGCGCACCGGGAACCTGCGTTTGCAATGTGCCGAATGGACCTCGGAATTGGCTGGGCGCCTTGGGCTTGGGATCGAACAGGTCGAGGTGACTCGGGCCTCCGCCCAACCAGAGCAACAAGACCGATCGGACGGGCGTGCGTCCGGCAGCTGGCATCGGTCCGCTGGCAACCGACGGCAAAATCCCAGCCGCGAACGGCAATGCCGCGCCGGCCTGAAGAAACGCTCTGCGCGTCATCCCTTGGCAATCACGCGTTCGAAACGTGCCAATTCCAATCATTCCCAAACTCCGTGTGATTTCGGCGGGAACGCTGCTGGACCTCAGCATCCAATCGGACTCTGAAGGTCAACTATAAACGAATTGCTCCCCGTTTTGCTCCCCGTTTGGACCCATTTTTGAAACGGACTCCGCAAGCATCAGGGGCTTGCCAGGCCCGGAACGGCACTCCGCGTAAAATCTCCACCGGTTGCACCTACGGCACGACTGCTGCCACGATTGGGGCCTGCCCCCCCCGGGGGGCCCGCATTCCGTCCGGTGGTTGGGGCACGACTTTTCGGCGATCAATCACAGCGGAGTCGGCAGACCAACCGGAGCCTCGTGTCGGCGGAACCGGAGTCGCATGGAGGTCATCGCCACGGATCATCCCCCCCAGTCCCGCCAATCATCGCTCGCCTGCCCGCCTGAACGTCCGTCCGCACGGATGAAGCTCACAGGACACGGGGACGACACGCCATCATCTCGGCGGCCAACCACCCACTGTGAATCCTCGACAGTCCCGCAGCTTGCGACTCTGGGTTCAGTCACCCGTGGCCGCTCAGGGGCCTCAGGACGTACCGCTGCACCCCTGAGCGTGACTGATGCCGTCACTGCCGCAACATCGCCGCCAGATGCTCCCCGGTCGGCCTCAGACGACGAGGCGAGGCCTTGGGCGAGGTCACGCAACCGGACATCACAGGGCAGCTCCTGCGGTCGTAAGCGTTCACTGGTGCGGGTTAGGCCGCTTTTTCGGCTGGGAACGGTGCCCAACTCAGAGTCGGTGATGGCTGAAAAAGATGCCTGACCCCGGATATTCCGCGCAAGAGTTATCCAGCCCGTGAACGGTTACTCGAAACGAGACGCGTTCGTCAGGGAGTACCAACGAGAAAACCCCTTTATTGCAGGGGTATGCGAGTGAGTGCGAATGCTTGGCAGACTCCAAAGTGCCCACTGCTGGACTCGAACCAGCGACCTCACGGATGTGAACCGTGCGCTCTAACCAACTGAGCCAAGCGGGCGTGCTAAGTTTCTCTCCTGGAAGGGCGACCGATGCCGCGACGCCTCGAAGGGGACGCGTTGTCTGCTTCTGCCGTGCGGCCATTTGTCGACGCGAGTCGGCGACTGCAACTTCCGAATGCAGGGCATCTGACATTCCTTTTAGCCGGAGAGCCGCCGGTCTGCAAGGTTTTCCGCATGTGGTTTGTGCGGCGAGGGCAGTTCGCTCGCCGGGCAAGCGATTTTTTTTAAACCGGGGCGTCTCACCGACGTCGTCCGTCGCCGTTGGCTCCGGGCTAACTCCCATCCATGATTCTCGTTAGCCCGGAGGCGACGCCGACGGCAATTCGCCGACAATCCCCCCATCGTGCAAAACACGTTTGCCCTGAGGCCGCTCGGCCGATGGTGGTCAGCTTGGAACCAATTGGCTACGCTGGGTCGGGGCCGTTGCTGCGGTCTTTTCGGATCAGGTTGAGGAGCCTTCACGGCCATGATGTGTCCTTTGTGTCGACAGGGTGAGACCAAGGTTGTCGACTCACGGGGGAGCCAGGAGTTTGTCATCCGCCGCCGCCGCGAGTGCCTCGAATGCGGACGCCGGTTCACCACCTACGAGAAGATCGAGGATTCACCGGTCAAGGTCATCAAGAAAGACGGGACCCGGGTCCCGTTCGACCGCGAGAAGATTCGCTCCGGATTGGAAAAAGCCTGCTATAAGCGGCCCATCAGTCCCGATCAGGTCGAGCAGATCATCAACGAGGTCGAGGCCGATGTGTACCAGGTGGGGGAGCGTGAAGTCCCTTCACGATACATCGGGGAAAAGGTCTTCAACGCCCTGCGGAGAGTGGACCAGATTGCGTTCGTGCGGTTCGCCTCCGTTTATCGCGAATTCAAGGACGTCAACGATTTCGTCGAAGAGCTGGACCGGCTCGACCGGATCGGTCCGTTGGACTGACCGCGCGACTGGCCGTTGGCATGACGGCGGCGCGAGCCGTGAGGAGAGCTGGTGAACGAGCTGCCGTGGATTCTGCTGGCGATTCTCGCCGCTTATGCGGTCGGCTCGGTTCCTTTTGGATGGTTGGTCGCGCGGCTGGCGAAAGGAGTTGACATCCGCACCGTGGGGAGCGGCAACATCGGGGCCACCAATGTGGCCCGGTCGATTGGCAAACCGTGGGGCCTGCTGGTGCTGCTGCTCGATGCGCTGAAGGGCCTGCTGCCGACCGCCCTGTTTCCGCTCGCCGCGCTGGAGGCGTCGGATCCGCGATTGACGCACCTTCGCGTCTTCTGCGGGTTGGCGGCGATCGTGGGGCACATGTTTCCCTGTTGGCTCCGATTTCGGGGAGGCAAGGGGGTGGCGACCGCCTTGGGCGTCGTCATTGTGCTCTCGCCGATTGCCTCAGCCATTGCCGCCGGCGTGTTCGCCGTCACGGTGGCGTTGTCGCGAATCGTGTCGCTGAGCTCGATGTTGGCCGCGAGCAGTTACGCGGTTGTCGCCCTGTGGCAATTGTGGCCGGCCCCTTTCTCCGGCGATACATGGAGCCAGGGTTTATTCAGCGTGGCGATTCCGCTGTTGATCGTCCTGCGACACCGCAGCAATCTGAAACGTCTGCTGCGCGGCGAGGAGCCGCGGTTCGGGCAATAGTGCGAAGTGGTTGTGAGATAAGCGGGTGGCGGGGGGCGGGGGGCGCTGTCGAACTGTCCGGGTGTCTTGCAGCGCCAGCAACGGGGGCTGTGTCGCTGCCTGGTGAATCGTTCACCGCCCCGGGATCGGAGGGGGTCCCGATGTTCCACGCCCCAACGCGCCCCCGCCACTCCAGATCGGGGTGCAATCGGTTTTGATTGCGAATCTGGGCAAAGTCGTGCCACTGCTTCGGTCGGACACGAACGGTTTTCATCCGCTCACCGGCACTGCTTGTCCGTCCGAAGCTGTGCAAGAGCCGTTTTTGACGTCGAATGCGGACGGCCAGGCAGTGGCACCGAAATCCGCGCGTGCACTCCCTGATCGCGATCGTGGCGTCTTGCATGGCACCACGATTTCGTGGCGAGTAACATGCATCGCTTGGATGTTTCACCACGATCGAATTCAGCGGTTGGAAGCAAGGACGGCGTGACCGATGTCGCCAGCTGTCTCCTGCGAGTGTGTAACGGCGTCCGCCGCTAGCAATGAGAAAACATCAGGAGTGAAGACGATGGCCCGCAAAGGGGAAATGTTTGCCGGATTGACCGTTGCGCTGGTGACGCCTTTTCGGGAGGGCAATGTTGATGAAGCGGCTCTGCGAAAACTGGTCGACCTTCACGTCGACGCGGGCACCGAATGCGTGAGTCCGTGCGGGACCACCGGGGAGAGCCCGACGCTGACGCACCAGGAGAATGAGCGGGTCATCGCCATTGTCTGCGAACAGGCCGCCGGCCGCCTCAAGGTCATGGCCGGCACCGGCTCCAACAGCACGGCCGAAGCGATCCGCCTGACCACCCGCGCCCAGAAAGACGGTGCGGATGGGGCCCTGCTCGTCGCCCCCTACTACAACAAGCCGATGCAGCAGGGGTTTTACGAACATTACCGGGCCATTGCGGAAGCGGTCGGCCTGCCGTTGGTCGTCTACAATATCCCGGGCCGGACGGCGATGAACATTGAGCCGGAGACGATTTGCCGCCTGGGAGAGATTCCCAATATCGTGGCGGTCAAGGAGTCGACCGGCTCGATGGACCAGGCGTCGCAGATTTTGGGCGGGAGTGATTTGACCGTTCTGTCCGGAGACGACAGCCTCACGCTTCCGCTGCTCGCGCTGGGGGGCAGTGGGGTCGTTTCCGTGGTCGGCAACATCATCCCGCAGGACGTGCGCAGCCTGATCAGTGCCTGGAACGAGGGACAGGTCGCCGAAGCGCAGCGATGGCATCACAAGCTGTTTCCGCTCTGTCGCGACATGCTTGGTCTGGCGACGAATCCGATTCCCGTCAAGTCCGCCATGCAACTCCTCGGGCGGGACAGCGGAGACGTCCGGCTCCCCCTGACAAGGCTCGCCCCGGCCCAGGAACAGTCGCTCGCGAACACGCTGGAGGCTTACGGGCTGAGGAGCGGATAGCAACGCCCGCCAGCGCAGCGGCGAGAACCGCAGCGGGCGGGTGGCTGGGGCGATCTGAAATCAAAGATGGTCATGCGCGCGGAACTCTGGGGCCGTGGACGGCGTACGAACCGCGTGACGGCCCCAGGATTCGGTCTGCGGAAACGTTGCCGTCTCCCCAACATCGCCCCAGCCATCCCGGACAGCGGGGAAGCCGTCCTGACGCGTCCCCGGCAATCGCCGGCGACGGCTCACCACACGGGCGCTCACCACACGGGCTCAGTGCTGGAATCTTCGGGCAACAACCGCACATCGCTGTCGCTGTTTGCATCAAGGCCGTCATCGGAATCCGCGTCCGGCGGAATCTGGAACTCGCCGCTGTCCGGGTCGTGGATGGGGAGACTGGCGATCGAGATCATCTCGGTCTTGTCCGCATGGCCGACTTGCGGCTCTCCCGGGCCGAGGTGAATGCGGAACTTGAACCCGGCAAAGGCGAGTTCATCGCCGGGGATGAGGGCTCCGCGGCTCACGCGTTGCCCGTTGACCTTCATGCCGTTCGTGCTGCCCAGATCCCTGAAGAACAACAGGCCGTCCGTCTTGGCGAGCGCGCCGTGTAATTTCGAGATGCTGGGATCGTCCAGAACGATGTCGCACACCCCCCGCTTTCGTCCCACGACGGTCAAGTCAGCCGTGATGGTAATTGGCGGCTTGCCGTTCAGGGGGATGAGTTTGGCGATCATGGGACGTTGTCCAAGCGGAACAGAAAGGCATCCTCGGTCGCAACCCCTCTTGGGAATTCAGACGCCATCGATTCGATGCGTCCCTGCTCTGACGACGCTTGAGTGCCAAGGCTTTGTGGAAACTGCTTTCGGACCGGGGCGAGAACACAGCCCCAGCCGCCAGCAACCGCCGACCGTCTCATCGGATCGGACTTATCTGCGCAAGCACGTTTCCATTCTATTCGATCAGAAGACCGCTGAAACGTCAAATCGCGCCGATGTTGCCGGCCAATTTGCCCGGGGAAGCCGGGGGTGAGAGGGATTGTCCGGGTTGGTCTGTCCGTCTTTCCGGGATCTTGTGGGACCAGCCAAAGACATTTCGCTGAACATCGGTAACTAAGCCGCGGGGGATCAAGACGCAGCCCGGATGAGGCCACCCGAAGAACGGGGCGTCACGAGGAGCGAATCTGCTTCTTGAGGATCGGGACGAGATGGCGAAGCGACTCGGTCAGTACTTCCGCAACGATTCCATCGGACTCGACCTCGGCGATGATTTCCGACGGGTAGTAGTCCAGAACAGGTGCTGTCTCTTCCCGGTAGACATCGAATCGCCGCCGCGTGACTTCCTCGTTGAGATCGTCCGGCCGGTTCTCGAGCATGGCCCGGCGTCGGATGCGCTCGATCATCGCCTGTTCGTCGTTGCACACGAGGTGGACGATCGCTCTGACATCAATATGCTCTTCGAGAATGTCGCATTGTTCGGGCGTGCGCGGGATGCCGTCGAGCAGCAATAACTGTTTGCGGGGCAGATACCGTCCAATGGCACGCTGGGCGTCGATCCACACTCTCCAGATGCGAATGGTGATGTCGTCCGGAACCAACTCGCCCCGCGAACTGAAATCGCGAACGAGCTTGCCGTCTTCGGTGTCCGGGTCCATGCTCCGAAAAATGACCCCGCTGGAGCAGTGAAAGAACCCGGGTATCCGCGCGAGAATCTCTCCCTGGGTTCCCTTGCCCGCCCCCGGCACGCCAAAGATCAAAGCCGCCGCAAAGCGATTACCAGCCATCGGTTCATCGTCCTCGGAAACATTCGCTCTGCGGCTGGGCCAATCGTGTCGAGTTGATTCGAGGTCTGAGACGGGGCCGCACGGGAAAACCGGGAGCACGGCGTGTGCCGCACCACCGGAAACATCCCTCAGCCAACCATGGCATACAGCCAACCATGACATGAGACGAGGGAGACCGCGGGACTCGTTCCCAAGCCCACTGTGCTTGCGTCCCCTGTCTTTGAATCCCCCGTCCCCGGATCCCGCCTCCGCGTCACTGTCCCCAGACCCCTGTCTGCCGAACGCCTTCCGTGCCGGCTCGTCAGGAAGACAATGACAGTTCAGCGCGACAGGAAGGCGACCACTTGGCCGACGTCAACCGGCAGGCTGACATCCTCATAGTTGGGCAACGATGTGACAGTGGCTTTCAGGTCGTCACCATCCAGGGAAACCCAGTGGCAATCGGTCGCCGCGGCAGAGCCTGCGATCTCCTGATACACCTTCTTGAGGTTCGGTCGGTTGCGGATGGTGATGACATCCCCCGCCCGCACCATGATGGAGGGCTTCGTGACGGTCTGGCCATTGAGTTGGAAATGCCCATGCACGACCCCTTGCCGCGCCTGAGGCCGGGTGTGAGCCAATCCCGCACGACGCACAACATTGTCGAGACGCCGTTCGCAAAGGATCAGCAGGTTCTCGCCCGTGTTGCCCTTCATGCGGCGGGCTTTGGCGAAGTATTTACGCAGATGCTTCTCGCGAAGACCGTAATAGAACTTGATCTTCTGCTTTTCGATCAGCGCGAGGCCGTAATTCGTCGCCTTTCGGCGCCGCTGAGCCATGCCGGGCGGATACTCTTTCCGCTCCGTCGCCCGGATTGCTCCGGCGCTCTCGAAAACCTGAAACCGCAGCCGTCGGTTGATCCGTGCCTTTGGTCCGGTATAACGCCCCATTCTTCGATCTCGCCTTTTTTCGGTCGTGAGTGCCTGGTCGATGTGAGTGTTTGGTCTCGGTAGAACACCGAGCCGCCGGGTGTGCCCGGCAGTTCGTGAGCTTCTGCCGGCTGACAAGTGGCTGCCTGCGATTGCTTACCAAGCAGCAGTCTGCGACCCAAGGCGGCGCTCCGCTCTGTTTTCCCAGAGTCGTTTTTCTCAGAGTCGTTTGGGAAAAGGCAGTTATGGCGACTGAAACTCGTTCAGTCAAGCGAATCCCGGCGAAACCGGCGGCTTTTCGGCCATCTGACAGAGGGATTGGGCAAAAGCCCTGCAATTGCGAGGCCTTCGTGGCGAGACAGAGCAATCAGCAGTGGCGATCCGATGAGGGCCACCCTTAAGCCGAACGGCCTGTAGAAAACCTCCGTTCTGCGTGGCACTGCCGGGCCGGCAGTGCGAGAAAACCAGTCGGTCCGCAACCTTCGGCACAGCTCGAACTTCCGTGGCAAGTTTTTTGAATGGTCTGCTCAGCCCCCACCAAGCCGGTGAGCCCGTCAATCGTCGCCCCGAATGCCCGGTCCGTGATCCCACAGACATCTGTCCCACAAACTCTCGGACATGCTGGTTTCTCCGTTTCCGAAGTCACGATTCATCCAACCCTGAATTCATCCCCCCTGGATGAAACCAGCGTGTCCTCTTTCGTTCCAACCTCAGAGTCTCTCCCGAAACGGTTGGCGTGTTTTTCCGGGAGGGCGAACCCAGGGCCATTCCAAGTTTCACTTGGGAGAGGACCGACCGGGACAAGCTCAATGGTCACCCGAAGCGTCAGCGAGGACGCGAACGTAAGTGAGCGATTCGTCCCTCGCTGACGCTTCGGGTGACGAGGTTGCCCAGCTTCCATCTTTGAACGGCCCGGGTGGGCGTGGCTTCCGCCGCGCCGCGACGTGACGATTCGGCCACAATTGTGGCGAGTCGCTCTCCTGCGGGGGCCGATCCCCGCGCTCCCGTTGCGCAAACCGGACCTGCCCGCTCCGCTTGCGGCTCAGCGGGAGCTTCGCCCTCCCCCCCCGGCGCGGCAATTCAGGGGTTGAGTTTCCGGAAAGGCTCTGACTACGACAGTGCAGGGTTGAACCGCCAAGAAGCCAAGAACGCGAAGTCAACTCGTTGGCAAGACCCGCCGGATACGGTGCTGTTCTCGCGCCAATCCATCCCTGTCGGGCAGAGTCGGCCCGAAAGCTCGTGCCGAGTTGCGAAACCTGTGGCAGATACAGGGGAACGCGGTTTTTCTTGGCGGATTCGGCGTCTTGGCGGTTTTTGATCACGTCGACCCTGCGCTGTCGGAAGAGTACGCGGGAATAGGCTGGATCCTGATATCAGGTTTGACAAAGCACTCGCGTCAGAGACAAAGCTTTGAAGCCTTTGTAGTATGGAAGCCGTTGGCCGATTCCTCCGTGGCGGCCGCTGAACCCCGTCGAACCACACAGCCTGATGCGATCCCGATTCGAGCCCCTGTTCGCGGTCTGCTTCGCCCTGCTGGCGGGGCGGCTTCCCGCCGCTGAGCCGTCGCCGCCCGGCCTGGTGCACTTTGAGAAGCACGTTCGCCCCTTACTGGAGGCAAAGTGTGTCAAGTGTCATGGGGAGAATAAACAGGAAGGCGAGTTGAGGCTCGACTCGCGGGCATCGGTGTTGAAGGGGGGCGAAAACGGCCCGGCGATTGTTGCCGGTGCCCCGGGGACGAGCTTGCTCATCGAGGCAGTCAACTATGAAAGCCTTGAGATGCCGCCCGGCGGGAAACTCTCTCCGCGCGAAATCGAACATCTCACTGCGTGGATTGCCGCCGGAGCCGCGTGGCCCGACGGTGCGGACCATCTGCGTGATGCCTCGGAGGCAATTACGGACGCTGACCAGCAATGGTGGGCATTTCAGCCGCTCAAGAGACCGGACATTCCCCGAGACGCCGGCGACGGCTGGTCGCAAAGTCCGGTCGACCAGTTTGTCCGGCATCGCCTCTCGCAAGCAGACATGCATCCGGCCCCGCGTGCGGATGAAGTTGCGCTCATCCGGCGGCTGTACTTCGACCTGATCGGGCTGCCGCCGACTCCTGAGGAGATCGACGCGTTCCTCTCCGATGACGCTCCCGACGCGTGGAAGCGGTTGGTTGAGAAACTGTTGGCGGACAGCCGGTACGGGGAACACTGGGCACGCTTCTGGCTGGATTTGGTTCGGTACGCCGAGTCCGACGGTTGGAAGGCAGACGGTTACCGACCGCACATGTGGCGGTATCGGGACTACGTCGTCGGTGCCTTCAATGAGGACAAGCCGTACCCCCGGTTTGTCCAGGAGCAACTGGCCGGGGACGAGATGCCGGGCGATGATCCGTCGGCACTGGCGGCGGCCGGTTTTCTGCGCCTGGGCATCTATGAGTACAACCAGCGGGATGCGCGGGCCCACTGGAATGACATCATCAACGAGATCACCGACGTCACCGGCGACGTGTTCCTGGGAATGGGGATCGCTTGTGCCCGCTGCCACGATCACAAGTTCGATCCGCTGCTGCAGAAGGACTACTTCCAGTTGCGGGCCTTTTTCGAGCCGCTCTTGTGGCGTGACAGCGTGACCGCCGGCACGGACGAAAAGCAGGCCGAATGGCAGCGCCGACAGGCCGCCTGGGACGAGGCGACGCAGGACCTGCGGACCCAACTCGACGCGCTCACCCGACCGTACCAAGACCGTGTTCGGGACACTGTTTTCGAAAAGTTTCCGTTGGAAATTCAGGCCTGCATCACCAAGCCGCCCGAAGCGCGGACGTCCTGGGATCATCAGATGGCCTACCTCATGCAGCGGCAGGTGGCCGATGAAGGAGGCGGTCCCCGGAAAGTCATGCCCAAGGACGTTCAAGCCAATTACGACCGTCTCAAGCAGAAACTGGCTGAATTTGACGAACTCAAACCGCGCCCGTCGCCGGTTGTGATGACCGTTGCGGATGCACCCGGTGAGATCTCCCCGACGATCATCCCACAGGGATCGTCGGGCACCGCGGTCGGGCCGGGCTTCCTGTCCGTCCTGGCGAATGAGCCTCCTTCCGCCGAACTTGGCATCGTCCCACAGGAGGACTCTTCGGGCAGGCGATCCGCTCTCGCCGCCTGGATTGGCCGCGCGGACAACCCGCTCACCACACGAGTGATCGTCAACCGGATTTGGCAGCAGCATTTTGGCAAAGGCATCGTGGCGACGACCAACGATTTCGGCCATCTGGGCCGACGGCCCACCCACCCGGAGTTACTGGACTGGCTGACGGTGGCGTTTGTTGAGCGTGGTTGGAGCATCAAGCACCTGCATCGGCTGATCCTCACCTCGGCGACGTGGCAGCAGTCGGCCCATCACCCGCGAGCAACTGAGTACCAACAGCGCGATCCCGCAGGCGACCTGTTGTGGCGGGCACCAGTCCGGCGGTTGAAGGCCGAACAGATCCGCGACGCCATGCTGACCGCGACCGGCGAACTCGAACGAGGATTCGGCGGTCCGAGCGTCGATTCCACTTCATGCCGCCGTTCGCTGTACGTCAAGGTTTATCGCAATACGCCGGACGAATTCCTGCACGCCTTTGACATGGCGAATGCTCTCAAGAGCGTCGCCGCGCGGATTCCGACCACGACACCGACCCAGTCGTTGTTGATGATCAACGGCGGCTACACGCTCGCTCGTGCTCAGGTCCTGTCGACGCGACTCATCGAAAACGAACAGACCCCATCCGCCGACCTGTTGAAACAGGCGTTTCGCCGAACGTGGGGCCGCTGGCCGTCGGATTCTGAGCTCGCCCAAGCTCTCGAGTTCTTGGGCAGGACCGTCGACCAGGACGCCTCGTCGATCGATCGGCAGCGACTGGCTGATTTTTGCCACGTGCTGCTGAACGCCAACCAGTTCCTGTATGTGGACTGAATGTGTCTCCATTGACGGCCCGATGCTTGCCATGACGACTGAACCGATTCGCCAACTTGTTCCTCATCACGCCGCGGGTTTCCACTCCCGGCGCGATTTCCTGCAATCGGCCGGCATGGGTTTCGGGGCAGTCGCGTTGGAGTGGATGCTCCGGGAGCAGGGTGCCGCCGCCGCCCAGTTGCCCGCCGCCCAATCGCTCGCTGCCCAGCACGCTCCGCGTGCCAAGAGTGTGATCTGGTTGTTCATGGAAGGAGGACCGAGCCATCTTGATCTGGTCGACCCGAAGCCGCTGCTCAACGAACTGGCTGGCCAGCCGTTGCCGTCGGGCTTCCAGGAGCCGATCACGGCGATGGGCGAAAAAGGCTCGCCGCTGCTGGCCGCTCCACGCACCTGGAAACAGCATGGCGAAGCCGGTCTGTGGGCGTCGGAGTGGATTCCTCACATCGCCGGCTGCCTCGACGAGATCGCCGTCATTCGCTCCTGCTGGACCAACGGCATCAACCATTCCGGCGGCGTCTGCCAGATGAACACCTGCACCAACGTCGCCGGCCGGCCGTCGCTTGGCGCGTGGGTGAACTACGGCCTCGGCACGGGCAACCGGAATCTCCCGTCGTTCGTCGTGATGTGCGACAACGACGGCAACCCCGTGAACGGTCCCCGCAACTGGGGAGCCGGGTTCATGTCGGCGGCCCATCAGGGCGTGCGGATCAACGGCACCAGCGACGAACCGATCGCCAACCTGTCGCTGCCGCCAGGGGTCACCAACGAACAGCAGCAACACAAGCTGTCGCTCCTCAAGCGGTTTGACGAACGTTACGCTGCCGCCCGCCCCCAGCAAAGCGAACTGGAAGCCCGCATCCGCAGCTACGAGACCGCCTTCCGTATGCAGGCGCAGGCCCCGGAAGCAGTCGACCTTTCACAGGAAACGCAGGCCACACGGGAGCTTTACGGCCTTGGCGAAGAGGCGACGAAGTCCTTTGGACGGCTCTGCCTGTTGTCACGACGGCTCGTTGAGCGGGACGTGCGGTTCATCCAACTTTACAGCGGAGCGGGCAGCAAATGGGACTCCCATACAGCCATTGAGAAAAAGCATTCCGCAATGTGCCGGTCGATGGACAAACCGGTCGCCGGTCTGCTTACCGACCTCCGGCAGCGTGGGCTGCTTGACGAAACGCTGGTCGTCTGGGGCGGCGAATTCGGTCGCACACCGATGAGCGAAAAGGGAGACGGCCGCGACCATAACCCGACCGGCTTTTCCATCTGGATGGCAGGCGGTGGCGTCCAGGGCGGGCAGACGATCGGCGCGACCGACGAATTGGGCCTGTACGCTGTCGAAGACAAAATGCACGTTCGCGACGTTCACGCCTCGGTCTTGTGGCTGCTCGGCCTCGACAACATGCGGCTCACCTATTCCCACAACGGCCGCCCGGAACGCCCCACGATCAACGAGGGCCGCTTCAACCGGAAGCTGGTCACGGGATAGTCAGGGTCATGGCGGGTGGCCCAGCCGGCACGGCTGGGGCGCGAAGCGACAAGTGGACTCACACTCAGCCGTCGACGGTTCAAGACGAATCGCAAGCCGAGTGTGAGGCGTCTTGTGCCTGCGGCACCCAGTTGTCCCGGCAGGCCCGCCCTCCGTAGGTGTTTGCCCTCATGATGGAGGTTTATTGTGCCCTGCTCGCGCACTGTGATTATCAGACCGGACGCGTCGTCGACGTCGTCGAAGAGCCGGGCAAACTCGATAATACGCGGGTCATCGACATCATGGGAGACAACGGTGCGTCTGCGAAGGAAAGCCCGCAGGGACGACTGAACGAGATGACTTTCTTCAACAACATCAAGGAAAACAACATCAAGGAACCGTTCGAGGAACTGCACGCCAAGATCAATGATCTGGGCGGTCCCGCGACGTTCAACCACGATCCGATCGGCGGGGCCCACGCCATGGACACGCCGTTCCAGTGGACCAAACAGGTTGCCTCCCACTTTGGTGGCACGCGCAATGCGCTCGCCCTTTCGTGGCTGGCGAGGATCAAGGCTCGCGGAGAAACTCGAACACAGTTTCATCACGTGATTGACATCATGCCCACGGTCGTCGAAGCTGCGGGGCTGGAGTAGCCAGTCTCGGTCTATGGCATATGGCGTCGGTCGGGAATCCGTAGAAGGCGTGAGCATGACGTACGCCTTCGACGTACCAAGGTGCCGTCGAGACGCACCACGCAGTATTTCGAAATGTTCGCCAACCGGGCCATCTACCACGACGGCTGGGTCGCCGCCACGCCGCCCACTTCGCCGCCCTCGGCCTCCGTCACTGAGCCGGTCGATCCGATCGATGGCTACAAGTGGGAACTCGACAACCTCAAGGAGGACTTCTCGCAGTCGAACAGCCTCGCCGCTTCCGCACCTGACAGGTCGCGTGAATTGCAGCGCCAGTTTTACATCGAAGCGGTCAAGTACGACGTGCTGCCACTGGATAACAGCAAGGTCGAGCGGCGCGATGTGAGCAACCGGCCGAGCAACATCCGGGAGCTGAATGAGTTCAACTACTACGACGGCATGGTCCGCGTTCCGGAGGGCTCCGCACCGGATCTGAAGAACAAATCGTTCGGCATCAGTGCGGTCGTCGAAATACCCGAAGGGGGGCCTCCCGGGCCATTCAAAGTTTCACTTGGGAGAAGACCGGCCGGGACAAGCTCAATGGTAACCCGCAGCGTCAGCGAGGAAGCGAACGTGAGTGAGCGATTCGTCCCTCGCTGACGCTTCGGGTGACGAGGTTCCCCAGCTTCAACCTTTGAATGGCCCTGGGGGCCGCTTTGCGGGCGTAGGGTTGTTTGTCCTCGCCGGCAAACCGATGTTCCACGACAACCTCTGCGGCGTCGAACGCTACTCTCTGACGGGCAAGGATCCGATCCCACCGGGTAAGCATGTGGTTACAATCGATTTCAACTATGACGGGGGCGTCCGTGCGGGCGGCGAAGCGACACTCACCGTCGACGGAAACAAAGTGGCCGGTAAAAAGCTGCCGCGTACGATTGCCTTCCGCATGTCGCTCGACGAGACGCTAGGCATCGGTGAAGACACCGACACGCCCATCAGCGAAGACGACGAGGTCCCGTTTAACAGCCCGTTGAAAAACGTGTGCCACGGCTGTGTCAGCCGTGCAGATGTCTGAAAACTGACTGGTTTCTCGCATTGGCCGAGACAGCAGTGGCACGCGGAAGTGAGTTTTCCAACAGACTGTTAGTCGACGAGGCAGGCGAATTGTCGGAGGGCGGCGGTGACGATTGGCTGGGGGCAGGACCAGACGAGGAAGAACATCGCTTCGCGGACGCCGCGCTCCGCGGGATGCCCCTTCACAAATCCGGCCCCCTTCGACGCCGCCAGCAAGGCCTGTGTCGAACGCAGGGCGAGTGAATTGGCGCGTCCGCGGAGCGACTCGCTGGCGAGGTGGGGGGTCTCCGGCGTCGCTTCGCCGCGGGCGGCGGCATACAGGTCTGTCCGCAGTGCGGACCATTCTGCGGCGAACGGTTCGACGACGGGTTCAAGGTCCGGCCGGCGTTCGCACTCACGCATCAAATGGGCCAGGGACCGTCCGGCCAATCCGACTGCCAACGACGAGGTCGCCACCGAACCGGTTCCGCCTCCTTGCCCCTGTTGCATGACGCCCGCGACCGGTCCGGCGAGCAAGAACCGCCGGTCGACACGAACATCTTCCAATTCGATCGATCCGGTCAGCGAGGCGTCGAGGGCCAGCAGCGGTGCCGGCTTCTGCATGGTGACGCCTTCGGACTTCGTCGGCAACGCAATCAAGACCTGCCGGCCGTCGTCGCAGGTGCCGCCGGTGACGACATAATCCGCAGGGATTCCTCCGGTGACCCAGGGGATCAGACCGTTGAGAACGAGGGAGCCACTCTCCTCGGCCACGCGCACCGCCGGTTGGGCGAGATACTGCCGCGACGTCGTCAAATGCGAAACCCCGACGGTCGCAAACAGGCGGCCCTCGCTCAAATCGGGCAGCAATTCGGCTTTGAGGTCGTCGTTGTCGCAGCCGGCAATTCGCTGACAGGCTCCGTTTCGCTGGGTGAGAACAAATGCGGTCGTCAGGCAGGCGGTTGTGAGCCGCTCGTAGCCGTAGATCAACGCCTCCGCATCGACGCCGCTGCCTCCGTATTCCGGCGGAACCACCCAGCCAAGCACGTCTTCGTCGGCGAGCCGTTCGAATTGCCACCGGGGCCACTCACCGGTCCGGTCGACCTCTTCCGCGCGACCGGCAAGGTCTTCCAGCAAACGCGAGAAGGAGTCGCCGTCAAACGGCGGAGACTGCGAGAGCAGTGCGGCATTCGTCATCGATTCGTGTCACAAGTTTTGGAGGAATTCGGTCATTTCTCCGACCGCGTGGGCATCGCCGATTTTTCGACCGACGTTGATCCCTGCTTCCAGCGCGGAGCGGGCGTCTCCCGGCCGCTCCAGCCGCGCGAGAATCTGCCCCTTCTGAAAGTAGGCGGCGACGGACTGCGGATCAACCGTCAGCACCCGGTCAAACGATGCCAAAGCCGACTCCCAGTCTTCGGCTGACTGGTCCTCCATCGCCAATCCGTACAACAGGAACGCGTCGTCAGGATCTTCCTGCAACATCCGCAGAAGTTTTTCGCGTCGGGTCATGGCGTCGCAGGGCTCCGAGAGTCTCAGGGAGGGAATTTGGCGGTCGCCGACGGGGCTACGGTCTCTCGCCGCTGCAACCAACTTCGCATTGGGGCGTCGAATTGTTTCAGCGGGCGAGCGCCGGACCGGCTAGGCAAGTTTTGCGACATCGGGCCGCGGTTTTCAAGCGTTCCGATGCAGCTGACCGATTCAGCCTGAGTGGAGACCCGACGTCGGACGCTCTCGTTGGCTGCACTCGTGGCTGACGCCGCTCCGGTCTCGAGCAAAGGACTGCACTTCGGTTGGTGGCGGGCTTTGACGAGTCCTCTGCCTGCGGCCGTGGGACGGTCTCCCCGAGTCAGGATGATTCCGCCCCGATAAGCCGCGTGCAGAGGTTCGCCGGGAACGGCCCGGCCTCAAGATCGACCGCATGCCACGACCCGGATTGAGTCCGCCCATGAGACAACTCCCTTCGCTTGCCCGACTGCCCGGTCTCGCCCGACGCCCCTTGATCGGACTGGCGCTGCTGGCCCTGCTGCTCGGCACGATTGCTCCCGCCGGCGCGCTGACCCCGTCTTCGTCGGCCAAGCCCGACAACGCCGGTCTGCAAAGCCGTATCACACCCACCGTCCGCGCTGTCCAACGGGTCAAATCCGCAACGGTCAACATTCACAGCGAGAAGCGGGCCCAGTACTCGGATTCGCTGTTTTCAGCAAACAAGGATCGCAAGATCAACGGCATGGGCACCGGCGTGATCGTCGATGGGCGAGGTTACATCGTCACCAACCATCACGTCGTCAAGGACGTCGATACGCTCCGCGTGACACTGGTCGACGGGGCGTCCTACGTGGCCCGCGTCGTCTCCTTTGACAGCAAGCACGATTTGGCGCTCATCAAGATCGACCCGGTCGGCCCGCTCGACGTGATGACCCTGGGCACGTCGTCCGACCTGATGCTCGGCGAGGATGTGCTCGCCATCGGCAATGCTTTCGGATACGAGCATACCGTCACCCGCGGCATCATCAGCGCCCTTTCCCGCGACGTCGAAGTGAACGACGAGCAAGGGTACGAGAATCTCATTCAGATTGACGCCGCCATCAATCCCGGCAACAGCGGCGGGCCGCTGTTGAACCGCAACGGCGAAGTCATCGGCATCAATGTGGCCATCCGGGCCGGTGCCCAAAGGATCGGCTTCGCCATTCCCATCGACGATGCCCGTAAGACGATCGCCCGGTTGCTCGACATCGAACGGCTCGACAACAATTTTCATGGCTTGCAGGCACAGGACTACAAGCACGGTCCGGAGCGTCGTCTCATTGTCTCCGGGGCCGCACCAGGGAGTCCCGCAGCCGCTGCGGGCTTGCAGCCGGACGATGTGATCGAACGGGCGGGAACGGTGGCAGTGGCCGACATGGCGGACTTCGAGCGGGCACTTCTCGGCCGACGAGCGGGGGAATCGGTCCCCATCGTGGTCCGCCGGGGCGGCCACGCTCAGACGCTGAACCTTGCGGTCGTCGCGCTGAACGGACGAACCGTCGCTGCCCGGCGCATCACTCAGCAACAGTCGTTTGCACAGGTTCGGGATGAACCCCAAGAGAGCCTCAGCAAGTCTTGGAAGTTGCTCGGCTTGAAACTGCAGCCTCTCTCGCCGCGCGAGCAGTCGCATGTGAAACCGCGGTACCGCGGGGGCATGAAGGTGACATCGGTCCGCCACGAAGGGCCGGCCGATCGCAACGGCATCCAGGAAGGAGACGTTCTCGTCGGACTGCACGTCTGGGAGACGATCACTCCGGAGAATGTCGACTTCGTCGTCAGTCATCCGGAACTGAACAAGTTCAACCCGCTCAAGTTCTACATCATGCGGAAGAGCGAAACGCTCTACGGCTACCTGCAGCTCCCGTCGACGCGCTAACAGCCCGTTGAAAAAGTAACCCGAAGCGTAAGCGAGGTCATCCAACTTGCTGGTTCCTCGCAATATCGGCCCTCGCTCACGCTTCGGGTTACGATGTCACCAGATCTTCAACGGGCAGCTAAGCCACTGAGCTTGGTTCTGCGACACTCTCTGTCAGCCATGCAGGATCAATCGCTGCCGCGGCCCAGATCCCGGAACATTCGTGACGGGGCAGACAGCATGGCCGGCGGGCAGCAAGAACCGGTTGCCCGCTGTCCCAGCAATGTTTGTCGTGAGGAAAAACAGGGAAACGCGCAAGCGCCACCCGCCGCGTTCAGTCTGTTGCGAGCTCCGTCTCCCACCGTTCGAACTCCCGAGCCAATTCGTCCCGTTTGGCCGTATCGTTGGACGCGAGATCGTTGGTCTCCCCCACATCGTTGGCGAGGTTGAACAGGTGCCACGGACTGTCCGGGCGCGTCCGGACGATCTTCCAGTCTCCCTGGCGCAGCGCTGCGTGCTTCCGATACTTGAAATACAGCGAGTCGTGAGGGGATTTTCCGTCGCCTGTCAGCACGGGCAACGGGTTGAGCCCGTCGAGCTGATGACCGGACCGTGGCTCCGCGTTGGCCAATTCCTGACAGGCAACGAACAGATCGGGAGACCAAAGCGGCTCATCGATCGTCTGGTTCGGCGGGATTCGCCCCGGTTGGCGAGCGATGGCCGCGACGCGGATGCCTCCCTCCCAGCAGGTCACGCCGCCGTTTCGAAGCGGGGCGTTCGACGCAACCTCCAAGCCGCGAACCGGCAGCATGAACGCACCGTTGTCGGAATAGAAGAACACAAACGTCTTTTCCGCCAGCGACAACTCGTCGAGTTTGTCCAGCACCCGGCCAATTGCGTGGTCCAGCGCGGTGACGACGGCGTAATACCGCTGCTGCTCATTTGTTGTCGCCGGGTCGTATCCGTACGCAGCAAAGGCTGATGCCGGTGCCTGCCAGACGGCCGGTTCCCCGGGCGCCTTGTTCCGCGAATTCGGAAAGTGAGGCGCGTTAAACGGCAAGTAGCAGAACCAGGGCTTGCCCGCGCGGCTCTGTTCGCCGATGAAGCTCATAACCGCAGCGGCGAACAGGTCGGTCGCATACCCTTTCACGTGCGCCTCCTCAACGCCGCGGAACAGGTCGTGCTTGCCGTTGTAGTTGTGGGTGAAGTAGTCGATGTTTCCCGAGGCATGCCCGAAAAACTCGTCGAATCCGCGTTCGGTCGGCCGTGATCCCGGGGCGAAGCCGATGTTCCATTTCCCGAAACAGCCGGTCACATAACCGGCATGTTTGAGCATCTGCGGAATGAGGATCTCCGCCGGATCGAGACCGCGACCGTAGTTACCTGCGATGCCGGGCAACTGTTCGGTCAGCCCATGCCGCTGCGGCACGCGCCCTGTCAACAAACAGGCCCGCGAGACGGTGCACGTTGGCGACGCGGTATAGAAACTCGTCAGTTTCGCTCCTTCGGCAGCCAGTTGGGTGAGCCGGGGCGCGATGATCGGTGAGCGAGGATTGAAGCAAGGAAGGTCGCCGTAGCCGAGGTTGTCGGCGGTGATGATCAGGATGTTCGGCAGCGCGACAGGACGTGGCTCCGCACCGGTCGAAGCCTTGGGGAATCCAGGGAACAGCGTCAGACAGACAAAACTGCACGCGTAAATTCGAAACCGCATGTTGTCGCTCCTGTCACAGTTGGTGACTGCGGCCGTCCGTGACGCGCCGAATCAAGACCACGGATTTCCCCGGAAGCGTCGCGATCCCTGTGGGTGTCCAGACAAAAACCGCGGCGGGTGGCGGGGGCGGTGTCGCTGTTCGGTGAATCGTCCACCGCCCCCGGAACGAACGGGGTTTCGTCGTTCTCCGCCCCAACGCGCCCCGCCACCCGTCGCAAGAACGCCGACGGTCACTGGGACGCCTGTTGAAGATTTCGCAGAATCTGTTGGTAGGTGGGGTTGTCCGGTTGCATTTCGGTCAGTCGGCGCGCGCCGCGGAGGGCATCGGGCCAGCGCCGCTGTTTTTCGTAGAGCAACGTCAGGGCGAGCAGGAAGTCGGCCGAATCGGGCTCCAGCCGCACGGCCTCTTTGAGCGACTGCTCGGCTTCCGCCTCATGTCCGAGGAGGTATTCGAGCAGGCCGAGCCGATAGTGCAGGAAGGCGTTCTCGGGGAGCAGTTGCGTGTCCCGCCGAATGAGGCCGGCTTCTTCGGTTTGCAGTCGATTCGCTTCATCCGATCGGCCGAGTTGGTCGAGTTCACGCGCAAGATTAGACCGGGGGCCCGCGACTGCCGGGTCGAGCCGAATCGCGGTGCGGTACTCGTCGATGGCGGCTGTCGTGTTGCCCAGTGCACTCTCCAGCAGGCCCAGGTTCATGTGGGCCCCCGCCTGGTCGTTTTCGGCCTCGAGCCCCGTGCGATATTCCCCGACCGCCTTTCGGAGCGCGGCTGTCTCCCCGGAGTCGAAGACCTCCGCAGGGAATGTGACCCCCACACGGGCCGCCTCCTCGCGGACCCATCGTGACCGGTCGCTGAACCGGGGAGCGAGCAGTTCGCGAACGTCCTCCAGGTCGCTGCGCGTGGCGATCGGCCAGTTTTGAAACGCCGACAGCGACGCCTCGCGGACGATTGCCTCGCGACTCCTGAGGGATTTTTCGATCCCCTCACGTGTCTGAGAAATGGGATACCGCGTGCCGAGCAGCGAAGCGGCCGTCGCCCGCACAATCGGGCCCGTATTCGCCGAACGGGCCAGTTTGGCAAGGCCGTCGACCACTGCCGGGTCGCCCCGGCGGCCGGCGGCGATCAGCTCGCCGTAGTGCGGGTCGTCGCGACGCTTGGGGCCGTACCATCGGACAATCCAATCGGCGGCCCACTGGGCGGTCTCGTCGGCCTTCGTGTGACACTTGTTACAGGCGTTGGGAGTTCCCAGTTTCACGGTGAGATCGGGCCGCGGGGGGCGCAGGCTGTGGTCGCGGCGAGGGTCGACCACCATGTAGTTCTTCGACGGCATGTGACACTCCACACATGCTGCGCCGGGACTGGCGGCCTCGTGGTGGTGATGTGCCGGTCCGTCGTACTTGGCTCCCAGATGGCACTGCGTGCACAGCCGATTGCCTTCGAATTTGATGCGCGTCGTGTGCGGATCGTGACAGTCGGTGCAGCGGACACCCTTGCGGTACATCAGGCTTTGTGTGAAGGACCCGAAGACGTAAACCTCGTCGTCGATCTGCCCGTCCGGGTGGTACAGGCGTTCTTCGAGCAGCGAGAGGCCGAAGTAATCATAGAAGTCATCCCCCGGTTTGAAGCCGGGGTAGATGCGCTGGCGACGTGCGTGACACGGGGCACAGCTTTCCAACTCTGTCTTGGAGACCTTGTCCTTGAGCCGGGCGAGCCCGTACCCATAGCGACGGTCCCAGAATAGCGACTTCGCCTGCGCCAGTTCGACGTGGATGCTGCCCGGTCCATGACACGCCTCGCAACTGACGTCGATCTCTGAGAATGAAGAGTGGTACGTGTCGGTCTCCAGGTCGTAGTTCTTGGCGTAGTTGGTCGAATGGCAGTCGGCACACATGTGGTTCCAATTCTGTGCCGAGCCGGTCCAGTGCAACGGGTCGTCCGGTCCGAAGGGAGCGTCGGGATTCGCATAGAACCACCGTTTCTCCTCGGTGTCCCACGTTACCGGGAGCACCTGCACATGCCCCCGCTCCAGTTCGGCCAGGTACTGTTGCAGCGGTTCGTAGCCAAACACGTACTTGACAGGAAACTCGTGCCGCTCCCCGTCCGGTCCCTCTGTCTCGACAAAAAAACCGTCGCCCCGGCGGCTCATGCGAGACGTCACGCCGTGATGTTCGAGCTGCGTGTTGTTGAAGTCACCCAGCACAAACTCCGGCGTCGCCAGATCCATCGCCCGGTCATGGTCGGAACCTTCCCAGCGCCCCGCCTGCTCTGTATGGCAGTCGATGCACGATTGCCGTCCGACATAGGCAGCCGTTCGTCCGGGAGGCAGCGCGCTCCACCAATCCCAAGCCGGCCAACAGACGGCCACAACCAACGCCGCCAATCCCGGCAGCCAGCGTTTTTGCCTCATGCGACACCGGAACGAATCAAGGACCGTCATAACCTGTAGGCTTCGCCGTCGCAGAACAAACCAGGCCCTGCAATCCGCCCCCGACATCCCCTCATAAGGGCCCAGCCATCCCGCTGTCAACGGGCCCGCAGGGCGTCCTCCGGGCCGGCGGGGAACATCGCGACAACCGATCCGTGCCCATCGGTGCCCATCCGTGGTCTCCCCGTGTGGCCGGCCGACGACCACGGATTTCACGGAACACCCAGCGCGGCCTCTGGCCGCAACCAAAGCCAGAAAACAGGAACCACAGAAGACGCGGAAGGACGGCGGGCTTGGCGGCCATGCCGGTCAATGACATTCGCCGCATTCGCGTGATTCGCGGTTTCCTGTTTTGAACCACGAATCACGCG
>JAJDEI010000146.1 GCA_029259845.1 Planctomycetaceae bacterium | reverse complement strand
TGGAGACGCTGCTGAGCGTGATCGAAACCTGTCGCCAGCAGAACCGTAACGTCTTCACCTTCGTCACCGACGCCGTCAAAGCCCACTTCGCCAGCCAACCACCCCCCACCCTGCTATCCGGGGTGTGAACGGTTACGGCTCCGGAGTGTCTGTGAGGTCGACTGGATTCCCAGACAAGAACCGCTCCTGTATCTCGACGGATTCGGCGTCTGACGCTCCGATTCTCTTGGCGTAGTGATTCATCGGTTCTTTTGGGAGCCGAAAGTCCTCGGCAACGATGCTGTCGTAGACCTCGCCGCGTTCGTTGATAATGAAGACGGCATCACGAACCATCATTCCCAACGCTCCCTTAGATCGATATTTCAGACGGATTGACCGGCCTTCCTTCTTAATCCTCGGCCAGTTCACGGTATCAAACATCCGAGGAACTTCATGATATCTATGGTACTCCGCTGATCCGTAGAGTGGGGCGGGTGGCCACCAGCGAATCTCCTCCCACTCTCCGCTCCGTGAGTTCTCCCGGAGCCAAGTTCTCACCGCGTTCTTGTCAGAGCGGATTTGACCACCAGCTTGGACGGCATCCGCCAACTTCTCCGCTGCATCTCCGATCAATGGCACGTCCAGGCGTGCGTGGGTCGAAACACTGGTCACAACGACGAGCACGACCACGAAGGTGATGCCGGCTAAGACAAAAGACAGCACGAGCATCCACCACGGAACGCGTCGGCGTTGTCGATGCGATGTCTGTGCGATCGCCACGTCGCCCCTGGGGACTTGAATCTGTGGAACCGTGCTTTCCGGAACACCATGATCGTGGTGTGGAAGAAACACGTTCTTTCCCGCTGTTCGATTCGCGAACCACTCGGGAGCGGCGGGAGCCTCGGGCGACGCACCCGCTTGGTCGGACCGACACTTTGGGCACAGCTTCAGCTTCTGGCCGATCTTCACACCATATCGTTTCCCGCATCCCGGACACGTCCACGCATACCGCTCAGATTTCGTCGCCATGGCCGCTCCCCAGTCAGTTCTGAACGTCCTCGCCTCCTCGCCGAATCCAGTCCGGCACCGGTGGCGACAGGTCCGTGTGCGCCATCACCTCACGCATCCACTCGAGCACGTCGCACACGTTTCCGTTCTTCGGCCCCCGGTCGCGGAACATCAGGGCGAGCCGCATTCGCTCCGATGCCGACATCTGTGTCCAGCAGTCCCGGCAGATACCAGTTGTCTTCCAGCCGCACGAGCCCGCCGTCGGTCCCCTGTCCGAACGGCAGCGTCATCTGGCACTACCAGCAGATGTCCTGTTGCCCCTGAGTGTTCCCAATGCCCTC
This sequence comes from Planctomycetaceae bacterium, assembly GCA_029259845.1. Taxonomy (GTDB): domain Bacteria; phylum Planctomycetota; class Planctomycetia; order Planctomycetales; family Planctomycetaceae; genus JAHBXU01. The sequence goes on along the minus strand of JAJDEI010000146.1, from coordinate 18,767 downwards.
ACGGTACCCGTGGCGAGTAGGCGGCGTCAATCATCGTGTGCGATCATAGGGGGGCCGGACAGGATTGCCGGCCACCAAGCGTGATTCATGGCCGACCACGATGGCAAGCGATCCCATACTTTCCGGCTCGTCAGTTCCCGGTCGATCCGTGGCTTTGCAGCATCTCCAAAGCGTTCTGGCGGGCCGCGATCTCCTCGCGGATGACCTCTTCCCGGCTCCGGCCGGCGATGCGGACGCCGTCGTCCTCCACCGGCGGGATGTGGGACTCCCGGTACTTCTCAGGGGCCAGAGCTTTGAGCAGGACCACCAGCAACGCATCGCTGTATTTGTGCCGATAGAGGAAGCCGTTTGTCTCAGGGTCGCGAACCGGTTTTCCCCGGTAGAGAACCAATTCCCGAATGCCCCCCACGGCTCGTCGGTACAGTTCGGACTCGACGATGTCCAAGCTCTGACGCTTCGCCAGATCGAACTCGCGGGCGTAGTCCGGGTCGCTGTCCCGCCAGCGATAATGCGTTCGACGCTGAATACCCGCATGACGCGCAGATTCGACGACGTTTCCGGTCGATGCAAATGACGCAAGGAACCGCAGTTTCTTGGGATGGGTCACGGCTGGGATATCTGTGTCGTTCATGGGCGCACCCCCCCGTTCATGTGTGGCATTGTGTGACATTTTGGTCAGCCCCTCATGGTCGCCACAGCATGATGCCACTGGCTACGGACCGTCAAGCCGAGTGTCGCGGGTGCACTTTGGATGCGGTCCGCTATGATCGCACCGGCGCGGCACGGGTCTGCAGCCCGTCAGCCGCTTCGCAACGCCTTCGCCGGCGGCGAGCCGCGCCGCTTTTTCCGTTCTGCACCAACGGCGGAGGCGTGTTGGAAAGCGAAGGCATGTCCAAGGCATCAATCGGCCCCCACTGCGTCATCTGCGGCAGAGAGTTGACAGGTCAGGACAAGGACCGATCGACCTGTCACGAATGCCGTTCCCCCAAGGGGAAGATCGCGGAACTGTGGCAAGAGGTGCTGCTCCATGATACGCACCGCAACAGGAACGACGACTCGGAAACCAATCGGTCATGGAATCGGCTACGCAATCTAGGATGGGTTGCGATTCGGGATGTTGCCCGACAACTCTTCGACACCGACGATGAAGGGGAACGTCTCTTAGGGAGGATTCGCGACCGGCTGTCGCCTGCCTCGCAGAAGTGGAACGAGCTTCTCGCTCGGCCCGTTGGCGAACTCCTCCCCCTGTTGCAAGCCGAGCAAGCTGAATCTGAGTCGGAAAAAATGAACGGGGAGATGGATCCGCCCGCTGAGCCACCGAGGACGTGGACAAAGCTGGAATGGCTCGCGAGAGCAATGCTCATCGTTCAGGAACATCCGGAATGGTCCGATCGGAAGATCGCCGACCAAGTCGGCAAGCATCCCTCAACACTAAGCCGAAGCCAGGTATATCGGGCTTCCGCACCACTCGCACGTGGGACCAGGGACTCGCTGTCCGATGGCTTTCGCACGAAGGACGGTCGCATCGAAGCACCGTATGATCCGAGGGACCTCGACGTGGATGATGTTGACGATTGACGGTGCCGGCTGCTGTTGCGTGATGATCGGACGCAACAATCAACGCAACACTCATAGCGATTACAATCTGCAAAACAAGGAAATGCGGTCGTTCGCACGCAACGCTCACGCAACGCGGGATGACTGGTAGCGGGTACCAGTTTCTCGATGGCGGAGGAGAGCAGTGCGAAATCGACAAGGCAAGGATGATCCCAACCAGTCTGCGAAGATTCTCGCTTGGATCTCGGCATTGATCCACGCGTGGGCTACCGGCAACACAAAAGCCGAAACCGAGGCCCGCAACTCCCTCAGCAAGATGGGGGTCGCCCTGATACTCCCCGATCGACGAATGGGAGTGTCCGATGCCTCATGACGCCCAACTCATGGTGCCTGCCGGCGAAGCCGCTCGTATGATAGCCGTGTCGAAAGCGACGTTTTGCCGATATGACTCGGCCGGCAAGGTCCCGGCTCCCGTGCGTCTGTCCGGTGGCTGCGTCCGTTGGCGCGTCGCCGAGCTTCAGGCGTGGGTCTCAGCCGGCTGTCCGTCGCGGGAGGACTTCGAAGAAGCGCAAGGGGGGCCGCCCAAATGAGCGGAACCCCCCTGCCGTGTGACAACAGCAGTGTACTCAACATCGATGGCTGCGACGACGGGGATTCCAATCCGATCGGGGAATTCATTCGACTTCCGCTCTCGGCAGTCGCCGAATTGAGAGAGCGGACGCAGACTCTCGCTGCCGTTGTTCGTATAGCTGGTAACTTGAAGGGCGAATGCTTTGCCAGACGTCAGCGGATCGCCGCTGACGCGGTGCTGCCGGTCGGCACTGTGAGCAATCACCTCCGTCGTCTCACGCCGACGCACCTATGCCGCTTTGGACGGCAAGGTCGGCGGACTCAGACCTATCGCCTGACTGATGAGACTCACCGGATCTGGGGAACAGACGAATTCGCGATGCTGCCCACGGAGGACATCAACGTCAAGATGCCGTGGTGTGAGCGAATCGTCTATGCCGTAATTGTCAGCGAGGCAGTGATGCGAGATAGCTCGAACATCCTGATGGAACCACGACTGATCGCCAAGCGATCAAATGTGACCACTCGGCACGTTCACCGGCTCATTCCCGAACTCGTCAGCCGCAAGTTGGTATCTGCCACACCTACCGACAACGGATACTTGATCGTCGTCTGCCGGTTATTAGACGTGTCGGACAAATTGGACATCGTGTCGGACAAATTGGACATCGGACCCCGGACAAATTGGACTTCGGGGACGGACAAATCGGACATCGCAATGAGAGAGAAAACCCGAAAGAGAATCTCTGAAAGAGAACCCCTAAAAAAGAACGCGGCTTCCGCCGCGATGCGGGGTCTTAAAGACTCTGATTTCCAGAAGACAGAGAACGTCTTTCAGTGGTTGGATCGTTTTCAAGCGATGGAACCTCTCTCTGAGGCGAGGCAGCGAGATTTCGTCTCCCTGTGGATGTACGTGAAGCGGCGAGCTAATCCAAATCGGACGAGGAAAAACCGATTGACGCACCCCGCTGGGGCATTTGTGTCGTTCCTCACGCGAGCGGAGTGGAACCGCATCACTGGACCTGACGAGGATGCTGCCACTCGCGTGATCCGTGATGTGCGCCGGGCCAAGGAAACTGAGCCTATCTGTTCAGACTGGGAATGGCCGCTGACTGTTCAGACATCCAACGCAGACGTCCACTCGACCATTGAATCCCAATTGGAGCAGCTGCGCGACCATTTTCCGACGCTCGACAATTCTTGAGTGCCCCTTGGACCGAGAAGGGAATGAAGTTGATCCGTGACGTGGTTCAGACGACGACAAGAACCTCGAACCAACCAAAGCCACCATGACGATCGCGAAGAACCGCAGTGGCAAACGAGGTGAAATCTCACGAGATGCAGAACCAGTGCGCTGAGATCAAGATTCGCGCTGAGCGTCGGGCCGGTGAGTTGTTGAGGGATATGGAATTGCATAGTGGAGACCGTGGCAACCAGCACACCGGTGGCAAGGTGACTTCATGCAACCTTGCCGACCTCGGCATCTCGAAGTCCCAGTCGAGCCGGTGGCAGAGGCTGGCAGGTATTCCGCATGACGAACTCGACCGCAGGATACTGCAGTGCGTGGCTCAACGTCGGCACCGCAGGACGCACCAGGTTGCCCCAGAATCGCCGACAACGTCGCCGGACATACCTTCAGCCATCTTCGTCCACGAACGCCACCAGCGGCGACGTGAGCAAGTAACCATTCTTTCCGCGAAACCAACAGGAGCAGACCATGCACAATCGCATCTCCCAATTCTTCGACGACGATCCGAATCGGACACACGAAGAGACGCTCGCGTTCTATGCGGTGGCTCTTTACTACGCCAACGACCAATCCCAATCTGCCTTGCACATGACGCGCGTGGATTTGCGCGAAGCCCGAAGGCAGGCGACGCCAAAGCACGTCCGGGAGTTGGCCGAACATCGATTCCACTGCAATGTGGAGGCCTTCGTTCTCTTCTGCCAAGAGCACGGGAAGGATCCAGACTGGGTGCTCAAGTATCTGTTTCCCGGAGACTCGCTCCAAATTGTCATGGGTTGCGTCAGGGATGTCGTTCCCGACCCCGATGCTCTGCTCCGCAAGATGGAAGAACGGGGCTTGGAGGAGGGGCAATCTCTCGTGACTGTCGACTCCCGTCTGCAGCGGATGCGGGACCACTACGCGACGATCAAGAGCCTACGAACATGGCGACAACAGTGACATCAATGGAGGGCCACAATCATCGTTACTGTAACGCCGGTCGCGTTACGATAAGGGTCCGTTGTCGCACGTGCCACGACCGATTCGAGGCCGCTCGCCGGAGCCGGAAGTTCTGTTCGGATGTCTGCCGACAACGAGCATATCGCAAGCGAACCAAGCGGAGCGTCCACTTCAAGTCAGGCTCGATTGAATGATCCACGATGCGATTATCGCGTTATAATCACCGAACTTTTGCCTGGCCGGCTGTGATGGGTCTGCAAGCCTATCACGGTCGGTCGGGCGTCTTGCAGAAAGGAAACCCTGATGGCCATGTTTCGGAAGACGTTCACGCGATACCTCAATGCCGACGGAACCCGCACCAGAAAAGGCGAGCCCGGGGCGCGTAAGAAACGCGAACGGTCGAAGGACTGGTATGGACGCTACCGCGACGCGGACGGCATCGAACGGACGAAGAGGCTGGCGACAAACAAAACGGCCGCAACGCAACTGCTCAACGAGTTGGTCAAGCAATCCGAACTCGGCCAAGCCGGCGTCGTCGATCCGTTCGCTGAACATGCCAAACGACCGCTGGCGGTTCACCTGACCGACTTCCGCCGGCATCTCGAAGCGAAGGAGAGCACAGCAAGCTACGTCAGGTTGACGGTCACGCGGATCGAGGCAATGGTTACCGGCTGTGGCTTCAAGCGGCTGTCGGACCTCTCAGCATCCCGGGTGGCTGACTGGTTGGCGGAACAGCGCGAGGCAGACGTCTTTGGCATCGCGACCAGCAACCATTACCTGAGCGGGGTGAAGGGCTTCACGCACTGGCTGGTGAAGGATCGGCGGATGCCTGACGATCGGCTCTCTCACCTGCCCCGTCTCAAAGCTGATGCTGATCGACGCATCGAACATCGACATTTGTCTCCAGCCGACCTCGGTCAGTTCATCGCGGCGACCCGAGAGAACGGCACACGATACGGGCTGTCCGGGGAGTCGCGTGGGATGTTGTACCTGACGGCGGCGTACACGGGCCTACGGGCGTCAGAGTTGGCGAGCCTCACGTCGGCGTCCTTTGACCTTGATGTCGATCCGGCGATCGTGACCGTCCAGGCAGCTTTCTCGAAGCATCGCAAACGTGATGAACTTCCACTGCACCCGGATCTCGTCACACGATTGCGACAGTGGCTCTCTGCGACACGTGAGACGACAGATGGCGGCCCGGATGTCATTCGCATTGACCGTGCGTCAGAGGCGACAGACGGCCCCCTGTGGCCCGGTCGCTGGGCGATGGATCGCCGAGGCTGGCGAATGGTGAAAGCGGACCTCGCAGCCGCCGGCATCCCTTACCGCGATGAGCAAGGCCGGCAATTCGACTTCCACGCACTGCGGCATCAGTTCATCTCGATGCTGGCTGCAGCGGGAGTACACCCCAAAACAGCCCAAGAACTCGCGCGTCACTCCACGATCACCCTCACGATGGATCACTACACGCATCTGCGAGTGAGCGACCTGTCCTCAGCCCTCAGCACGCTGCCGCCTCTCACGCCGGCTCGTGAGGCACACGCGGCGACCGGAACCAATGATGCTCGTGCGGTTGCCAGCGGAGGCGGGGAACCTTTGGTGGCACGGATGGTTACACGGGTTGCTGACATTCCATGCGATTCGGTGACATCGGTTGAGACAACCGGCGGTGAGAGCGACGTCCCGGAAGAGGCTTCGACCCCCAAGAAGAAAACCCTGCGTTTGCAGGGGTTTGAGGACGATTGCGTCCGATTGAGCAGCGTTGAGAAGTCCGCTGACGCGAGGGTGAGTAACGGGACTCGAACCCGCGACCTCCGGAACCACAATCCGGCGCTCTAACCAACTGAGCTATACCCACCACACATTGGCCGTTGACGATGAATCGCCAACCGGCATTAGAATATCGTCTGTGTCTATCGGAGACAACATTCCCTCGGCACGGTTCGTGGAAATTCCTGGCGCAATGACTGAAATACAGGAGCAAGGGCTTCTGGAACATCTGCAGACGTTCCTCACATCGGAGCGGCGGCGGCGGATTGCGCAGGTGCTTGATGCCCGTACGCGGCATGTGGCCGTTGTTCTTGAAAACGTCTGCCACCCCGACAAAATCAGCGCAGTGTTCCGAAGCTGCGATGCCTTCGGGGTGCAGGATGCACACGTTATCGAAGGGGAGGACCGCTTCAAGGTGAAACGGGATATCGCCGTTGGTGCCGATCGCTGGCTGACGATCCACCGTTACAGCAGCCCCGGCGACCGCACGGCTGCGTGCAGGAAACGGCTGCAAGCGGACGGCTATCGCCTCCTCATCACGCTGCCCGACTCGGGACGCACAGCCTGTTCGCTGGCCCGTGTCGATCTGTCCCGTCCGGTTGCACTGGTGCTCGGACACGAAAAAACGGGCGTCTCGGAGCAATGGCTCGCTGCCGCTGACGAAACGGTCACGATTCCTATGTGCGGTTTCACAGACAGCCTGAACCTGTCCGTCGCCGCCGCCATCTGCTTGCAGCAACTCACCGGCCGTCTCCGCCAGTCAGACGTTTCCTGGAGACTGCCGCGGGCCGACCGTGAACGGCTGCGGCTCCAGTGGACCCGCCAGAGTGTGCGGCACGGCGATGAAATCGCGGAGCGGTACTTGCGAGCCCTGCCACAGTCCGATACTCCTGCGAACTGATACAGCCGCAGGCTGACACAGTGCGCGGCCGTCGCAGGTTCAGATCTCAGATCTGAAATCGCAGATTTCAAAGCTCAGATCTCCGCGCGCCGGTCACTCAGCGCATGCGGCACGGCGTAGGCGGTCGTTGAGGGCCCGCCCGAGTCCTTCTTCCGGAAAGGGGAGCGCCATAATTCGCTTGAGTCCGCGATCATCAAGCCGCCTCACGGCTGCGTAAAAGTTCGCTGCCGCCTCGCGGAGGTCGCCCTGCTCGGACAAGACCTCGACCGCTGCGAATCGCTCCGAAGCGGTGACCGGCCGGAGTGTCAACAGGCCGGTGCATGGTTCCGGGGGGACGTCGGACAGATCGGCGATGATTCGCAGCGGCGTGCGGGGGGCGTAGTGACGGCTCAGCAGGCCGGGTGACATTTGCGGACCAGACGGGTCGCTGGCGGCGGCGACCGGCCGCTGGACCGGTCCAATGACAGACTCGATTTCTTCCTGGGTCACTCCGCCCGGCCGCAGCAGCAGCGGATGGTCGCCCGCCAGATGCAGCACCGTCGATTCGACGCCCACGCCGCACGGGCCGCCATCGAGAATGTAGTCGATCCGGTCGCCCAACTGCTGCGAAACGTGGGCGGCTGTCGTGGGACTGACTTCGCCGAACCGGTTTGCGCTGGGGGCGGCGATTGGCACACCGGCAAGTACGATGAGCTGCCGCGCGAGTTGGTGGTCGGGTACCCGCACGGCGACGGTCGGCAGCCCGGCGGTGACGAGGTCCGGGACGTCGTCCGACTTCTGCAAGACCAGCGTCAGCGGGCCGGGCCAGAAATGTTCCGCCAGACGTTCTGCCGTCGCCGGGATGTGCGTCGTCAGCCGCTCCAAGTCGCCCCGCTCGGCGACATGCACGATGAGCGGGTCCAACCGTGGCCGAGCTTTGACGTCGAACACCCGCGCGACGGCACTCGCATCAAACGCATTCGCACCAAGCCCGTACACGGTCTCCGTACCGAAAGCGACAACCCCTCCGCCGCGAATCAACGCCGCCGCACGCTCCCCATCGGTGCCAATCGAACAATTCATTGGACCATGATAGTGCCGAGGTGTGATTCGACGCAAAGACGCCGAGTGGCAACGACTCACTGAAACCGCCGTTGAGATTCGAAATCTGAAATCTGAGATTTCTGATCGCGGGCTTGACATCTCAGACGAAATGTCTGACACTGCCTCTCAGTCACACTGTCTGAGAACGGGGACGCACGGATGACGGAGAAACTGCGGGATGTCACGGACTCGGAACTGGCCGTGCTGGATGTGCTCTGGGAACAGCCGGAGGCCACGATCCGCGAGATCACCGAGTCGATCTATGAGGACTACTCGGCTTCGGCCCATGCCACGGTGCAGAAGCTGTTGGAACGGTTGGAAGCCAAGCGGTGCGTGATCCGCGACCGGTCGGGGTTCGCCCATCGGTTCCGGGCGCACGTCGAACGGGCCGACCTGATCGGGCGGCAGCTCGAAGTGGTCGCCGACAAGCTGTGCGAAGGCTCGCTGACTCCCCTGCTCCTGCATCTGGCCGGTCGCACGCCGCTGACGGCCGAGGAACGGCGGCTGTTGAAAAAACTGATCGATCGCAAGTAACTCGCGCCACAGACACCCGGTGTCTCCGTCGCGGGATTCGTCTTGATGAAGAGATACCACGACATGCTTGAGCGACGTTGCCCAACAATCGAGACACCGGGTGTCTTTGACAACGGTGTTCTCCGGGAGACAGATTGATGAACTTCGCCCTGAACGACTTCGGCGCGGCCGTGCTGTCGAACGCCGTGCTGGTGGTTCCGCTCGCCGCGCTGGTGGCGGTCGTTTGCCGCTTTGTGAAACGGCCGGCGGTTGCCTGGGGCCTGTGGGGACTGGTGCTGCTGAAGTTCGTGACGCCGGCATGGTCATTGCCGAATCAGACACCCGGTGTCTCTTTCGTGCGAACGATGTTGAATGAGATGGCTCCGTCACCGGTTGTTCCCGATAAGAGACCATCGGGACGCCGGGTGTCGTCTCGCAGCGCTCCGCCTGGTGATCGTGCAGCGCCGGAGCCGATGCTGCCGGATTCTTCCCGCCAGGAGCCGGGAGACGAGCCGGTTCGAGAGTGGCCGCGTCCGACCAACGGGAAGGCCCGGACCGCCGATATGGCCTCCGCGGTTTCGAATGAGGCGACCGAAAGCGTGACCGAATCAAGCGCGGAGGTGGTTGTTCCGGCGGGGCCGCCCCCAGATGAGAGCGCGTTTCCGCCGGGTGAGACGACGTCGAACGATGAACTGACGCCGTCGGCGGTCGCGGTGGCCGAACCGGGTGTTTCGGAAACGTCGCCGAGCCACCACTCTAACAGTGCGGCGGCGCTTGCGGGTGACGGTCCAGTGATGACTGCTGATCAACCGTTGCCAAGCGGAAGCTTGGGAACGGGGACGAGGGACGCTCACCCGGCGACGCCGTCGTTCGTCGGTGCTTCGGTTGCGATGGGGCCGATGCTGGCGGCGGTGTGGGGATTGGGAGTCGTGGTCCTGTTGTGTCTGACCGCCGTGCGGGTGCATCGCTTTCGCCGTCTATTGCGACAGGCGGAGCCTGCACCGGCGGAGCTTGTGGACCGGGCGGGCGCGTTGGCCGCGCGGCTCGGCTGCCGGTCGGCGCCTCTGCTCCGCATGACGCATGGCCGGGTGCCGCCGTTGTTGTGGGGCATCGGACGGAGCGCGGTCATTCTGCTGCCGCGCGGGCTGCTCGACAGGTTGGATGACGAACAGCGATCGGCCCTGCTGGCTCACGAGCTGGCCCATTACGCGCGGCGAGACCACTGGACCCGCTGGTTCGAGCAGGCGATTCGCAGCCTGTACTGGTGGCATCCGGTGGCGTGGTGGGCCGGACGAGAATTGCGAGAGGCGGAGGAGCAGTGCTGCGACGCCTGGGTGGTCCGCCTACTGCCCGATTCGTCCCGCCGTTACGCCGACGCTTTGTTGCAAACAGTCGACTTCCTCTCCACCGCCCCGCGTGCGGTCCCGTCCCTGGCGACCGGCATCACGCCGGTCCGCCGCTCCCTGCGCCCCTTTCACCGGAGACTGACAATGATCATCGACCACCGCCCCTCCCCCCGTCTGTCCTGGCCCGCCGGTTTGTGCCTGCTGGCCGTTGCCGCGATCGTGTTGCCCGTGTCGCTGCACGCAACAGCTGAAGAAGAGAGCCTACTTACGGAACGACCGGCCGAACGATCGACCGAACCGGCCAAGATTCCCGATGAGCGTGAGTCGAACATCGGGCTGCTAGAAGCTGTCAAAATCGCCGATGGTTTAGGTGAAGTCACGCGTGAGCAAAAACCGGACGACAGAGCCACGAAACAGCATGAGGGCGCAGTCGTCGCTGGAGACGAGTCGGAAACGATCACCGTTGTGCGGACGCAGTACGAGTTGCCGCACGGGGTCGCCCTGGCGCTGCACGAATTCATCCAGGCGAACGGCCAGCACTTCGAGTTTCTGACGAGCACGGGGCCGACGCTCCAGCGGTCCGATGCCTCGGAGGATAACGACACTTCCGATGGATTTGGAGGTGGCGGAAGTCTTGGTCGCGGTGGTTTTGGTCGCGGAGGACGCGGTTCACATGGGCGCTCAGGTTTCGGCGGTGATGACGAGGACGTATCAACCTTTGGCTCGCCCCCGACCGACAAGTTTCACCTGACGATCATCGCCACGCCGGAGGTGCAGCAGCAGTTGGGTGATTTCATTCGGGCAATTCAACAGCCGAGGGACGAGGTGGTTCCGGCGGAGGGCAGCGGTGAATCGCAGACACTCACGCTCGCCCGCGCTCACTACAAGTTGCCGCTTGCCGGTTCCCCGCGACGCTTTGATAATGGATTTGCCGATGTTGGCGGCCGCCGCCCCCGAAGACCAGCAGGACCACGATCATCACTCGGTGATGGTGACGTTGAGGCCGCTGCTCGGCCCCTTATGGGTGACGGGGTGGTCTCCATCCTCAGTGCGGTGAAGGAGTCGAATCTCGTGCCGCTGCTGTTGGTCTCTGCAAGTGAAGACGGATTGACCGTGACGACCACGGAGAACTTCCAGCAGCACCTCGGCAAGTTCATCCGCTTCCTGCAGAAGCACGAGCCCAAAGCAGCGGCGATGAGCAGCGGCGCGGTGCCTTCAGGGCCACAACCGCTGAGTCCGAGGACCGTTCCCGGCCCAGCTTCCCCACAGCCCACGCCGGCAGCGCAAACATATTTGCCGTCTGCTGTCCAACCGCCAAGGGCGGATTCCCCAACGTTCGTTGCCCCGTCTACTGGGGGACCCAAGTCTGCCGCTTCCCGTCTGTCGGACCTGCGAGCACGGGAGCGGGAACTCGTGGCTGTGCTGGAGATGGTCGACGACGCCCTCAAGGAGGATGGGGATCGGGCGGCGGTTCTGCTGATGGTTCATCAATTTTACGGCGGCAACACTTCAGGCGACACGTTCATGAAGATGATGAGCAAGTTGGCCGATCTGGAAATGGAAAAGAAGCAGATGGAATCGAACGCGACGGGCTTGGGCAGCGGGCTAGTCGTGCGAGCGATCAATACCCTCCGCCGGTCGCTTGGACTCCCCACGCGTGACAAAACCGAACCGCTGGACCGGTTGGATGTTTACGTCAAAGCACTGCGGCAGCAGTTGGACACCGTCCGCAAGGTCATTGAAGCGATTGAGAAGCGGTCGAAGGCACGCGAACCAGTCGAACCCGCGATCAACAAATTGCCAACGTATTGAGCCGATGCGCGGGATGCCCACGTTTAGCGGCACATTTGAAATGTGCCGCTAAACGTGGGGTTGGCGAAACGCGAGATGAAACGTGTCGACGCGGAGCGGGTCGCAGCGGTTGTCCCAACCGGTGCCCCGGAGGGGCAAGAAGCCTTTGTGGTGACGCGCGCGTTTTCGTTCAGCGGACGGTTTCCCGAAGGGCTTCTTGTCGCTGCGCGACACAGGTTGGGGACAACCTGTGCTACCCCAGAACACGACCCACTTCGATGCTCATTCGACCCATTCGATGGGAACGCCGACCGGTTTCCGCTGTTCGTACCAGCGGGCCGAACTCCAGGGCCAATCCACGGCCTTGGTCACCAGTCCGGCGCGAACCGGGTTGAGGTGCATGTACTGTAACTTCTCCTCGAGCTTGGCATGTTCACTGATCTCGAACGAGTGATACTTCGGTTGCCAGAATCGGTCCCCCATCTCGAACTTGTCGAAGTAACGCATGTTCTGGTTGCGGTACCACTCGCGAATGAGGCGGCTAGAAGAACGCTTCCACTCATGAATGAATCCGCCTAATTGACCCGGTTGTGGGAGCCAGATCAGCGCGTGGACATGATCCGGCATGAGGACATACCCCACGCATTTGCCGTCCTGGCGTTGTTGTTCCTGGCAGAGCGTGCCGAGGACAATCTTCTTCGGGCGGTCGAGGTTGAGGAGCTTGCGACGGTGATCGCAGCCGAACGTGATGAAGTGCGTGAACAGTTGGTCGTCGATGATCCGTCGGGAGGCCATGCGACGATCGTCGCAAGGATTCGGTGGCCTCGCAAGGAATCGGGCGATTTGGCCCGTGTTTCTTGCCGCTGCGCGACAAAGAGCCGTTCGCTGAACGGAAACTCGTGCGCTGCAGCACAGGCTTCTTGCCGCTGCGCGGCACCGGTTGGGACAACCGGTGCTACCCCGAGTGTATTGGTTGGCGCAACGAGTTCGACCGAAATCAAACCGTTCAAAACCGCTCAGCGGGTGAGGGTTTGTTGGTTGCGGCGTTGTTCGCGTTGGGTGGGGGTGAGCGTTTGCGGGCTGGTGCGGGTCGCGGTGTTGCGAGTCGCGGTGCGGGGCGCGGCGGACTGATGGGCGGCGGGGCGGACGCTTTGGTTGGGCGTGCCCTGCTCGACCGTGCCGCGCGCGGATTCGGCGAGTTGTTGTGATTTGATCTGGCTATAGAGCGAGGCGAGGGCGTGGCGCGACTCGGCGAGATCGGGCTGAATGCTAAGGGCCTGGCGGAAGTGTTGCTCGGCACCACGGAAGTTGCCGGCATCGCGGAGAATGGTGGCGATGTTGTGGTGCGCGGCGGCTTCCCCGACGGTGCGTTGGAAATGCGGCAGCGCCGCATTGATGTCGCCCGATTTGGCGAGAGCGACGGCCAGATCATAGCGGTAGGCTTTGTCGTCCGGTTGGGCCAGCACGGCCTTATTCAACAGAGGGAGCGCCTCGGCGACGCGGCCCTGTGATAACTGAAACTGTCCCAAGGCATGTTGGGCGGCGGACGACTCGGGCCGCAGGGCATAGGCGCGGCGGAACCCGGCCTCGGCTTTTTCGACATCGCCGACCGCCTGTTCGATGCGGGCCAGCCCGATAATCGCTTCAAAGTTCTTCGGACGCTCGGCGAGGACCTGACTGTATTGAAGCTGTGCATCGGGAAAGTTTTCCAACTCTTCCATCCAGCGGGCATAGCGAAGCCTGAGAGTAAGCGGGTCCTCGACTTTCTTGGAGGCGAGTCCGGTTCCGGCCTCTGCCTGATAGCTGGCCTGCTGGACGCCGCTGCCCTTGGCCGCAGCGCGATTGACTTTGAGCTGGCTCAGCAGGGAGGGCGAGATGTTCTTGCCGTCGGTTGCGCAGCCGGCCATCAACAGACAGGCGGCCGAGTAGAGGATCGTCGAACGGAAACAGAAACCAGTCACGTTGCACTCCCTTGCGGTCCCTCGGGAACGTTGGCTCATTCCGCGGTCCACAACGGACGATCGATTCGTGTCTTGTCAGACCGGAAACTTCAAACTGGAGTCCAGCCTTCAAGTTGGAGTTCAGCCGTTAGGCTGCGAAGGCAAGCTAAAGCTTGAATTCCAACCTCGGAATCGAAGTTTCACGAGGCCCTAGTACGCGGATGCCGTTGTGGTCATGTCTTCCATGTCGCAGAAGAAGCGGGCGGCGGCGTCGGCCAACAGTTCGTTGGTCAATGCGGCCCGTTGTCCGTTAAATCGACAGATAGACTGCACGATATCCAGCAAATCGCGCGGATCACTCGATCTGGGCAATCTTCCCTGGTCGTAGTGACTTTGATAGAGGAAATCGACGGCTGCGGCGTCGAAGGGCATCATCCGCTGGCGGCAGCAGAGCTCGAAAACGGCTGTGTAGATGTCCCGGTCCGGCGAGGCGATGGGAATCTTGTGCCGAATCCGCCGCAGGAACGCCTGATCCACCAGGTCCCGGGGATCGAGGTTGGTGGAGAAGATAATCAACTGCTCGAAGGGGACGGAGAACTTTTTCCCGGTGGCGAGCGTGAGATAGTCGATGCGTTCTTCGAGCGGCAGAATCCACCGGTTGAGCAGGTCGCGGGGGCTGACAATCTGCCGGCCGAAATCGTCGATGAGGAACACGCCGCCGTTGGCTTTGATGTGCAGCGGCGCGTTATAGAAATTGCTGACCTGATTGTATCGCAGGTCGAGCATCTCCAGTGTGAGCTCGCCGCCGGTCATGACGACCGGCCGCCGAATTCGCCGCCAGCGGAGGTCGACGGCATCGGACTGTTCGATGGTCTCTTCGTGTCCTCGCTCCGGGTTTCTGTCGGCGACGTTCGCTCGCAGGAGTTCTTCGTCGTCGGTTGTTTCGTGCATCGTCGGATCGAACATCGTGACGATGCTGTTTTCCGCTTGAACGGCATAGGGAATGTAGATCTCGCCGCCGCGGGTGTTGAGGAAGTTGCCGAGCCCCTTTGCAATCATGGTCTTGCCGTTGCCCGGCGGACCGTAGATGAAGATGGACTTGCCGCTGCAGACCGCCGGCCCGAGTTCGTCCAGCAAGCCGGGACGAAGGATGAAATCCTGGAAGGCGTTCGCCAGTGCCTGGGGGGTACACGGAATCCCGGCAACGGTTTGCAGGCGAACCTGATCGCTGTACTGGGCGAGCGGCACCGGCGCGGGGCCGACGTAACGGCACTGCTCAAACGCTTCCCGCGACCGTTGGCGTCCCAACTCCGTGAGCAGAAACCGGTATGAGACGCGTCCCAGCATCTCACCCGAAGCGATCTCGATGCACTTCTCATCCTTGAGGAATTCGAGCCCTTCGTCGATCACCGAGAACGGGAGCCGTAAATGACCGGCGAAGTCGTATCCCGTCAAGCTGCCGCTCAGGTAAAGTTGCTTCAGGAGCAGATCGCTCACTTGGCCGCGCGTGAGACCCGAGTCCCGCAGCGTCTGCGGGCGTGGCGGCGTGAACTGCTGCCACGACAGGGGGACCATCACCTCTGCGGGACGCCCTTCGGAAGGCGGGGGGGACGCCGGTTGTTGTGGCGTCGGCGTTGTTGCCGGCCTGTCGGAGCCGGGCCGGCCGACCGCTTGAGTGCGCGGAATGGCGACTGTCGAGTCGCTGAACAACTCCGTGAACAGATCGCCCGGTTCCGGTTTGACTGCGGGTGAGGCCGGCTGTTCGTCGGTTTGCGGCTGCTGCCGGGGAAACTGGCTCCCGGCCGGGTCAATCGGTTGGATCATGTCTCACCTTTGTTCCGCGGGCATGCATTCCGCAGGCATTGCCGAGATTTCGCCGTCGGAACCGGACGCCGAATTTGCGCGTCGACCGATTCGGCAGTCCGAAAAATCACGAGATCCCGCCAACGTTCGAGAGCGTCCGAGTTTGACACCGGACGCTCTCGTGCAAAAAGTTGATGGCGCGTCCCTACTCCGAAGTGACGGCCTGGTACTCGATCTTGGGAATCATCAGGTTGTCGAATCCGGCCCGATGAATCTGTTCAACAACTGTCGCACTGCGCTGCAGCGGCTGGGCCACGCGGAGTTCGATCGGCAGAGTATTCTCGGCTCCGAGGAGGCCAATCATCGCTGTTTCCACACTCGCCACGCGGGCGTCGGTACTCTGGGGACTGAACGTCGAACTGACGAACGCCCGCCGGTGCTCCTCTGGCACGAGAGTCAGCAGCCACGCCAGGTGACGGCGCCCGGCCGAGTTAAGAGCCTGTGTTTCGGGATCGAAGTGGTAGTCGTAGAACGTCGTCGCGGTGATCCAACCGTTCTCGATCTGGGACTGCGCGGTCGAATTCACCAGCATGCGATCCTGGCAAACGTACGGCCAGGGCCAGAACGTCGCCGAATGGTACTTGTGACAGAACGGCTGGGGATGGCCTGTCGGCCGCGGACGTGGCGGCCAGAGCTTGCCCTTATAGCAGTGCTGCCGGCTGCCGACCGGCGAGGCGGCGTGGTATTGGTAATACTCCGGAGTTCCTGCGTCCGGCCCCCCCCGCGAGAAGATTCCCTCTGCCTGGATGGCTTGAGGAATCACAAACAGAATCGCCATGCCCGCCAAATGCCAGATGCGCACCGCCATCGGTACCCCCCCATACAATAGAAGTCATTCGAAGGCTGCCAGCAGCGGTGCATCACACGATCAGCACGGGTGCCCGCGTCGGCTGACAACTCATCTCCTCTATCGGACGGCGTGGGGGCCGGTCATGACGGGAAAAGCGAATCTGCCGCACGAGAACGGCCCGTTCAATGGCCGGCCCCCCAACAGTTTTCCTGGGACGGCTCCGACGACTGGCAGATCATGCCGACCGAGTTCAGCAAGAATCGCAGTCGCAATCCATTTAGCAGCGGAGCTTGCTCCGCTTGCTTCGACGACACTTTAGTGGTCGCGCGGCGAGCAAGCTCGGCGGCTAAACGAGGTTACGAACTCCGGTGAGCAACTCGGCACGGTGAGGTTCCGTGACAAGTCTTCGTGAGTGTCACTCGCCAAAGGTGCTGTTAAGACGGGCCCGGTGATACGTGAGCCGTTCTTCGCTTGTCATCCGCGCAAAATCGGGAGAGGCGGTGACTTTCGACTGGCCTGGAGTGTCAGCGGATGCGACCGGTGCCGGTTGTGGACCAGCACCACCGGGCAGGCTGACGGTGCGGCTGCTGCCGGCGTAGCTCATCACGCTGGTCTTCAGGGTGAGGTCCTCGTCGAGCGGCCGGTTCGGACGGACGCCCAGTTTTTCAAGGACCGAGTGGTACGCACGGACCGCCTCAAGCGGTTCGATGACTCCGTCAGCAATCAACCGCAGGAACTCAATGAAGGCCAGTTGGTTCTCCGAGCTGTTGATCTTGCGGCCGAACAGAGCGGCGCGAGCGCCGTGTTTTTGGGCTTCTGAAAGCAGCATGAAGGCGTCGAGCGTGGTGCCGGAGGAGCCGCCCAGCACCCCGACAACCAAGTGGGGATCGTACGCAACCAATTCCTCCATCGCCGCCGGTCCGTTGTAAGCGATCTTGAGAAAAATGGGACGCCCCGCACTCGGCACGCCGGCCAGCGTGCGGGCGATCACATCGTTGATAAACTGCGGCATCTGCTTCGGCGCGACGGCGTCCGGAAGATTGGGGTTGAACACTTCCAGAAAGTGCCGAAACCCCTTCCGCTCCGCCTCCTCACGAAACGTCTTGTACGCCTCCAGTGTCGCCAGATCGAGCTGCCGGTCGTTGCTGAAGGTGACGGAGTAGAGACCGAGATCAACGCCCAGGTTCCGCTCGGCAGTTTCACAGTCGATCCGCCCACACTGGGCGTGGTCGAGCGCCAGTGTGCGAAACGGCTGTGCCGCTTCGGCGGGGATGCGGCTCCCCCGCATGGCATGAATATCCGTCGCATCATTGGCGCGCACCGCCGGAGTGATCGAAGAGCGGTCGAACATCCGCTCTTGCAGTACCAACTGTTCGCTCGTGCTGCCGGACATCAGCATGATGTCAACGATCCCCTGCCGCACGACCGCTCGAATCTGCTCGCGGTACTCAGCCAGCGACTTGAATCGCTCGTGCCCCTCTTCGTCGCGCAGCATCCCCGGTGCCGGCATGCCGAACGCCATGTCGGCGTCCTTCGCATCGGCCAGAATGAACTCCCGGCACCCGGACGGGTCGGCACGAATGGCAGCGAGTTTTTGATCGAGGGATTTCTGCATGAGGTAACGCCAGCATTACTCAGAAGCGGTGCAATGGCATCGAAAGAAACCCGAGACTTCCAGCTTCGTCGAGGTTCCCTGGACCACATCGAGGACGATTGTCACGTAGTCATCTTCGGTTGCCGTCAGATACAAACCATTCAATGCAAGGAAGACGTCGGCCGTTGCCGCCGCAACGCGTTTGTTGCCATCCACGAATGGGTGGTTCATTACGAGGTAAAAGAGGTACGCTGCCGCCATCTCGTGAAGGCCCACATGGGCGAATTCACCGCCGAAGCCAGCACTCGGCATGGCCAACGCGGATTCCAACAAGCCCATATCACGCACGCCTTCGGAGCCGCCGTAGCGTTCGATCTGATCTCGATGGATGGCGATCACCTCATCCAGCGTCAGGAACATGGGATTCACAGCGATCACTCCGCGAGACGCTTGAGCGCTTTGCCGTAACGTCGATTCGTTGACTCCAGCGCCTGCTCAAACTTTGCCCGCCGATCAGGATCAGCTTGCGGTGAAACGATCAGCGATCGCCCATCGGTGGAAATCACAAGCGGTGTCGATTCGTCGATCTCCAGCAAATCGAGGATCGGACGATCGATGACGAGTGCCAGGCTGTTGCCGTGTTTGCTGAGTGTCTTTGTCATTGGATGACTCCCTTGGTTCCTACATTGTTCCCACTATGGTCCAACGAGACAACCCCCCTCTTAGCAGCCCGTTGAAAAACTCACTCTGACTGCAAGCGGTCAAAACTCGTCAGCTCGGCGTCGCCAAATCTCGACGTATCTAGGGATATGTCTGCGATTCGGCTCCTTGATCTGACGAGTTTTGCCGCGCTCTCGCCGACGA
>JAJDEI010000145.1 GCA_029259845.1 Planctomycetaceae bacterium | reverse complement strand
ATCATCAAGCGATCCTGCTCGGACACCTCCGCATGACCCTGCCCAGCCAACTCAAGCCAACCGAAATGTAGTGACGACTTTCACAGCCCGACCGTTACACGGCAAGCACTTACGTCAATCACTGGGGAACTTGGGTTAGCGCTCCCCATGGTCGATTCCAGCCGTGTAGGGTGGGCTGTGCCCACCAACATCGGCGTCAAGACGTCTCGACCGCCGCATGTCTTCGGCGTGGTGGGCAAAGCCCACCCTACTTCACTGCGTGTTTCTGGCGATCACCGAAGGGCGCGGGCAGGGAACCGGAAAGATTGTCTGCACCTTCGAAGAGACGGGGCAAGTCGCCTTCGAGACCGATGCCCGCAGAATCGAGTTCGGTCGTGATCCGCTCGAAGTCGTGGGCATGGCCTTCCGCATCCGCGATTGCTGGTTCCCGAAATCAGGCCGCTATTCCGTTGAGTTCTGGTACAATGGCAGGGAGATTTCGCGACGGCCTCTGCTGATGAGGTGAATGATGAAGCAACAGCATTATCAAAAGCCAGGGCATCCGAATGCTCGATGAATTCGTTTGTCAGGCGATTCCGGCGGAGAAGCGGCCCAAGGCGACCTCTGCTGCCAGGATCGGCGAACGGGTCCAGAACTCGGGGATCGTCGTGCAGGACGGTCAGGATGCTGTGATTAGTGCAAACGGCGATGGCTCAGCCGCAGCGTTAGGTGAACTTCAGTCCAGACTCATGGCGCTCCCCACAGAGCAACTCCTCGCCGCTCTCAATGAACTGGACCTCACCCCCTCTGAGCGGCGTGTGCTGCAGGACGTCTTGAAACAGCGCAGGGATGCGTGTACAGAGGAAGTGCGACGATTGAACCAGGTTCTCAACACCGCATGAACGTCGGGTCGAGTGGTTGCCGACAGCGACTGCGTGTCCCGTGGGAACATGGCGAACCGTTCGCGAATGTTTCGCTCGGATAGCGACGGAGCGGCATGCATCGTACTTGGATTTCAAGTTCGATCGTGGCTATGAAATGTTAACGGACGCTGAGTGTGAGGCATCTTGTGTCTGCGACACCCAGCCGACTCTGGTGGGCAATCCGACCGAACGTGCGCTAATTCATGGGACCGCTGAGCACTCAACGAAGATGCAACGGCTGTGGCGGCAAGGTCAAGGACAAGTCCGCGGAAACTTGCCCGATCTGCAGGACGAGTCTTGCTGAGGTCGGTTGTTCACAGGAGTTGTCAACTTGGGGGGAGCGTCGCAAAGCAGGTGCTGTCCGACATATTGTCCCCCGTGTCGTTTACGGCTGGGGTAGTTTCAATGGGATGCTGTCTGTGGGTGGCCAACTCTGGGAACGCGGCGTCGTCGATTGGGCATTCGTCTCACTCGCGATCATCATGGGAATGGTTGTGGGACTGATGTCCGAAATTTGGTACTGGCGAGCTGCCGAACGCCAGTATTCGGCCGCCTTGGTGGAACAGAGTGTGGAGGCCTCATGTCGGTTGAACGAGGTTGACGAGCATCCTGGGCCACTCGCGCAAATCTGAGATTGGGGCTTCGCATGGATTCCCCGTGTCGTGCCATTGTTGTTCTGACGGCTCTCTGGTTGAGCGTCACAGCCGATGCTGCCGAACATGGTGCGGCGGCGGAGGTTCCGGACGGTGTGGATGCCTTCTTGTCGAAGTATGACAGGCCCGACTCGCCCGGTTGTGTCGTCGGAATCATTCGTGACGGCCGGCTGATCTACAGTAAAGCGATCGGCGCGGCGAATCTTGACCACGAGGTTCCGCTCACGCCCGAAACGGTTTTCGATGTGGGCTCCGTCGCCAAGTCGTTCACGAGCGCTTGTGTCGCCCTGTTGCTGGATGAGGGCCGTATCTCACCGAGTGACGACATTCGACGATACGTGCCGGAGTTGCATGCGTTCGATCCGCCGGTCCAGATTCGGCATTTGATCCGCTGTCGCAGTGGCATCTGGGCGCAGTGGCATATTAAACAACTTGCGGGTTGGTCGTCCGAACCGATCGAGTCTCCTTATTCCCAGAACGATCTGCTCACGCTGCTCTCCGGTCAAAAAACCCTGCCTTTCGAGCCGGGTTCGGAGTTTCGCTACGGCACGAGCGACTACTTCCTGCTGGGCATCATTGTGCAGCGTGTCACCGGGCAAACGTTGGGGGAGTTTGCCGAGGAGAACCTGTTTGAGCCGCTGGGCATGACGAGCACATTCATCATGCAGGATCCGACACGTGTCGTGAAACACCGGGCGACCGGTTACTACAAAGGGAGGGAGGGCCAATGGAGGAAGTGGGAAACCGCCTCTTCGGCACCGGGGGGATGTGGACTGCATACCACGCTCGATGACCTCTGTTGCTGGGATCGCAACTTTTCCGAGAATCGACTGCCCTCCGGAAAACACATTGATGAGTTCATCACCCGGGGAACGCTGCTGGAGAACCGGAATGTGTTGAACGCCGATCCCGTGGAAAGTTATCGCGGCCTGCAACGAATTCAGTTCACCGGCGGCATGCCGGGTTTCGAGGCAGCGATCACGCGCTTCCCGGATCAGCGCTTCACGGTGATTTGCCTGTCCAACAATTCGGAAATCTCGCCGATGCAGGTCAACGTGCGCATCGCCGATCTTTGCCTCGCTGATGAACTTGGCCCCGCATCATTGCCGGACATCAATGCCGAGGGCAGCGCGAACGATCAAGTGACCACAGCCGACCCGGACGAGCTTCGCGACAAGATCGGCGCCTATCGTCTGCGAAGCGATGAACGCATCTGGCAAATCGTGCTTCAAAACGGCAAACTGAGCGTGATCGACCACCTGGGACTGCCCCATTTACTGACGCCAATGGGCAGAAACCGGTTCCGCCCGGAAGGCGGTTTCTTTGAGGCGAGTGCCCGATTCGTTTTTGAACGAGAATCTCCGGAGTCGCCCTTCTCGTTGACGAGCCGCTGGACAGGCGGGTCGATCGTGTTGGAACGCGTGACGCTGGTCACCCCGGATGCGAAGGAACTGCACGACTTCGTAGGCCGATACGAGAGCGACGAATTGGTGACGACGTATCGTTTCGAGTCGACAAAGGGAAGCTGCATCTGCGAGTCAACAACCGTGGCTGGGAGCCGCTCGATGCGACGGTTCGGGATGAATTCGTGCCGTCCATCCGCCAGGGCTATGACAATCGTATCATCAGGTTCATCCGTGATGATCAGGACGAAGTGACTGGGTTGACCGTCAGCCTCTGGCGCGTGAAGGGCGTCTCGTTCACCAAGCGGACAGTGGGGATTGAAGGGGATGGTTGACGAGCAACCTGGACCACCCGTGCGATTCACCGTTACAGGTGGGGTTTGGGTGGGGCGAGGGGTGGTTGCCAGGGGTTGACGCCTTGGGCGTTGACGCGGCGGCGGTAGACTTTGTCGCCGCAGGTGACGTAGAGCGTGTTGCGGTCGGGGCCGCCGAAGACGACGTTGGAGAGCCAGGCGTCCTGCGGCTTGTTGAGGATGAGGTGCACGCGGCCCGGTTGGTCGAGGACCTGCAGGCCCGTGTTGGTGGTGACGAAGAGGCGGCCTTGGGTGTCGACCGCCATGCCGTCGGCGCCGCTTCGCTGGGCTGCGTCGTCCAGGTGCAGGTGGCCGTAGGTCTGTTTGTGGGCGAGGGAGCCGTCCGCCTGCCGCTGGAAGGAATAGGTGAATCGCCCGGCGGTGTCGGAGACGGTGATCAGCGTCTGGTCCGGCGAGGCGATGATGCCGTTGGGCTGCTGGATGCCGACATCGGCTGCGGTTCGCTCTCCCTCAGCGGTGAACCGCCAGACGGTTTTGTTTTTCGGATCGGTGTAATAGCCGGTGCCGTCGGCGAGGACGACGAGGTCGTTCGACGTGGTGCCAGTGAGGACGACTTCCTCGCGTCCCTGGTCGTCGTAGCGGACGATCTGCTGGTTGCCTGCCTGGCAGCCGTAGAGTTTGCCGTCCGGGCCGAACATCAGTCCGTTGATGCCGGGGCTGTTTTCAACAAAGAGGCTCACGGTGCCATCGAGGGCGATCTTGTGGATGCGGCCAGCGGGCACGTCGGAGAAGAACACCTCACCCTGCGCGTTGACCGCCGGCCCCTCGGTGAAGCGGTGTCCTTCGCTGACGAGTTGCCAGTTTTCTCCGGGAATCAGGATGTCCATTCGCCGTTTGGGAGCGGCGCCGGGCTGGATTGGCTGGGGATAGTCGCGCCACAGCCATTTGAGAATGTCGGGCATGATGGCGGCGGACTGTTTGCTGTCGTGTCCTCCCTCTCCCCACGCATGGCCGACGTCGTAGCCGGCGAAATCGAGGGCGGAGAGCATGGAGAGGTTGGCGTGGAACCAACTGCCGGCGTAGAGGTCGAGGTCGTTGGAGCCGTCTTGCAGGAAGACGCGGATCGGCTTCGGCTCGAACTTGCGGATGAGTGTGGGGAAGTCTCCGCCGCCGCGGAGGTCGACGAACGTGCCGATGGTGCTCAGTACGCGGCGAAACTGGTCCGGCCGCTCCCAGGCGACGTTGAAGGCGCAAATCGCCCCCGAGCTGGCACCGCCGATGGCCCGGTCGTTGGGGTCGTCGCTGAGGTTGTAGGACTTGCTGACCTCGGGGAGCATTTCTTCGAGCAGAAAGCGGGCGTAGCGGTCTCCCAGGGCGTCGTATTCGTAGCTACGGTTGAAGCGCGGCTGCGCGTTCTCATGGGGAGCGGGGACCACGCCCGGGTTGATGAAGATGCCGATCTGCACCGGGATTTGCTTCTTGTGGATCAGGTTGTCCAGCGAGGTGGGGAGGTTCCAGTTTTTGGCCCGGCCGAGCCCATCTTGCACCACGAACACGCAGGCGGGCTTTGCGGCGTCGTACTGGGCGGGGATGTACAGCCAGTAGTCGCGGACGGTGCCGGGGAAGATGTCGCTCTTCCACGTAAAGGGGCCTTCGATTTTCCCCTGCGGGACGCCCGGTTGGGGGAGCGTGTCCGGGTGCGGCTCGTCGAACCCGTCGGCGTGCGACAGCGGGCTGACAGCGATACAGAACGGCAGGAACATCTGCAGGAGGCGCATTTTCATGGCAGGTTGACTCAGGGAGGCCGTGTTGGGTTCGACGGCCAATGTACCAGACGGACCGCCTGTTCCCCAGTGAGGCAACGCGTCACATCCCGGTGCGTTTGACATCCGTTTAGCCGCGCCCGCTAGGAAGCGCTCGCGGTCCGGTGTTCGTGTGATCGCGCGCTTCCTAGCGGGCGCGGCTAAACAGGTGAGGCGTTGCGGGTGAGAGAACGCGGGGGGGGGGCGAAACGGGTGTGGTGTAGACGCCATGAGAAAAGCCCGGCTCTGTTGGGGAGCCGGGCTCGGTTCGATAGTCGGTGAGTCGCGTCAGTTTTGTTTGCTGACGGCGGCGAGGAATTCGCGGGCGAGGTTGGTGCGGATGCCGTTCTGGGCGTCCAATTGGCGGAGCCACGCGTTGACTTCGGTCTGCGTGGGACGCCGATTGAGCACGACCTCGTAGAGATTTCGGATGTACGCCTCGTCGTCGTGGCCACTTCGGTTGTAAAACTCGGGCCGTCCGAGCAACTGCGCGCGGATTTCGTCCAGCGATTCGCCGCGGTCCACGCTGGAAGTGTACACCTGGCGCTCGCCGGGGCGGATGTCACGGTTCATGTACTCACGAATCCATTCAACGATCTGCTCGAGTTGCTCATCACGATTGTTCGCAAATCCTCCCCCGTCGGAGCTGTTCGTGCTGTACATGCGAATGTCGACGACGCGCGGATAACCTTCGGTAATGACGGGGTACGGATTGCGCGTTTGGTAGTAGGTGCGGTTATCTGCGACGATGGTGGCGTGCACGTTGTATTGACGCCGCGAATCGATCAGCGAAGGATCGTATTCGAGTGTGAACGGAATCGGCTGCCGCTGCCAGTCGGAGATCGTCTTGGACACGATTGGATAGGAGACACCCTGCCGAATCGTTTCGTAGAGTTCGATCTTGACCTGAGCGTTGGACGGCATGCGGACCTGATCGCGGAAGGTGACGGTGCCTTCGATCGTCTGCAGACGCGACTCTAAATGCACGTGGAGATTGGTCAGGCCGTTACTGCGATGGTCCTGGACCAGGAGGTTCACATGCCCGTCGGGACCCGCGTAATCGTTGAAGACCTGGCCCAGTTCACGTCGCGAATTCTCAATTAGGCCGACCTGATAGCCGGCGACCGCCACGATCATGTCATCCGGTTCGAGGCCTGCAAGATCGGCAGGTGAGCCGGGCGAGACGCGGACGATCTGGACTCCCGTGCCGGTGTCGAGGGAATAGAGGCCGATCCGCCAGCGGGGCGTCGTCGTGTCGGGATCGGGTTGCAGTTGCGGGTTGAGCCTGGGGTCGTCGCGCGAAATCAGCGGTTGCACGGAGTTCGGAGCGACATTGGATCCAAAACCGCCAGCGGGTGCAAACGGGTCAAATGTCCCGGAGCTTCCCGGACGGCCGGCGTTTGATGAGGGAAGCAAGGGATCGTACGGTTGGGGGACAATGCTGTCCCGGTCCGAGGGATGTTTGACGGGGTCGACCGCGCGGGCTGTCGTGCAAAGCGTGACGATTAGGGCCACGATCGCCGCGCACCGAAGCGCATGGCTCAAATGCATATCCGTATCCTCCATGAGTTTGTTGTCTGGGATCGTCCGGAGATTCCTGCGGGTGGTCTCCGGCGCGGGTGATTGATTGAACGCTGCCGGTCAACCTAGTTCGCGCGGAGTCCCACTTGGCCCAAGGCAAATCTCGCGTTTCTCCCGGGGATCGGCTGGAAGCCGCCTTTGATCACATCTTCCTGGCCGAGGCGGCTGAAGACGTAGCTGAGGAACTCTTGCTGAACCGCGGGCAATTCGGTTCCGGGTTTCTGATTGACCACGATTTGCAGCGGTCGCATGAGCGGGTAACGGCCTTGGGCGGCCTCCAGGCCGTCAATGGCGATCGCCGGCAGGCCGGATCGCGTCGCCAGAGGAACGGCCCGCACCCCTGAGGTTTGAAACATCAAGCCGGCATATCCGATTGCGTCGGGGTTTTTCTCGATGGCTTCGATGAGGTCGAAATTGGTCGGCTGCTCGGCCATCTTGTCATCGAAGGCTTCCCCTCGCAGGATGGCGGTTTGGAAAAAGACCGTCGAGCCGGTTGTCGGCCCGCGCCCCTGCAAGGCGATGGCCCGGTTGGCCCATGCTCCGGTGACTCCCACATCGCCCCATGTGCGGGCCTTGCCGCTTCGGGCAAAGATCGAGTTGACCTGCGCGAGCGTCAGTTCCTGGATTGGATTGTCTTTGTGCGCGTAAACCGCCACGCGTTCGTAACTGGGAATGAGCAGCTTGGGGGCGTAGCCGAACTTCTGTTCAAAGGCCTCGATTTCGCCCTTCTTGATCGTGCGGCTCAGGAGTCCGAATGTTGCGGATCCGTCGATCAGCGAGGAGACCGCTGAGCGGGAGCCTTTGATTTCGATGTTGAACTTCACATCGGGGTGAAATTGGCGAAAGCTGTCGATCCAGCCTCCCGCCAGTTGCGACATCGTGTTCGAGCCGGTCAGCGTGATGGTGCCCGACATCTGATCTGCCGGCCGATACAGCGGCAGATTCTGGTTGATGGGGGCCTGTCCGAGAGCCGCACTTCCGCCGGCCATGCCGGCACCGAGTGCGAACAGTCCAAAGAAAACTCCAAGCGTCTTCATCAGCATTCCCCTCCTGGTTCTGGGTCTGCGTTTCGTGGCGGCTGGCCGAGATCCCCTCGTCGGTTCTTGGCAAGGGAACTGCGACCGGACCCGTCTCTGTGGCTGTTCGGGCTCATGTGTCGGCCGGCCGACGAAAACAAGATTCAAGCGGGCTCGTCCTGTCTGCGGGTGCGAACGAGCACGGTCCAGTGCCCCTGCGCCCGTGTCTCCAAGACCCGGGCGGGCACCAGCCGGCGGGAGTATAGAACGGCGCTTCTGATCGGGACAATACGAGATATCGCAGAAACCTGCATGGGAGGGCGGTGGTGAGAAAAGACCGGGTGGCTGCGGCGATCTGAAATCGATGATTCGTCGGCCGCGCGGAACTCTGGGGCTGTGAACGGTGAACGAACCGCGCCACGGCCCCAGTGCCCGGCCTGCGGACACGTGCCCGTCGCCTCAACAGGGCCCCAGCCACCCTGAAAAAGGCGAGCACGACCATCGAACGGATGCACCCATTTCGCCCGCGATTGCCTTTCGGGTTTGACACGTCGCGCGGATTTCGGGTCTAATCCCGCCGCCTGTCACGGGGCCGTGTCGCGGAGGGAACCACCGGCGGCGCTCCCCGTTCGATCACGAACTGAGGGGACCTTCGTCATGGATGTACAAGCCTTTCTCGCTGAGCTGGACGAGCTGTTCGAACTCGATCCCGGCACGATCTCACCCGCCGACTCGATTCCGGACATTCCCGGCTGGAGCTCACTGACCTTCATGGGATTGATCGCGCTGGTTGACGAGGAGCTGGGCATCACACTCGCGCCCGATACGATTCTCGGCTGTGCGACCGTCGGCGACTTACTCCGAGAGGTCGGTCTGACGCCGGCGGAAACAAACGCTCAAGCGGCGTGAGTTCATGGAAGCCGCCACCGTCGAGTGATGCCGCCGCGCGATTGCGTTGTTGTGTGCTGTCCTTGTCGCGTGACTTTGGACGACGACGACATCCGCAGTCACGCTCTGAGCTGTCAAACGTTTCGTGCCGGGAGAGGCTGACGACGCCGGCCGATTTGATCCGCGATCCTGATTTCGTCCGCGAACCCAAATAATCCTGTATTTGTCTCCGCCGCTGCTCCGTTATGCTCGACGCCACGGCACTTGCTGACCGCACGATTCTCGTCACCGGAGCTTCCTCCGGTCTGGGGCGGGCCGCTGCGGTTATGCTCAGCCGGTTGGGCGCTCGCATCATCGCCGTCGGTCGCAACGAGGCGCGGCTCATCGAGACGGCGGAGCAACTCGCCGGGACGGGGCATCTCGTGCGACCGTTTGACCTGTCCGCCATTGACGAGATTCCGGGATGGATGAAATCGCTCTCAGCCGAGCATGGCCCGTTGCGCGGCGTTGTGCACAGTGCGGGGCGACATCTGGCCCGCCCGCTGCAAATGGTCAAACCGGACGCCGTGCAAGAATTGATGCAGATCAACGTCACCGCGGCACTCATGCTTGCCAAGGGATTGAGGCAGCGCAACGTCTTCGAGGCACCGGCGTCGATCGTGCTGCTTTCATCAGTCATGGGACAGGTCGGACAGGCGGGCGTCTCCGTCTATAGTGCGAGCAAAGGAGCGGTCGACGCCCTCACCCGCTCCCTGGCGCTCGAGCTGGCGGCGATCGGAATCCGCGTCAACAGCATCGCCCCCGGACAGGTCGAAACCGAAATGGCCCAGCAGCAACGACAGACGCTGACGGAGGAACAGTTCGAGCGAATCCGCGCCCTGCACCCGCTTGGTTTGGGACGGCCGGCTGATGTGGCCCACGCGGTCGCTTTTCTTATCGCAGACACCAGCCGCTGGATCACCGGCTCCACGCTCACCGTCGACGGAGGTTATACCGCCCATTGATGGCGATACCCCGAGTACGGAGTCCCGGGTACTCAGTGCTTAACGAACACTCCACAACTTACCGCGTCACTACCCACCACTCCACCACACAATGCCCCACCGTCTCATCATCATCGGCGCCGGAGGATTCGGCCGCGAAGTCCACGACTGGGCGAGCGACGCCGCCGCTGTCGGGGCGGATTGGACGGTCGCCGGCTTCCTCGACGACAACCCGGCGGCGCTCGACGGGTTCGGCATGCCAGTCGGGATTCTCGGTTCGCCCCGGACGTTCGAGCCGACAGGTGATGACCGGTTTGTCTGCGCGATCGGCGAGCCACAGGACAAGCTGAGAATCGCCCGCGATCTTCGATCACGCGGGGCGAGATTCACGAACGTGATCCATCCGACGGCCCATGTGGGGCGGCGGAACCGTCTGGGAACGGGGCTCATTCTGTGTCCCTATTCCGTCATCACAACCAACGTCACGGTCGGCGATTTCGTTTCCCTCAACCTGCACGGCACGATCGGACATGACGCGACCGTCGGAGACGGCTGCACGCTTAACAATCACACGGACGTTACGGGCTGGGTGCGAATGGGCGAGGGAGTGTTCCTGGGGAGCCATGCCTCGGTCCTGCCCCACGCCAAGGTCGGCGACTACGCCCGCATTGGAGCCGGCACGACCGTGCTCCGGTCGGCCAAACCCCACACAACGATTGTCGGCGTTCCCGGCAAGCGGCTGAGAATGTTTGAATCCCCCCCGCGGCGTGCCGGGTAAACGGCTGAGGAAACGGGACGTCGCCGAAAGATCACAGCAACGACAGATGCCGGGATTCGGCGTTCGGGTTTCGTTCTCCGGTGTTCGGCAGAAAAATCAGGATATCTCAAGAATGGCTGTGAAGTAACGAAGACAACAACTCGAAGAGCTTGTGAGTTTTTCGGTGGAAACACCCGGTGTCTCATGATATCGGGAAACGTTGCGGAACATGGCCGCTGAAATCAGGCTTCTCGGGTCCTCGTTGATTCGAGACACCGGGTGTTCGGGCACGCGTTGAGAAAACTCACAACCTCAAAGAAACGAACGCCGATCACATCAGCCGCCCCCATTTCCTTCAAGCCATTGATCCCATTTCGGATTCCAATATGACCGCCACCATTTCTGCGATCGAATTTCACATTCCCGAAAATGTCCTCGCCAACGACGAGCTGGCGGACATGTTCGAGAACTGGTCCTCCGAAAAAATCGAGGCCAAGACCGGTATCTGCGAGCGGCATATCACCGCTGCCGGCGAGTGTGCGTCGGACCTTGCGGTCGCGGCCGCGGAAAAGCTGTTCGCCAGCGGAGCCGTGTGCCGGGACGAGATTGACTTCGTGCTGCTGTGCACGCAGTCGCCCGACTACCTGTTGCCGACGACCGCCTGTCTGGTTCAGGAGCGGCTCGGGCTCAGCAACGCGGTCGGAGCCCTGGACGTCAACCTCGGTTGCTCCGGGTTTGTGTACGGACTGGGGCTCGCCAAAGGCCTGATCGAATCGGGACAGGCCCGCAAGCTACTGCTGATTACAGCCGATACGTACAGCAAATACATTCATCCGGCGGACATGAACGTCCGCACGCTGTTCGGCGATGCGGCTGCGGCGACGCTGATTTGCGATGACTCGACGGCGGGCGCTTCGTCGCCGGCGATTGGCCCCCTGGTGTATGGGACGGATGGCCGGGGCGCGGAGAATCTCATCGTTCGCCAGTCAGGGTTGCGCGTCTTCCAGCCGGACGATGACACGGAACTCACCGACGACTGCGGCCGGCTGTTTATGAACGGTCCGCAGATTTTTGCGTTCACGCTCAAGTCCGTGCCGGCACTGGTCCGCTCCGTTCTCGAAAAGGCCGGCCGCACGCTTGATGACGTCGACCTGTTCGTGTTCCATCAGGCCAACCAGTACATGCTCGATCATCTCCGCCAGAAGATCGGCATCCCCGAGGAGCGGTTCTACTACGCGATGAAGCAGTACGGCAACACGGTCTCTTCGACGATTCCGATCGCCCTCAAGCACGCCCAACTCGATGGCCGCCTGCGTCCCGATGACGCGGTCATGCTCGTCGGTTTCGGCGTCGGTTACTCCTGGGGCGCAACCTTCATCCGCCCCGGCCAATTGGCGCTGGCCCAACAGAAAAAAGCCGCCGCTTGAGGGTGGCCGCGAAGCCGTCGGCTGACGCGTTCCCCTCATTCCTTGACGGTCGGCAGGCGGGCGTCGACCGATTTGCGCCAGGCGCTGAGCTTCTGTTGGAGGGCGGCGGCCCGGTCCGGCATGGATGCGGCCAGATTGTGGCTTTCGCTGATGTCGCGGGCCAGATTGTACAGTTCGAGATGCCCGTCCTCGAAGTATTCCAGCAGCTTCCAGTCGCCGTCGCGGAGGGCGCTGACCGGCGTGGTCGTCGGGTAGTAGTGCGGGTAATGGAAGTAGAGCGTGTCCCGTTCGAGTTTCGCTGCCGGGTCCTTCAGCAGTGGCACGAGGTTCTTGCCGTCGACGGTGCGGTTGTGGTCGGCGTCGCCTTCATTGCGGGCCATTGCGAGGATCGTCGGATACAGGTCGGTGGAGCAGACCATCTCCTCGCAGATGGTGCCGGTGGGCGTGACGCCGGGCCAACGGATGATCCATGGCACGCGGATGCCGCCTTCGTAGAGCGACCCCTTCCCCGAACGGAGCGGGAAGTTGTTCGTCACCGGCATGCCCCGGTGTTCGACGATCGTGCCGCCGTTGTCGGAGGTGAAGATGACGACGGTGTTGTCCGCGATGCCCGCCTCGCCCAGCTTGGCGAGCAGGCGGCCCACGTTTTCATCCAGGCTGCCGACCATCGCGGCGTAGGTGGGGTTTTGGTGATGCAGATTGCCGCGCAGGACTGAGGCGTACCGCTCGACGTCTTTCGGTTTCGCCTCGATCGGCGTATGCACGGTGTGATACCACAGATTGAGGTAAAACGGCCCGTCCTTCACGCGGTCGATGAGCTTCATCGCTTCGTCAGTGAGACGGTCGGTCAGGTATTCGCCCTCGTTTCCGAACGGCAGGTCCGGAACGTATCGCCACTCGTCCTTTGCACGGCCGAACCAACCGGAGTACGGCCAGAAGAACGTCGCCGGGGCGCCCCAGTGGGTCCCGCCGATGTTGACGTCAAAGCCCTGTGTTTCGGGGGAATA
Source organism: Planctomycetaceae bacterium (assembly GCA_029259845.1). GTDB lineage: Bacteria > Planctomycetota > Planctomycetia > Planctomycetales > Planctomycetaceae > JAHBXU01. Next base: position 28,796 of record JAJDEI010000145.1, on the reverse strand, counting down.
GCCGGCATCGCCCAGATGCCATTTGCCCAGATGAAGCGTCGTGTATCCCTGTTGCTTGAGGACATCGGAGAGGGTGACCTCTTCGAGGGGCAGGTGGTCCATGCTGGCGGGAGGTTGCAGGCGGCCTTTCGAGGGGCGCGGCGATTTGGCGTACTCGTGCCAGATCGTGAAGTGCAGCCGCGCCGGGTACTTGCCGGACAGGATTGATGCCCGTGTTGGCGAGCAGATGGCGGCAGCCGCGTAACCGTTGGTGAACCGCATGCTTTCGTCGGCGAGGCGGTCGATGTGAGGCGTCTCATGCAGGTCCGCCCCGTAACAGCCGATGTCCGCCCAGCCGAGGTCGTCGACAAGAATCATCACGATGTTCGGTGGCGGCGAAGCCGCGTCTGCCCGGCAGCTCGCCGTCAACGTTGGATTCGCAGCCAACGGGAGGAATCCAAACAGGACGGCCAATATTCGTGGAAAGCTCAGCATGAAAGGCACCGATGTTGTGGATCGAAAATGCGATCGAGAAGATGGCCGCGGTTCAGGTATTGCGGAAGGGAATGGGAGCCGGGGATGACTGTTTCCGGGATTCCGAAGGGGTCCCCGTCACTCACCATTGGACCGGGTTCACGATGCCGGCGGCAAGGGACAGTCCGAAAATGATGCCGGCGGTAAGAAGTCCGCGAATGACCCACAGAGCGTTATTCGTGCCGAAAATGTTCACCAGTTTACGGCCTTTGCGGGTCTCTGTGAGGGACCAGACTTCCCAATACAGCCCTGCCCCGCAGAGCGCGGCGGTCGTCAGGCCAATGAAAATCTGCTCACCCGGTACGGAAGACATTTCGCCGCCGTTTCTTGTTGAACCTGTCCGGGAGGTACGATGTCAGATTCGGAGGCGATCGGCAAGCGGGGGGAAAGGGACTTCACGGCAAGCCACCGGACGTCCGACTGCGGTCCGCGGCGTAAGCAAGGAATGATCCGTGAACATTCGCCTGCCCCGTCGCTGCCGCTCAGGGCTCTGATTCGTTTGGGGCAGCCTTGACTTGCCGCCTTTGACGTTCAACCATCGACGTTCAACCATCGGCTTTCAACTTTTGCCCATCACCCGAGGTTCCGACATGCCTGCACTTGGTGTCAACATCGATCACGTGGCGACGGTCCGTCAGGCGCGGCGGACGGTCGAGCCGGACCCGGTCTGGGCGGCGGCGCTCGCGGAGCTGGGCGGGGCAGATGGGATTACGCTGCATCTGAGGGAAGACCGCCGGCACATTCAGGACCGGGACGTGCGCGTCATGCGGGAAACCGTGCAAGTGAAGATGAATCTCGAGATGGCGGCAACGGACGAAATGACGTCGATCGCGATCGATATCCGGCCCGGTCAGGTGTCGCTCGTTCCGGAAAAGCGGGAAGAGGTGACGACCGAGGGGGGGCTCGACGTCACCGGTAACCGGGACCGCGTGAAGGCGTGTGCTGATCGTCTGTCGGAGGCGGGGATCGAGGTGAGCCTGTTCATCGACCCGGACGCGCGACAGATCGATGCGACCCGGGAGCTGGGCGTCTCGGCGGTCGAACTCCACACCGGCCGGTACGCTGACGCGGAGGACTCGGCTTCGCAAGACCGCGAGTTTCTCACGCTGGTGCGGGCGGGGGAGCATGCGGCCAGCCGGGGACTCGTGCTTCACATGGGGCATGGATTGACGTACCGCAACGTGAGCCGCATTGCAGCCATTCCCAACGTTTGCGAGCTGAACATTGGCCACAGCATTGTTGCCCGGGCCGTGATGGTCGGCATGACACAGGCCGTGCGCGAAATGAAGTCGCTGGTGTCCGGATGAGTTGTCGGGGAGGCGAACGGAGTGGTAATGTTTGCCGCCGGTCGCATTTCCCCTGTCATTGTCCTGGACTTTGACGGACTCGCCCTCACCTCCTCCAACGTCGCTCATCGTATGGGACACGGCGAAGAACTTTCGCTGGCGCTCGCCTTGCTGTTTCTGCTGGGGACGGCGGCGCAGTGGATCGGTGCGCGGTTGAAACTGCCCTCGATTCTGTTCCTGCTGGCCTTTGGGATTCTGGCCGGGCCGGTGACCGGTCTGGTCCGGCCGGACGAGATGCTGGGGGACATACTGTTCCCGATTGTGTCGCTGGCGGTCGCCATCATCCTGTTTGAGGGGAGCCTGAACCTCCGGTTTCGCGAGTTGGGCGAGATCGGCGGGACGCTGGTCAGCCTGTTGACGGTGGGGGTGCTGGTCACCTGGGCCTGTGCGACGGTGCTGGCCCATGCGGTGCTGGGCTTCGGTTGGTTGGAATCCTTGCTGCTGGGGGCCGTGCTGGTGGTGACGGGACCGACGGTGATCGGTCCGCTGCTGCGGCAGATTCGTCCCATTGGCCGAGTGGGGGCGATCGCCCGTTGGGAAGGAATCGTCGTCGATCCGATCGGTGCCGTGCTGGCCGTGCTTGTGTTTGAAGCGGGGGTCGCCATCCGCGATGTCGGAATCGGCGGGGCGACGAGCGTGGCGATGGCGGCGGCGATGAGCCTGTGGCAGACCATTCTTGTCGGCGGAGGAATCGGAGCGTTCGGAGCGATCTTGCTGGGATGGCTGTTGCGGCGGCATGCGATTCCCGACTACTTGGAAAGCCCGGTCGCGTTGATGTTTGTCGTGGTCGGGTTTACCGGAGCCAATCTCGCGCAGCCGGAGTCCGGGCTTGTCGCCGTGACGGTGATGGGTGTCGTCCTGGCCAATCAGGCGCGGACCAATATTCATCACATTCTGGAGTTCAAAGAAAACCTGAGCGTGCTGTTGATCTCCACGCTGTTCATTCTGTTGGCCGCCCGTTTGGAGTTCGATGCGTTTGAAAGCCTCGGCTGGCGCGGAGGGCTTTTCCTGCTGGCGATGATGGTCGTCGTGCGGCCTCTGTCGGTGTGGCTGTCTGCCCTGCGATCGGGGCTGTCCTGGCGTGAGAAGGTGTTTCTTGGCTGGCTGGCACCCCGGGGAATCGTGGCGGCGGCCGTTTCTTCCGTCTTCGCGCTGAGAATGGGCGATGACGGAACCGGACTGGTCCCCGCAACCTTTCTGGTGATCATCGGAACGGTGTGTGTTTACGGATTCACCGCCCAGCCGCTGGCGAAGCGGCTGGGTTTGGCCGTCGACAATCCGCAAGGTCTGTTGATTGCCGGCGCCCATGCGGGCGTTCGGGCGATCGCCCACGCACTCAAGGATGCCGGCTTCCGCGTGTTGCTGGTCGACAGCAATCGCTGGAACACGCAAGCGGCGCGGATGGAGGGGCTGCCCACGCGGGAGGGAAACATCCTGTCGGAACGGCTCGTTGAACAGCTTGACCTGGGGGGCATCGGCCGGTTCGTGGCGATGACGCCCAATGACGAGGTCAATTCGCTGTCAGCCATGCATCTGAGCGGACTGTTCAGCCGCTCGCAGGTCTTCCAGTTGGTCCCCCGACAACGATCCGAGCGGAATGAAGCAGCCCCGGCGAAAGTGCGCGCCCGGTTTCTGTTCGGCGAAGACGTGACCGCCACAATGCTCGACAAACGGTTTGAACAGGGAGCCGTGGTCAAGACGACCAAGCTCACCGAGGAGTTTGACTTCGGGGCCTTCCAGCGAACGTATTCCGGGTCGGCGGTGCCTCTGTTCGTGGTGACTGAGAGCGGACAGCTTGACGTTTGCACCGCCGAAGGACCGACCGACCCCAAGCCGGGACAGACGGTGATTGCGATCGTCGATCCGGTGGGCGAGCCTGCGGCGAATCTCGCGGCGGACGATGCAATGACCGATGACCGGCCCGCGCGATAATTCCTCGTGCGGTCATTGACCGGCGGGTGGCCGGGGCTGGACCGACATCAGAAGTGAAGCCCCGGTGCGTGGACTCCGGGGCGTCGTAAAGACTCCAGCCCCGGCCACCTTGATTCGAGAATCAGCCCTGTTGGCTCGAGCACCCGGCTGCTGATGACGGGCCACTACCCGGCCTTTCCTGGTCGGCCGGTCGTTGGCGGACGGGCCGGTCACTAACAGATTGACGACCGACCGGCGCCTCATCGGTGCTTGGGATCCCGACGATATTTACGATCGTCGCGAAACTCCGTCAGCGGGATGGTCACCGCCGATTTCACGGAGTGTGTGCGAGTGTGGTTCGCCAAAGACTCGGCAGCGGGCACGACCGCGTCTCGCCACAGTTTCAGACCATGAGCCCGGCACAGGTGCCGGACCTTGATGACCCCACCGCGCGCGACCGTGTCATGGATGACCGCGGGATTGTCACAAAGGTCGCAGTTTGTTGCATGCATAAATGGCCTTTCCAACGAATGTCGGTCTGTGGCCGAAGAATTGATTGGGCTCCGACGAGCGGAGAGAGACGGACGCAAGACGATGCCCCCGTTTCCCGTGTCGACAGATCAACGACACTGTCAAGAATTTGAACGCAATCCGCTCTTGGCGTCAACATTGGACGGAGATCATGCGAGGTCATTCGGGAGATTCACAGGAGGAATCGGTTTCGACGGTCCGGCCGCAGAGCGAACGGCCGCTCGGCAACGACGATTCTCGTTGCGCGACGTCAGTTATCGATCTCAGCTGTGACCGTCCCCGACGTCAAACAAGCCCGACTTTCGGGATTTCTTCAACGGTGATAATCGAACGTTCCCCGTTCCTTGGCAAGGCCGCCTGGTGTTGGCATGATGAGTTTTGGTTTCGTGCCGAATCAGACCGCCGTTCGTTTCGTTTTGAGGATGAACACTCATGCCGCGCTGTCTTCTCACTGCCTGTGCAAGTTTCCTGACCGTTCTCTTCGCAGGTCCCTGCTCTCTGCGGACCGACGCGGCGGACCCGGACTCGGCGGCATGGACTTCGCTGTTTGACGGGAAGTCGCTTGGCGGCTGGGAGCGGCACAGCGGGACCGCCAAGTACGACGTCGAAGAGGGAGCCATCGTCGGCACGTCCGTTCCTAACACGGGCAACAGCTTTCTATGTACAACGCGCGAGTTCGGCGACTTCGTCTTCGAATGCGAATTCAAAGTCGACGAAGGGCTCAACTCGGGCGTGCAATTCCGCAGCCAGTTTTTCGATCACGACGTCGAAATCGATTTGGGGGGCGGCAAGACGCGAAAGATTCCGGCCGACCGGGTGCACGGCTATCAGTGCGAAATCGACTGCGGCGACAAACCCGTCCGCATGTGGACGGCCGGCATCTATGACGAATCGCGGCGCGGCTGGCTGTTTCCCGGCCCCAAAGGAGGAGACAAAAAGGCGTTCACGGAGCAAGGGATCCGGATCATCGATCCGGAGGGATGGAACCGCTTCCGCATTGAATGCCGCGGCGACTCCATCAAGACGTTCGTCAACGGCGAACTCCGGGCTGATTTTGAAGACGACATGACCGGCAAAGGAGTCTTCGGCCTTCAGGTGCACGGTATCGGCAACCACCCGGAACGCATCGGCAATCAGGTCCGCTGGCGCAAGCTCCGCATCAAGGACCTCTCTGCTGAATAGCGAGTTCGGTGCATCCCATGCCGTTCCCACACGCTGACCGAGCCGTTGTTCCGAATGAAAAAACGACCGAATACCTGCTCAACGTCGACCATCCTGTGGGTGGCCCGAAGGCGAGATGGTTCATTCATCTGGGTTACGACCCCGCTGATCCGGACGCGCTGATTCACGATCTCCTCGACGTCGCTCAATCATGTGAGGATTTCCATGAGCAGCGAACGCAACATGGTGTAAAATACATCGCCGTCGGTCGGATCGTCTCGCCGAAACAGATTGTGGCCGACGCGTTGACGGTATGGATCATCGAAGATGAGGCGCCAACTCCCCTTCTTGTGACGGCTTACCCAGCCGGGAAATGAGAGCTGTGATGAACGAGCATGACACAGTCGTTCTCAAGCGGCCCATCCATGAGTATGGACTTGCAGAAGGCGATGTTGGCGCGATCGTTCATGTGTATGCGCACGACACGGGCTACGAGGTCGAGTTCGTTGCCGCCGATGGGTCGACGATTGCATTACTGACGCTTGGACCGGATGACATCCGTCCGAGGAACGTTCGCGAGATACTTCATGTTCGCCAACTGACCAGTTGAGACCGCGCTGATCACGGCTCGTCGATGGAGGTTCCTGTCGTCCGTAGCTCCCGGAGCGACACGATGCGCAGACGGTTGAACTGGTTGGCCGAGTCAAAACGTCAACTGGTTTAGCCGCACATTTCAAATGTGCGGCTAAACCGGGACGCCCGTCACGCCTCCACAGGGTGCGTGTACACGTCGCGGCTGGGGAAGGGGAAGTTGAAGCCCCGTTGGTCGAAGCCGAGTTTGATTCGTTCGATCAGGTCGTACTTCACGGCGGCGTAGTCGGAGGACTGCACCCAGGGCCGCACGATGAAGTTGACGCTGCTTTCGCCGAGTTCGCTGACGGCGACCGTTGGTTCCGGGTCGTCAAGAATACGGGGCTCCTCCTCGATGACGTCGTTGAGGAACGACTTGACGGCGAGCAGGTCGTCGCCGTACCCGCAGCCGATGACCAGATCGATTCGGCGCGTGGGATTGTGCGAATTGTTCGTGATTGTCCCGCCGGTGACCGTGCTGTTAGGAACGATGACGCGGCGATTGTCGGGCGTTCGGAGAATCGTGTGGAAGATCGAGATTTCCTCGACGACTCCCGCTGTCCCGCCCGCTTCGACGAAATCGCCCATCTTGAACGGTCGAAAGACAATCAGCATCACGCCGGCGGCGAAGTTTCCCAGCGACCCCTGCAGCGCCATGCCGACCGCGAAACTCCCCGCTGCGAGCACCGCTGTCAGGGAGGTCGTTTCGACGCCCAGACGGTCGAGTGCGGCCATTGCCACAACCGCCAGCAGCACGTAGTACACGATGTTGCTGACGAAGCGGACGAGAATGCCGTCGACCTTCGCCCGTTCCAACATCCGACGGATGATCCGGGTAATGACGCCCGTGATCGCCTTGCCGATGTAGTAGACCACAATCGCGAGGACGAGATTCAGCACGAACTGCAGCCCGTTCGTTCGCACGAATTCGACGGCTTCATCCTTGAATGCGGCCAGTTGGCCGACGGGATCGGGCACAGCCTGGGCCAGTAGCGAAAGCAGGTTCACGTGCATGTCCTCCTGATTGACAAGCCGGGACGTGGCTGACGGCAGAATCCCCGCGCAGGGCACAAGAATGCGTCCGGACACCCGGTGTCTCGTTTGCGAAATCGACCGTCGACGGAATTCTGGCGCCTTCCGTCAATCAGCGCCAGCCGGCCGATGAGACACCGGGTGTCTTTCACAAGCCGCGTCCTGCACCGGCAGAATCACGCCCGCCGAGGAAGGTTTGCGTGCGTTGTAGCCGTCAACTATCGTGCTGTCTACTCGTCGTTGCCGAGGTTGCGTTTCCTCAACTCCCACCTCGCGACTCTCAACTCTCCACGCAAGCATGATCGACTACGAAAAGCTCGGCGCCTTCTATCTCGGCAAGTCGTACGACCTGCACGCCGGGGAGTTCGGGCATGATTTGATCATGTACGACGCGAAAGACCTGACCACGCATGCGGTGATCGTCGGCATGACGGGCAGCGGGAAGACGGGGCTCGGCGTCACGCTGCTGGAAGAAGCCGCCATCGACGGCATTCCTTCGATTGTGATCGATCCCAAAGGCGACATGGGGAACCTGCTAATGACGTTCTCGGGCATGCAGGCGGCGGACCTGCGGCCCTGGGTCGAGAAGGAGGAAGCGGCTCGCAAGGGGATGACGCCCGACGAATTCGCCGCCGACCGCGCCAAACTGTGGCGGAAGGGGCTCGCCCAATGGGGCCAGTCGCCCGACCGCATTCAGAAGCTCAAGGACGCTGCCGACTTCGCCATCTACACTCCCGGCAGCGACGCCGGTCTGCCTTTGACGATCCTCAAATCGTTTGACGCCCCCCCACAGGCGGTGCTCGGCAACTCCGACGCCATGCGGGAGCGGGTGCAGGCGGCGGTTTCCGGATTGCTCACGCTATTGGGCGTCGATGCGGACCCGATCCGCAGCCGCGAGCATATCCTGCTCTCCAACATCCTCGACCATGCGTGGCGGCAGGGCCGCAATCTGTCGATGGCGAATCTGATTCATGAAATTCAGAACCCGCCGTTCGACAAAGTCGGCGTGATGGATCTTGAGACAATTTTCTCCTCCCGCGACCGGTTGCAGTTGGCAATGACGGTCAACAACGTTCTGGCGTCGCCGAGCTTCGCTGCTTGGCGGGAGGGCGAGCCGCTCAACATTCAGCGGCTGCTGTACACGCCGGAGGGCAAGCCGCGCGTCTCGGTGATTTCGATCGCCCACCTGAACGATCGGGAGCGGATGTTCTTCCTGACGATCCTGCTGAACGAAATGCTCGCATGGATGCGATCGCAGCCGGGCACCTCGTCGCTGCGGGCGCTGCTCTACATGGACGAAGTCTTCGGGTTTCTGCCGCCCACGGCTAATCCGCCGACGAAGACGCCGTTGCTCACGCTGCTCAAACAGGCGCGGGCTTTTGGATTGGGACTCGTGCTCGCCACGCAGAATCCGGTCGACCTGGACTATAAGGCGCTCTCCAACGCGGGCACGTGGTTCCTCGGACGGTTGCAGACTGAACGGGACAAACAGCGCGTGCTTGACGGACTTGAAGGCTCGACCGCCGCTGCCGGGATGGGGTTCGACCGCCGCCGCATCGAGCAGATTCTCTCCGGTGTCCGCAGCCGCGTGTTCCTGATGAACAACGTCCACGAGGACGAGCCGGTTGTCTTTCACACTCGCTGGGCGCTATCGTTCCTCCGCGGCCCGCTGACGCGCGAACAGATCGCCACGCTGATGGGACCCCGCCGGGCGGAACAGGCGGACGCATTGGCAAGCACGCCGCAGGGATCCGGAGTGGCGGTCGCTTCCGCCCCGACGGTTCGGCAGCTGTCCGCCGCTGCTGTCCCCGCCGCCGCGACGACACAAGCCCTCCCTCCGGTCCTTCCCGCCAGCATCACGCAGTTGTATGCTTCAGCCGACCGTTCCGAATTAGACAGCGAGAACCTGCTCTATCGGCCGGCCCTCGTGGGCATTGGCCGGCTGCATTTTTCCAACGCCAAGTCGAAGACCGACACGTGGCAGGATATCCTCCGCGTTTGCCCGATCGATGACGAGGTCCCTCGCTACATTTGGGACGAGTGTGAGAACTGGGACAACGCCGGTCTGGAAATCGACGACGAACCGCTGCCCAACGTGCGGTACGCTTCCCTGCCGGCGGGGTTGTCAAGCTCCAAGAAGTACACCACTTGGAAGTCTCGGCTGAAAAACAGCCTGTATCGCAGCGACCGTCTCGCGTTGAGATACTGCCCGTCGCTCAAACTGTACTCCACCCCTGGCGAGAGCGAAGGCGATTTCCTGGTTCATCTCAAGGACGAAGCCCGCGAGAAACGGGACATTGCCATCGAAAAACTCCGAAGCAAGTACGCCTCCAAAGCGGACCGGCTGAAAGAGCGTCTCCGCAAAGCGCAACAGCGTGTCGAGGTTGAGAAAGAACAGGCGAACTCAGCCCAGATGTCGGCCGCCGTGTCGTGGGGATCCTCGATCCTCGGAGCGTTGTTCGGACGGAAAATCGCCAGCGGGACAAACGTCCGCCGTGCCGGCACCGCCATGCGTTCGACCAGCCGCGCCTCGCAACAGGCACGCGACATCGACCGTGCGGAGGAAAACGTCGAAAAACTGCTGCAGGACCTCGAAGAACTTCGGCGGGAACTGCAGGAGAAGGTCGAAGAGATCAACGACGAGTTATCCGTCGGCAGTCTCGAACTGGAACCGTACGAAATCAAACCACGCAAGACCGACATCAGCATCGACACCTGCGGCCTGTTATGGCTCCCCTGGACCATCACCAAAGACGGCATCGCCGAGCCGGCGTGGTCCGGAAGCGAGTAGCAAGTCGTTAACATCGCCTCTCCTGATACCTCACTCCCTTTTCCTCATTCCTTATCCCCAATTCAATGATCGTTTCCAAGAACTGGCTCGCCGAATACGTCCCTCTCGATATGTCGGTCGACGAACTGACCGACCGACTGACGATGAGCGGGCTCAACCTCGAAGGGGTTGAGGAAGAGGCAAGTGATGTCGCCATCGACCTGGAGGTGACTTCCAACCGGCCGGACTGCCTTGGTCACATCGGCGTGGCGCGAGAAATCGGTGTGTTGTTCGACAAGCCGCTCCGCTTGCCTTCGCCGGAGGTTGTGTCCGGCACCGAAAAGACTGCCGGCGTGACGTCGGTCGACATTGAGTGTCCGGACCTTTGCCCACAATACATCGCTCGCGTTATTCGGGGTGTGAAGGTCGGTCCAAGCCCGGAGTCGATGCAGTCGCGGCTGCGGACGCTCGGCATCACGCCGATCAACAACATCGTCGACGTCACCAACTACGTGCTCATGGAATGTGCGCAGCCGTTGCATGCGTTTGATTTCGACAAACTGCGGGAACAGCGGATCGTCGTCCGCCGCGCCCGGGAGGGGGAGACGATCGAAGCGATCGATCACAAGACGTACCCGCTGACAACCGACATGTGCGTCATTGCCGATGCGGAACGGGCGGTCGCCATCGGCGGTGTGATGGGTGGAGCGGCGACGGAGATTGGCGAAGCGACGACCGAAGTGCTGGTCGAAACGGCCAACTTTGCCCCGTTGGCGATTCGTGGGGCGGCCCGCAAACTGAGCCTGTTCAGCGATTCGTCATTTCGTTTCGAGCGGGGCATTGACGAACAGCAACTGCGATGGGCGTCGAACCGCTGCTGCGAGCTGATTCTGGAAACGGCCGGCGGCACGCTGCTCGACGGAGCGGTCATCGCCGGCGATATTCCGGAGTGGAAACCGGCACCGATCGTGCTGCGGTTCGCACAAATCGCGCGGCTGCTCGGCATCGAGATTCCTCGCGAAGAATGCCTCCGCGTTCTCACGGAGTTGGGTCTGCGACAAGTTAGCGACGCGTCTGAGGCGACCGTCAGTTTCGAGCCTCCCTCCTGGCGAAGCGACCTGACGCGGGAGATCGATCTAATCGAGGAGGTGGCCCGGATTCATGGGTACGAGCAGATTCCCGAAGATGCGGTGATCCCGATCGTGGCGACGAAGGACACGCATCGGGACGTCGTCCTGGACCGCGTGAGCGACGTGCTGACCGCTGCCGGATTCTTCGAAGCGGTGACGATGAGTTTCGTCAGCCGCGAGACGTTCGACCTGTTCACGCCCCGGCCGGAGGCCGAAGCGCTGACTGTCGAGCATTCGTCGCGGAAGCATGAGAATATCCTGCGTCAGAGTGTTGTGCCGAGTTTGCTTGTCAGCCGCCGGGAGAACGAGCGTCAAGGCACGTTCGATGCGCGGCTGTTTGAGCTTGCGAACGTCTATTGGGGGGCCGTTCCGGAAGACCCGGCGACGCAGCCGACGATGATCAGTCTGGTCACGGGTCAGGGATTCGCCGGCGTGCGGGGCCTGCTCGACGCGATTGCCGGGACCGTCAATGCGTCCGCGGTCGTCACGGCTCGTCCGTCGGATGTCCCGCAATTCGCTGCAGGCCGGGGGGCGGAGGTGTTGCTCAACGGCATGCCGTGGGGATGGGCGGGCCAACTGGACCGCGCCGTCACCGAACGGCTTGACCTGAGAGACGAAGTGACCGTCGCGGAAGTCATGCTGTCGCCGCTCGTTGAGATCGTCGAACGGGCGCCGCAGTTCACTCCCCTGCCCCAGTATCCGGCCATGGACCGCGACCTGAACTTCGTCCTTGATGAGACGGTCACGTGGCAACAACTGGAACAGACCGTGCACAACGCGGCCGGAACACTGCTGGATTCCGTCTCGTTCGTCGACCAGTATCGGGGCAAACAGATTCCGGTCGGCAAGAAATCGTACGTCCTGTCGTTGGGCTATCGCTCGCCCGACCGAACCTTGACAAGTGAGGAGGTCGACGCCGCCCAGCAATCGGTCGTCGCCGCATGTGAACAACAACTCGGTGCCACGCAACGGTGAATTCCGTCGAGGCGCGGTCGTCAAAACACATTCTTCAAACCAACGACGCTTGCGGATTAGCACGATCCAAAAACGTCGTCAACGCGAGCCAGTCGTGCGAAACCGCAAGCGGTGATCGCTGTCCAATCGGATCGTTGCCCGGTCGTCAGAACACGATTGCCAGAACTGTCATCAACCCAGGAGACCCGACCGATGGCCAGCCAACACGGCCCACGATTTCTTGAGATCGTCAATGATGCGAAGTCCCGCGTGATGGAATGCGAGGTCGATGACGTCAAGGCGAGAATCGATGCGGGCGAGTCGTTTTACCTCGTCGACGTCCGCGAAGAAAGTGAGTTCGCAAGGGGGCGCCTCCCCAGTGCGATCCATCTCGGCAAAGGGGTCATCGAACGGGACATCGAAGCGGTGGTCCTCGACCTGGAAGCGACCATCATCCTGTACTGCGGCGGCGGCTATCGCTCGGCCCTCGCCGCCGACGCCCTGCTGGACATGGGCTATACAAGCGTGATCTCGATGGACGGCGGCTGGCGCGGCTGGACCGAGGCGGGACATCCGACCGAGTCGTAGCGTCGGACGCGCGGCACTCATGTCGCTCCAACGCCCCCCTCGCCTCAGAGTCCAGAACCAACAGCGTTTACGACGGGACAATGGCAGTTCAGCAACGGGGACGCATCGCAGGGAAAATGTGTGTTGAAGTTCAGGCGTCGCACCGCCGGCGAACCGCCGCCGATCCCCCCCACCGTGAAAAACACGTTCGTCCTGAGGCCCCCCGAGGGACCGTGCCGACATGGTTCACAGAATCGGGCTCATCAGCCGGAGCGTGTTCTCCAGCAGTTTTTCACGAAACGGACGGTTCTGCCAAGCCGCCGGATCGAGCAGGTCGCTTTCGTCCATGTACGACTGCTGCAGCGACTGCAGATGTTCGCCGAAAGCCGTGCCGTAGACGAACAGCGAGACCTCGTAGTTGAGCCACAGGCTGCGCATGTCGAGGTTGACGGTGCCGAACATTGCGAGGCTGCGGTCCGCCGTGACCGACTTCGTGTGCAGCAGCCCGGTCCGGTACAGATGGATCTGCACGCCGACATCCATCAGTTCTTCGTAGTAGGAGCGGCTGGCGTAGCGGGTGAGGAACGAATCGACCTTCTCGGGCAGCACGAGATGCACCGTCACGCCCCGCGCGGCAGCGCCCCGAATGGCCCGCAACAGGGACTCATCGGGAACAAAATAGGGCGTGGTCAGCACCAATTCTGCGTGGGCCGCATTGACCAGCGCCAGCAGCATCTGCAACAGTCCGTCTTCGGTTTCGACCGGTCCGGAGGGGACGACCTGGGCATCGCCGTCCCCCTTCGGTTCGACGAACCGCAGACCAGCACAGCGGACGATTTCGTCGATCGGCTCGTCCGTCTCCAGCATCCAGTCGCCAATCATCACCACCGCCAGCGGGGAGACAACGGCGCCTTCGAGGCGGAGCATGGCGTCGACCCATTGCCCCACGGCGGCCTCCTGCTTGAAGAACCGGGGGTCGACGAGATTCATGCTGCCGGTCCAGGCGACTTCCCCGTCGATGACCACGATCTTGCGATGCAGGCGCAGGTCGTTGCGGCCGAAAATCATCTGCCAAATCCCCGGCGGCAGCGCCGGTTGCAGTTTGACGCCCGCCTTTCGCAAACGATCAGGCTGTGTTCCCTTCCACCAGGGCCGCGCCCCGATGGCGTCGACCAAAACGCGGCAGGAGACGCCCCGTTCACCGGCACGAATGAGCGCTTCGAGCACGTCGTCTGCCAGTCCGCCCTCGCTCCAAATGTAGAACTCCATCAACACGCTTTTCTCGGCGGTATCGATGTCGGCGGCGATGGTTCGCAGGATTTCCCCGGCATCGGTCAGCAGGCGTCCGGTGCTGCCGGCGACGGTCGGCACGCCGATCAGTTTTGTGCCCAGCCGGTCCATCCCGCGGGCTTCCGGACGGTGGCGGTCCCAGTCGACGTCCGTGAGGCCCCGGTCGATGACGGCCCGCGTCAAGCGTTCGTAGTCCGTCCGCAGGTCGGCGATGCGACCGGCCCGCTTCAAGCCGACCCGTCGCTCGCCCACCAGCAGGTAAATGCCCGCCCCAACCGCGGGCAGCGCGGCGACAAGCAGCAACCATGCCAACGCGACTCCCACCGCCGGTTTCCGCATGATGACCCGGCAGGAAATCCCGATCAGGACTCCTACGTGGATGATCGCGGCGATCTCAGAGGCCATTGATTCGAACATGGGGGCTCGATGACAGGGGCTCGGTGAATGCGGTCACCAGACAGGAGACGACGGACGAGGAAAGCAACATGTCCTTTAACCCTGCGGACTTCCGGATGCAAGCAGAACGAAGAATGTCGGAGGGACCTGTTTCAATCGTGCTCGCGGGATCATTCTGCGAACGGTCGCTCAACGAGGGCCGTTTCTGTGGTTAGCCGTCGAACGCAGACCGATGTCGCGACCAGGGAAATGGTGCCCGAGGAACCTTGAATCACCAGTTCCGCCCGCCAGGGCCATTCAAAGTTTCACTTGGGAGAAGACCGACCGGGACAAGCTCAATGGGAACCCGAAGCGTCAGCGAGGAAGCGAACGTGAGTGAGCGATTCGTCCCTCGCTGGCGCTTCGGGTGACGAGGTTGCCCAGCTTCCATCTTTGAACGGCCCGGTTCCGCCCGCGGCTGGTGTGGAGAACCGGGCGGTTCCTCCGTAACATGGGAGAGAGGCGTGCGGGGCGTTTCCCTGCGCCTGCATCGACACTTGGGAGGCCCTGCTGATGCCCCAGGCCATCGCCAATCCGGACGAATTGCGGCAGTTCGCCCAGCAGCTCAAACAGTTCAACAACACGCTTACCGACCAGGCGTCCATGCTGGGCACGCGGCTGGAGTCGCTCAGCAATTCCTGGCGCGATCAGGAGAACAAGAAATTCACCGAAGAGTTCAAACAACACCTGCGTCTGCTCGGGCAGTTCGTCGAAGCCAACAACACTCACATCCCCTATCTCCTCCGCAAAGCCGAACGCATCGACGAGTACTTGCAACAGCGTTGACGACCGGTCGGTTGTTAAACAGGCCCCGACCCATAGGGCGTGTGCCAATCCGCAAGCGACGGCGGTTTTGATTCGGTACAGCGGGAAACGAACAGGTCCCATTTTCTCGACCCTCGCCCCTCAGGTTTCAGACTGCAACTCTCATCCCGCGACTCTCAACCAACATGTCTTCCGCCAGAGTTACTGACATTACCGCCGTCAGGGCCTTCAAGGCGGCTCTGATTGAGTTCGAGTCGGAGGCAGCTTCGGCGCTGGAGTTGATGCAGATGCAAGTCCACCGCGTGTTGGATTGGGCCGAACAGGAGCGGCCCGCCTATTGGACCAAACAGATTCAAGTCGGATTCGAAAAGGTCGCTCAGACGCGGTCGGAATTGAATACCTGCCGCATGAGAACAGTCGCCGGTAAGCGGCCGGCTTGCATTGAGGAAAAGCAGGCCCACGAGCGGGCCAAACGGCGGCTGCAGCATTGCCAGCAAATGGTCCGCCGCGTGAAAGACTGGTCGATCAAACTGGCCCACGAGTCGGATGAGTTTCGCGGGCGGATGGCGTCGTTTGCCCGGTGTGTCGAGAACGACCTGCCCCGCATGATCGCCCTCATCGAACGGACCGCGAGTGCGCTGGAACGTTACGCCGAAGTGGCCAGCAGCCCGGGTGATGCCTCAGGCGGCACTGCCTTGCCGGCAAACGACGCGCCCCCTGCCCAACAACCGGTCACCGGTTACACGGAACGTCCTGGCGTCGTCACAGACGAAAAGTCTTGAACCGAGGAACTCGGCCCCATGTCGCGTTATGCAGGCAACCTTCAAGCCGGTGCCGGTCGTCTCAAAGAGGCCTGGGAAAAGCTCACGCTGCGCTGGGCCGATGTCCGCGAACATTGGGACGACGCGAACGCGAAACGGTTCGAGGAGCAGGAACTTCAGCACTTGGCTGATGAGTTACAACGGGCGCTGCCGATCATCTCACACATGTCCCAGGTGATCGCAGCCGCCGAACGCGACCTCAGTGACAACGACCGGTGACCGGACCGGTAGGGTGGGCTGTGCCCACCATTGCCAGTTACCGGAAGCATGGTGGGCACAGCCCACCCTACATTTTTCGGTACAGCCCGCCCCGACAATATTCAGCGAATTGTGCAGAGGAGAGTGAGCCGACTTGAACGAAACAGCCAAACCCTCGGACACAGTGTTGTCTCCGATCACTGACCGTCTCCGCACTTTGGAAGAAGCGGCCGTTCGGCGTGTTCAATCTGAGCAGGCGTATGCGGCGCGGTTCGGCAGCGGGAACGATCCGCACCAGGAGTCGCTTGCCCGCGATTTGGCGCAAGTCATCGAGGAGCACGCGCAGCAGGAAGCGACGCTCAACACGCAGTTCGCCGAGCAGCGCAGCGAGGTCGAGACACAGCATTCGTCCGAGCGAGACGCCGCCAAAGCCGAGCATGAGGCGACCATTTCTCGGACCCGCAGAGAGGCCCGTGTGGAGACCGAGCGCGTCAACCTGCAGCACGAGGACAGCAGTTGGGTCGCCGCCTCCGTCCTCGACGACACGGCGGAGGAGAGTCCCAAACGCCAGTACGACCGCATCCGAGCAACGTTGGCGAAGACCCGCGAACAGCAACAAGCGGAATGCGCCGCGATTTGCGAGACGATGCAGGAGATCATGGATGCCCGCGGTTGGGCGCCTGACGCGCTCCCCCCGCCGCAAACCGATGCCCACGACCTCGAAGGATTCTCTGCCGAGTTCACCGATGCGATGACGGCCGCTCAGGAACGGTTGCGCACGTGGAACAAGCTGCTGCTGCCGCGAGTTTTTGTCGGCGGGCGCTGGTTGGGGACGCTCGCGGCGATTGTTGCTCTGATCGGAATCCCGCTGTTCCTGCTCGTGCCGCCGTCAGTGGTCGGGGTGTCTGCGGAGCGGACAGATGTCGTCTGGATGGCCGTCGCTGCCGGCACCGCCGTGATCGCCGGCACGCTGTTGCTGTCAGTGCTGTACGCGATCTCGTCGATGCAGCTCTCGGATGTCTATTCGCGGCTCCACGAGCACGCCTCGGCCGCCCAGTTCTTTCACGAACGCTGGTCGCAGTTCGCCGCCCAGGAAGAGCAGAAACGGGAACGCGAATACGAGAGCCTCCGGAAGAAGCGGGAGCAGCAGCTTCAGCAACAACTCGAACGCTACGAGTCGGCGCATCAGCAAACCCTTGCCGACATCGAACAGCGGTTGCAGACAACGATGGGCGAGTCGTCCGCCGGTTACTCAGCGCGCGTCAAATCGCTTGATGCCGAACGAGACACGCAGCGGGGAGCGATCGAGCGGCAGGAACAGCAGCAACTGGTCGAACTCACGCAAGCCTTCGAGGTAGCCCGCGACCATCGGCAGGAGGAACTTGATCGGTACGTGGCCGCGCTTCAGCAGCAACAGCAGCAAGCGTGGGACGAACTCTCCACCGCATGGTCGCACGCCGTGCAAGCGTTCGAGGCATTCAGTGCCGATGCCCGGCAGGAAAGCGAACAAAGCAACCTCGATTGGTCCGAACTGGCCAAGCCGGCATGGACGCCGCCGACTGTGATTCCCCAGGGCATTCGCATCGGCGAGTACGCCGTCGACCTCGCGCAGATCGAAGGGGGCCTTTCCTCGATGGAAGGGTTGGTCTCGGAAACGTCACAGTTCCGCATCCCCGCCCTGTTGCCGTTTCCCAATTCGTCCTCGCTGCTGTTGGAAACCAACGGGCAGCCGGGGAGACGCGAAGCCGTCCAGGCGATGCAGGTCGCGCTGTTGAGAATGCTCACACGCATTCCCCCGGCGAAGCTGCGGCTGACAATTATCGACCCGGTCGGGCTGGGCGAAAGTTTCTCCGGATTCATGCATCTGGCGGACTACGACGAACTGCTGATCACCAGTCGCATTTGGACGGAGATGGGGCACATCGAAGCGCGGTTGGCCGAACTGACCGAGCACATGGAGAACGTGCTGCAAAAGTACCTGCGCAACGAATTCGCCACCATTGAGGAGTACAACCACTTCGCCGGCGAGGTCGCCGAACCGTATCACGTGCTCGTGGTGGCCGATTTCCCCAGCAAATTCAGCGAGCAGGCGGCCCGCCGCCTGGTAAGCATCGCCACCAGCGGCCCGCGGTGCGGCGTGTATCTGTTGATGAGCACAGACCTCGCCGCCCAGATGCCCAACGCCTTCGATCTCGACAGCGTCGCGGCGACCGCTAACACGTTCCAATGGCGCGACGGGGCGTTTCATTCGGAGACGCCCGAACTTCGCCGTTGTCCGTTGGTCATCGACACGCCGCCGCTGCCGGAGACGTTCACGCAAATCGTCAAAAACGTCGGCGAGGCGTCCAAGGACATCCGCCGCGTCGAGGTCTCCTTTGGTCGCATCGCTCCGAAGCCGGAAGAGTTCTGGAGCAAGGACAGCCGCACCGGCATCGACATCCCGCTGGGACGGGCCGGGGCGACCAAACTGCAGCACCTGCGGCTGGGAAAAGGTACCAGCCAACACATGCTCGTCGCCGGCAAAACCGGCTCCGGCAAATCGACCTTCTTCCACGCACTGATCACCAACGTCTGCATGCACTACTCGCCGGAGGAGGTCGAACTCTATCTGGTCGACTTCAAAAAAGGCGTCGAGTTCAAAGCGTACGCCCCCCAGGACACGCGCGACGAAGACACCCGGTGTCTCAACAGCCAATCCGCACTGATCGCGGATTCCGCGGCGGAGACCGATCCGCCCCCCGATCTCGATTCGAGACACCGGGTGTCTGACGGCGTGGTGTCGAACGGCCTGCCTCATGCCCGCGTGATTGCCATCGAAAGCGACCGCGAGTTCGGCGTGAGTGTCCTGCAGCGGCTCGACACCATCCTGCACGAGCGCGGCGACCTGTTCCGCGCCCACAACGTCCAGGACATCGCCTCGTACCGAGACGCCGTCGAGAGCCGAAAGCCGAGAGCCGAGAGACAAGAGCCGAGAGACAGGCGTCAAGAGTCAACAGCCCCCGGCGGCTCTCCGCTCTCCGCTCTTGGCGGTCCGCCCTCCCTGCCCCGCATCCTGCTCGTCATCGATGAGTTCCAGGAGTTCTTCGTCGAAGACGACCGCTACTCGCAGCAGGCGGCTCTGCTGCTCGACCGGCTGGTCCGGCAGGGGCGGGCATTTGGCGTGCATGTGATCCTCGGCTCGCAGACGCTGGGCGGGGCCTACTCGCTCGCCCGCAGCACGCTGGGACAGGTCGCGGTCCGGGTCGCCCTGCAGTGCAGCGAGGCGGACGCCCATCTGATCCTCAGCGAGGAGAACACCGCCGCGCGGCTGCTCACCCGCCCCGGCGAAGCGATTTACAACGATGCCAACGGCATGATCGAGGGCAATCACCCCTTCCAAATCGCCTGGCTCCCCGACGAGGAACGTACCGGCTACCTGGCCGTCATGCAGCATTTCGCCCTGGAGCGCGGCATCACCCTGCAACCGCCGGTCGTCTTCGAAGGCAACGTCCCCTCCGACCCCACCCGCAACGAAGAGCTGATGGCACTGATCGCGGCGCCGTCCAACGAAGGACCGAGTACCGAGTACCGAATGCCCAGTCCCCCGCGCATCTGGCTCGGCGAAGCCGTCGACATCGGTCCGCCGACCGGCGTCACCTTCGCCCCGCAGACCGGCAGCAACCTGCTGATCGTCGGCGCAGACACCGGTGCCGCAACCGGCATCCTCACCACCGCCCTCATCGCCCTCGCCGCAAGCCCACGGGTTGCAACCCGTGGGCTTGCTGGCGACACCCCTCCACCCCCCTTCTCCATCTTCGACGGCACCCCTCCCGGCTCATCGGAGTCCGAACTCTGGAAGCGCCTCGCCGACGCGGTCCCGGGCAGGGTCCGTCTCGTCACTCCGCAGACCGCATCGTCCGCCCTCGAAGAACTGACCGCCGAACGGCACCGCCGCGACGGACTGATCGGCGAAACGCATCCGCCGCTGTTTGTCTTCGTGGCCGGCGTGAGTAAGTTCCGCGACCTGCGAAAGTCGGAGGACGACTTCAGCCTCAGCGGCTTCGGCACGTCGACGGAAGACGCCGCGCCCGACGCGGGCAAACAGTTCGCCGACCTGATCGCCCAAGGTCCGGAACTCGGCATGCACCTGCTGCTGTGGGCCGATTCGTACAGCAACGTCGACCGCTGGTTCAGCCGCCAGTCGCTCAGGGAGTTCGAACTGCGGATCGCCTTCCCGATGAACGCCACCGATTCGTCCAACCTGATCGACTCCCCCGCCGCCTCCAAGCTGGGCGTGCACCGCGCGCTGCTGTACCGCGAAGAGACCGGCACCTTCGTCAAGTTCCGCCCCTACGGCCCCCCCACCCCCGGCCTCATCACCCAACTCCACACCACCCTCGCCCCCACGCCCCTCGAAGTCGCCACCGACCTCAACAGCTTCCGCGTGACGTGACTCTCCAACGACCGCCATCGGGGGGTGCCATGTCCGCATCGCGAAGCAGGGCGGACATGCCACGGCCCCCACCCCGCATGCTCATGCTGCTTCGCGACATGAGCATGGCACCCGGCGAGTTGGCCGGATTGCGGAGCAACAGGGTGCCGCACACTCGGCTCTTGAAGAAGATTGTAAACCTGAAAAGCGAACGGACGCTGAGTGTGACGCATCTTGCACCTCCGGCACCCAACCGATTCGGCTGGGCCACCCGCCACCCGCCGATCAACCACCCTCACAAGTTCTTGGGAAGATCAGATGTTCACGTTCAATCCTCCATCCGTCACGGAAATCGCCTCCGACGTGTTCCGGTTTTGCTTGTACTCACCGGACATCGATCTCCAGTTCAATTTCTTCCTGGTTCGGGACGAGCAACCCCTTCTCTTTACCACCGGATACCGGTCCAGCTTCCCGTTGCTTCGGGAGGCGGTGGCGCGGGTGATCGATCCCGCGAAAATTCGCTGGGTCGCATTCAGCCATTTCGAGTCCGACGAGTGCGGGGCGCTGAACTTGTGGCTCGACGCCGCCCCCCATGCCGAGCCGGTTTGCGGTCAAGTTTCGGCCATGATCAACATCAACGATTTTGCGGTCCGGACGCCGAAAGGCATGGGCGATGGCGAAGTGCTCGACACGGGGAAGCATCGATTTCGCTTTTGTTCAACCGCGCAGCTCCCCCACGGCTGGGACGCCGGTCTGCTGTTCGAGGAGACCGAGCAAACGCTGTTCTGCTCGGACCTGTTCCATCAGGGCGGCAACGTGGAGCCGATCACCGAAGACGACCTGTCCGAGCGAGTCAAATCGGCCATGCAGCAGATGCAGGCCGGGCCGTTGGCCAACTACATCCCCTACACGCCCCAAACGGATGGCATTCTCAAGAAGCTGGCCGATTTGAAGCCCAAGACGCTGGCCATCATGCACGGCTCCAGCTTTGCGGGTGATGGATCACACGCACTGGGGGAACTGTCCGTTTCGATGCGCCAGGTCTTTGGCGGCTAAAAAGAGAGCCACGTAGGCAGGCTTTGCCTGACTTTGCGGTGAGGGCGTCGGTCAGGCTCCGCCTGACGAATGCGCGGGAAGCGATTGGATCGGACACAACTCGATCGCCGGCGAGTAATCCTGCTGACGATCCGATGCCGTGATCGAGTGATCGAACAGCGTCCGCACATCTGCCCGATGCCGTCAGGCAAAGCCTGACCTACGTCTCTGCGGATCGATCCAAGGGGACGGACATCGGGTCGATCGCACCCAGCACGGGGGAGTTCTCGAGATTCTTCAATCCGCGTAGGGACCACTGGGGCGATCATTTCGCTTTGAACGGCGTCGTCATCGACCCCCGGACACCAATCGGTGAAGCAACGGCCCGAATCCTCAACTTCAACAACTCGGACCGTCTTCTCGAACGTGAGACGCTTCAACTCGCTGGTAGGTATCCGCCGGAAGAGGCTCAGCAACACCTCACCGAAAGCGATGCGTGAACGGGTTCGCGTAGCGACCGTCCCGCAAATTGCGGATAATCAAGACTCACGCCGCGACGGCACACAACAACGGTCTCGTCAACACTCTGTCGGGATCGTGCGAACGGGGGTATGCTCGTTGCAGATCGCATCGTGAAGCCGTGGTCGTTCGGTTAGGATCAACTCGCAATGCCATTGTTCTCTCAGCGAAAGGGCATACAACCACTTCAGAAGGCCATTCAGCGTGAGGACGCAGACGAAGAGTTGCGTAACCGTCTATGGAACGTCTTACAGATATCCATCTGGGAAAGCTTCACCGAACCCGTTGCTTGGCGCGGTACCACTCGCGACACTCACGACATCTTGCATCTGTGTCAGAAGATATGGCACAACTATTTCAAACTCCCTCTCGACACGCTCCCGAGATTTGACCCCGGATACTCGCAGTCCAGCTACGCTGCGTTTCGTAATCACTTCCTTAAAGGCGAGTGGTGGGAGGTCTACGATTTTCTTGAGTTTATCCTGAAGAACTGTCCGGATGATTGGGCCACGACGCTACGAATCATGGCCAACGACGTCTTGGAAACGGAAAACGCAGCTTACCGCTTTGTTGGAGACGAGATAGTTGACATCTCTGACGACCACGAAATCGCCGCGATCGAAGAAGCCCTAGCGACGCCGTTTGGTGCGGCTCGCACACACTTGGAACGATCGCTTGAACTTATTTCCGATAGACAGGCTCCCGACTATCGCAACGCGGTCAAAGAGGCAATCTCTGCCGTCGAGTCTGCCGCTCAGGAAGTCTCATCGCAGCCGAACGCCACGCTTGGAGATTGCATCAAATTCATCGAACGGAATGGTGACCTACATCCTGCTTTCAAGGATGGGCTACTGAAGCTCTATGGCTACACAAGTGACTCGGGCGGGATTCGCCACGCTCTAACTGATAGAGGCACTCCGCCGACCTACGCGGAGGCGAAATTCATGCTGGTGGCATGCTCAGCGTTTGTCAACTTGTTGGTCGGCAAGAAGGCCGAGAGTGATCCCGGTAGCTCGCTCAAACAGGCGGGGCTGAAGGAGTAACGTGGCATGAGACGATACGCAATCGTTGTCGAGAAGGCGGATTCGAATTTCGCGGCGTATGTCCCTGATCTTCCGGGCTGCGTGGCGACCGGAGCCACAGTCGCGGAGACGGAACAGCAATTGCAGGAGGCTATCGAAATCCACTTGCAGGGATTGCGCGAGGATGGTCTTTGTGTGCCCGAGCCGTCGAGCGTCGTTGATTATGTGGAGATTCCGGCGTAGGCGTGGGTGGCCCCGGTTGCGTGCAACCGGGGCCACCCACCGGCTGCGATCGAACATCGCCCCCATTTACCATTTCCCATCTCCCGTTTCCCATCTCCTCTCCCCCAGTGACGTCCCGCGATGTTGTCGGTCTTGACGGTCTTGTCGGTTTCGGTCCTGCTGGTGGTGGCCTGTGTGGGCATCCATTATTCGGCGCTGGTGAACCTTTCCCGGCTGCGGCGAGGTGACAGCCTGCGGCGGCGGAGGCGGCTCAACCTGCTCGTGTTGGGCGCATTGCTGGCGCATGTGGTCGAAGTCTCGTGCTTCTCCCTCGGTTACGCGGCGTTGGACAACGTGGGTAACTTCGGGGAACTGCACAAAAATGATGCCGCTCTTCCTTCGGTTGTGTCTGGCGCGCTGGGCAACGTGAGTGGCTACGTGGAGCTGCATGGCAGCAAGGATACCGAGGATCAGGAGTCGAATGACTACTGGTACTTCTCGTTTGTGGCGTACACGTCGCTGGGGTTCGGGGACATCACGCCGCGCGGATCGCTGCGGTTCATGACCGCACTCGAAACGCTCACAGGGCTGGTGTTGATCGCGTGGACCGCGTCGTTCATCTTTCTGGAAATGCAGGCCACCTGGAACCCGGATCAAAATGTTGAGCCTGGTCGGCGTCCCGCCGACCGAAGCGAGCCGTCGTGACGGAGTTGTCGACGGCTCGCTGCCGAATCTCCGGGCATCGTGCAACTGTCTCAGGCGGACGGCATCAATTCTCGATTGCGATTGGCTCGCGCATTTGATTGATTCCTCGGGGCATGGTTCAATGGGCCCCGAGTGCGTCATTCCGTCCTGGGGTTGGAGTTCAAGCTTTCGCTTGCTCTCGCAGCCTAAAGGCTGATCTCCAACCCTCAGTTCTAGGTTTGACAGAGCACTCGTTTCACAGGTCGCGTGTTCCCCCTGGGAGAAAGTTCGATGCCGCATTGTAATCGCCGCTCGTTCATTCAGTGTTTGGCCGGTGCGGGCGCCTTGGCGCTGCTTGATCAGCGGTGGTCGGCAAAGCCGACGAACGCCGCGCAGATCGGTCCCAAAGATCGGCTCAAGATCACCAAGCTCGAAACCTTCGTTCTCAAGAACAGTTGGGTCTTCGTGAAGATTTCGACGAACGCCGGCATCACCGGCTGGGGGGAGATGCTCAAGGACCGCAGTAAGACGTGTGCAGCGGGGGCCAAACAGGTGGAAGCGTATCTCGTCGGCAAGGATCCGCGACGAGTGACCCACCACTGGCAAGCGATCTACCGCCATGCGTTCTACCGGGGAGGACCGGTGCTGACCGCCGTTGTGAGTGGCATCGACCAGGCGCTGTGGGACATCAAAGGTAAGGCGCTCGGCGTGCCGGTCTATGAGCTATTGGGCGGTCCGACGCGGGACAAAATCCGCGTGTACGGCTCACAAGGCGACGTCGAGCAAGGCAAGCTCAACGCCTTCAAAACGAACATCACAGCCGACGGACGCATCCCTTTCCGTTATGTTGAAAGCCAGGGTTACGTCAACCGGGCGGTTGACCGGTTCGCCGCACTGCGGGAGAAGTTTGGGCCGGATGTTGACATCGGGATCGACTTCCACGGCGCCGTCCAGCCGCAGACCGCACTGCTGCTCATCAAGGCCCTGGAACCGTACCAGCCGTACTTCTACGAAGAACCGGTCGCCTGCCAGCACGTCGATGCGATGGCCGAAATCGCCCGCAAAACGCATATTCCGGTCGCCACCGGAGAGCGGATCTTCACCAAATGGGGCTTCCGCGACATTCTCGAAAAGAAGGCGGCCGCCATCCTGCAACCGGACGTTTGTTACGCCGGCGGGATCACCGAATTGCGGCTCATCGCCGGCATGGCCGAGGCATACTACGTCCCGATCGCCCCGCACAACCCGCAAGGCCCCTGCTCGCTCGCTGCCAGTTGTCAGATCGCCGCCGCGATCCCCAACTTCCTGATTCAGGAGCGCGGCACCAACACCTACGAAGACCTGCTCAAGGTCCCCTTCCGACAGGAGAACGGCTTCCTCCCGCTCCCCACAGGGACCGGTCTCGGCATCGAAATCGACGAAGACAAGCTCCTCGCCCAAGTCGGCGAACCCGGCCCCTACCCGGAAACCTACGACGCCGACGACGGATCGGTCATCGACTGGTAGCGCATGCGGGGGCGTCCGTCATGGCGACCCGGCCTTCGCCGTGACGCCCTGCCACCCCGGACTACGCTTTATTCCTGCGGGGTGATGGTCAGAGAATCGGCGGTTTGATCATCTGTCGCCGCCGGCGGTTGCTGCCGTCGCCGGGCGAGGCGGCGTTTGACGAGGTCGATGTGCAGGTGCAGGTTGTAGAATTCTTCCATGTAGGAGAGCGGGACGGTCACCTCTTCCAGTTCGCGTTCGACTTCGGTGAGCTTGCGTTCGCAGTCGGCTAACTCTTCCGGCGAGTCGCCGCGCAGCGACTGGTCGATGCCGCGCAGAATGGCATACCAGCGGTAGATGCCGGAGCGGATCCGCCAGCGGTACACCGGCGGAGCCAGCCGCACGAGGGGAATCAACAGCATCAGCAAAGGGACGAGCATGATCTTCGTGCGGTCGAACAGCGAGGCGACCCAAAAACTGAGATGCCGCTGAAAGAACGACGGACCGTGCTCCAGGTAATAACTGGCGGCCGGGTTCGGGGGGAACTCAATCCCCTCCAGCGACGGGTACGCGCCGGTGTCCGACAGCAATCCGCCGGGCCGGTGCACGTCGGTTGCTGCCTCCAACAGCAGCGGGATGAACGCATCGTGCAACTCGCTATCGGCAACCAGATTAGCAACCGGGGCGATCAGGTTGACCCGCCGACGGGGCAGGTCCAACGCCAGATCGATCACCCCCTGTTCGAGCACGATGCTCTTGAGGAAGGGAAACCGCCGCGAATAGGCGCGGCTGCGGTCAATGCTTAGCAGCTCAAGCTGCTCGTCCAGCAGGAGCTCGCGGATGAGCGGCGACGTCGCCGACAGCACGAACAACCCGGCATCGACCTCGCCACTTTTCAGCAACGCGGCAGCAGCGCGGCCCGACTGCTTGACGAACACCGTCCCCTCGCGTCCGTTGCGGACTCCCGTCGCTTCCAGCAGAGCCGCGGCCAACCGCTGCGTCCCGCTGCCATCCGTCCCGACGGCGATCCGTTTGTTCTGCAGGTCCGACAGCCTCCCAATCGACAGCCCCCTGCGGCAGAAGACCCACACCGGCTCCAGATACAGCGTCGCCAGCGACTCCAGCCGCTCCGGACCGGTCCCCTCCGGCACCGTGCCCCCCTGCACAATCGCCAGATGCACGCCCTCGTCGTGCAGCAGCAGGTCGTAGTTCTCGACCGAGCCGGCCGTCTCCCGAACCTGCAGCGTCACGCCGTGCTGCTTGAGCCGCCGGGCGTACTCCTCCGCAACCGCATAGTAGTTGCCGTCCCGATGCCCGGTCGCGATCACCAGCTCGCGCGGCGGTGCCGGCTCGACGAAGAACAAAGCAATCGCAAACCCCACCAGCGTGAGCAAGACCGCCGGCCCAAACGTCTTGGCAAGATCCCGCCGACGTTTCCGCAACTCATCCAGAAGCTTCAACTGTCGGCGGTCATCTGAAGGTGATGGCATGCTCTTGAGTTTGGCAGAAAACTGTTTCGCAGCGTCAGGCCGATCCACTCCTTTGGATGGACTTTACCGACCGAAGCGGATTCAACCAAGCTCAGCAGTCATCTCCGAGGACGTAGCAGCATGGTGTGGGAGCTGGGTGACCATGCGGGGTGGGCGAATCGGCATGTCCGCCCTGTTTCGCCTGCGCCCTCATCAGAGCCCAGAGCGTTAGCGACGGGTCAACCACACAACTCGCCCACCGAACCGTCAACGTCCGTCACAAGACAGAAACAGGAAACGCGGATGAGGCGGATCGTCGCAGACTAACAATCCGATCCACCCCGCTCTTCTCTTGGTGCCTTTGTGCCTTTGTGCCTTTGTGGTGTTTATTCAACCAGGAAGACACAAAGGCACCAAGTCACGTTGCGGTCCGAATCTCGCCAGGAACCACTCACCGGCTCGCCATACTCGCCCGCCTGCCGGCGTGAGAGCATGGCCCCCAACCGGGTGCACAACCTCCCACGGCTGCGCCGCCCCGGTTGACAAGCAACCGGGGCCACCCGCGTCCGGGGGTGGCGTCGACGGTTTAGCCGATCGGTCATTACCTCCGAATCGCCGGGTGCCATGCTCATGTCGCAAAGCAGCATGAGCATGCGGGCTGAGCGCGTCGGCATGTCCGGCCTGCTTCGCGATGCGGACATGGCACCCGGCCGCGTATCTCTAGTTCTTTACCAGACTGATCTCGTTTGATCCGGTCAACGCGACACGGCTCCGAAGGCACTGCACGTAAATGGCACCCACGATACTTCCATGATTCCCTGTCCGAAATGGGACCGAACCATGCGCGATCAGTTCACTCCACGTTTCCTCAAAGCGGCTTCGAGAGATAGACCGAGGTTTGCCCTTTTTTGACCCATGTGACAAGAGGCGAATACGGTCCTCTTCCACGTCTAAGATGTGGTTGGGCACGCGGTCGGCCAATGTGTGGATGCACGAGAACTCAGGGTGCTCCCGACATGGGGGCTGCTGCTTCAGGGCTTTTCTAAGCTCTTCCCATACTTGCTCAAAAGATGGCTGCATTTTCTTGCCTCGTGTGTGTCCAATCAGCAGGTAGGGTGCTTGGCTGTCGATTGACGGTGCGTTCGGATCGCGCGATCAATGCGGAATCTGGTTCAGTGCTCCACACCATATGAACGCACCGCTTTCATCGGTGGCCACGCACCCTACGTCTCTTTGGTCACGAATCAACAACCCCCCTTCTAAGGAGAATTGAAATGGACGACAAAAAATTGGCCAAGGCCAGCTTAGACCTGATGCAGATAGGATGTCTGCTTATGATCCTCCCGCCTCTGCTCATTCTCATCCTCACAATCATCGCATTCGTGTGGGCGATGATAGTCACCACCCTTCAACAAATCTTTTAGCCCCTAAAGCTCCCATCTTGACACTCTCTGAGAGGCAGGAAATGCCCGTCTCTCGCGTATCGATGCCTTCCATGATCCAAGCGACGCACTGGCCGCGAATAGCGGCAACAACGATTCTCAGTGTGTGCTGATGTATTCGACAACGCTCATGTTGCTGTCGTAAATGCCAGCAGCCCGATCGACAGCGAGCCCTAAATCGTACGCACTTTCGTGAACAAGAATCTCTTGTTGGCGTGTGTTGACAGGAAGGCCGATCTTATGGCCTAGCAAGGCCATTTGCCTGACAAGAAAACTGTGTTTGCGTTTCTTGCTGAGCGAACCCCATTCGCCTAGCAGCCCGTTGAAAAACTCACTCTGACTGCAAGCGGTCAAAACTCGTCAGCTCGGCGTCGCCAAATCTCGACGTATCTAGGGATATGTCTGCGATTCGGCTCCTTGATCTGACGAGTTTTGCCGCGCTCTCGCCGACGA
>JAJDEI010000144.1 GCA_029259845.1 Planctomycetaceae bacterium | reverse complement strand
GGCGGGGGCACGGGAAGGTTGTCCGACCGTCGTGCCGCGTCGATCACGGGGGCGATGAGGCCGTCGTGGAGATCGCTCGTCGCCCCCGGTTCGGATCGGGAATCATGACCCCGCACCCCAACGAGCCCCCGCCACCCGTCGAAAAGGTTGCCGGACACCCGGTCATTCACAATCGCGGGTGCCCCCTGGCGTGGTCATCTGCGGTCGTCCCCCTCACTTCACGACCATCTCAACCCCCAATTCAAGCTCCGGGGCGTTCTCGCGATTGGTTCCCACGATTATCGTGGCGGCGTCATCCCCGTTCCAGCTTCCCTGGGGAGAGCCGGGGGGGACCGTGACGGTCAGCAGGAATTTCTCGCGGCTCGGGACATTAAAGGTCTCGTCCCGTTCGATGTCCAATTTCAGGAACGGCGGATTGGTTTCCTTGACCTCCAGTTGAATCGGTTCGCCCTCGCGGGTGACAAACATGACGAGTTTGGCGGTTCGGCCTTCGCTCGCCTTGACGTCCCCGAGCTTGAGCTGCATCAGGCTGCCGATCCAGTCTTTGCCCAAAATGGAGAACGGCCCCGGAAATATCCCGGCCAGAGAGATGGTGACCTTCCTTCCCTCGGCCATATTCGTAACCAACGTCAGCGTTTCGCGAAACTTGCCGACGGGGGTTTCTCCGGTGATTGAACCTCGAATCCTGTATCCGGATTTCATTTTGTCGACCTTGAGATCCGCCTTGCTAAACGGCTCGAATTCGACCGTGAGGGCGTCTGTCGACGACGTGTAATCCACGATCTCGAATTCATCCAGGAGAGGCGACATGAGTACCCCTCCGAATTGGGACGCCTCGTCGTCACTCGCCCGGTTCACTTGCCACTCGCCCTTTGGCAGCAGATAAAACAGCCGTTCGACGGCCCCTTTTACGTGCAATTCCAACTCCTGGTTTTCCGGGTCGTTCGTCCAGATCTGTGCCATCTGGTGAAACTCCTCCATCGGGTCCGCCGGCTTCCAGGTCATGGGGATTTCAAGCGTCTCGCCCGGTGCGACGGTGACCGGTTCGTCGGAGATTTCGGGAACCGTGCATTTGCATTGGACGAGCCCTTTTTTCAGCACCAGCGGAGCGTCGCCTTCGTTGTGAACGACAAACACATGCCGCCCGGTTTGGCCCAGCTCGATCGAGCCGAACTCGTGCATGCCGTTTTCCAGGACCGCTTTCGGATAAGGACCGGTCTTCGAGATCGTCAAGGGGTTCTGGGATTTTTCCGTCGGCGAATGGGCGCCGCCATCGGTCGAACCTTCGCCTGTGGCGATGCCTGACCGGCTCACCCAGGAAACGGCGCTCAACGCAATCCCCACGGACACCAGCGCAACCAGCAAGGGAACGGGTTTCATGACAACTCCTCAGAATCGAAAAATGACCTCTCCACGACACTACCACAGCCTCATTCTAAACGCGATGTCGCGAGCGTCAATTTCCTGATTTGCGAAAGTCGCCATTCTCAATTCGCTATTCCCCCGAGGCCGGACAACCCGCAAAGCCTCCCGTCGTGCGGCCACGACCGAGACGGCTGCCTTGAACCGGACGCCCTGTGCCACTCTCGCTGTTGGCCTCATCGCCGCCCCCTGTGGTCTCGCGTGAACTCGCAACATCCCATCGTTGGCGGACTTGACTGCCGTGCCGCTGTCATGGTGCGTTCAATTCGTGCGGAGCAAGCACCGGGGGCGACTGACGGCCGGTTGGATGTCTTTCCCAACAGCCGCAGGTCCGCGGGACCAGGCAGGTAGACAACGAGCCCGCGGCCATGACAGTCAGAATTTCTCCGAAAACGGATGTCCCGTTTTTCCGAGGGCGATCGTCGATTGTGAGCAGCGCTCCACCCGCCCGCGGCACGGTTGTGAGCCGCTCGTTGCCCTGGCCCGGCTTCCGAGGTTCTTGACGTCGACCGTAGAATCGGCGACGCTGGGCATTCTGGCAAACGAACACTCATGGGGAAAGCATTCGACATGACGGATACTTCAGGAAACGTAGTGGCTCCATTCACCCGTCGGGACTTTGTCAAAACGTCAGCCGCTGCCGGTATCGCCGCTTCGGTCGGCTCCGAATTGGGGGCGCGGGCCTTCGCGGCGGGGGGGGACGTGCTGCGGGTGGGGCTGGTCGGCTGCGGGGGACGCGGCACCGGGGCCGCGTCGCAGGCGCTCACCGCGGACAGTCAGGCGAAGCTCGTCGCCGTCGGTGACGTGTTCAACAACAAAGTCGAGTCGTGTCTCAAGACGCTCATGCGGCAGGACAAAATCGCCGCGCAGGTGCAGGTTGATCCCGAGCATCAGTTCGTCGGCTTGGATGCATTTCAAAAGGTGATTGATACGTGCGACGTGGTATTGCTGGCCACGCCGCCCGGGTTTCGTCCGCAACATCTGCGTGCAGCGGTCGAAGCGGGCAAGCACATCTTTACCGAAAAGCCGATGGCGAGCGACCTGCCGGGGGTCCGCTCGGCGATGGAGTCGGTCCGCATCGCCAAGGAGAAAGGGCTGACGATGGTGGCCGGGTTCTGTTGGCGGTACGACACGCCGCTCCGGGAACTGTTCTCCCGCGTTCTGGACGGCGCGATCGGCGATGTGCACACCGTGTACGGCACGTACCTCACCGGACCGGTCAAGCCGATGCCGCCCGCCGACCGGCGACCGGAGGGGATCACGGATCTCGAGTGGATGGTTCGCAACTGGTACAACTTCACGTTTCTGTCCGGGGACGGGCTCGTCGAACAGGCGTGCCACACGGTCGACTGGCTGATGTGGGCGATGGGCGATGTCCCGCCCGCCAGTTGCACGGCGGTCGGTGGTCGGCAGATTCCCGCCGAAGGAGGCAACATCTTCGATCACGTCGAAGTGAACTATCAGTGGGCCGACGGCACGCGCGGGTTCGTCGCCCAGCGGCAGATTCCCGGATGTCATAACGAGAACTACTGTTACATGCTCGGCTCGGCCGGACAGGGCTCGATCCGGGGCCGCAATCGCATCGAGATCGACGGCTCCTCAAAATGGCAGTTCAAAGGCGATGCCGGCAACATGTATCAGATCGAGCATAACGAGATGTTCGCTGCGATCCGGGCCGGCAACCCGATCAATAACGGCGACCGCATGATGACCAGCACGATGGCCGCCGTCATGGGCCGCGAAGCGGCCTACACCGGCAAGCAAATCACCTGGGAGCAGGCGTCGCAGTCCCAGCAGGTGCTGATGCCGGAAATCAGTGACTGGAACACGGTCGTCGATATCCGGCCCTTGGCGCGGCCCGGCATCACGCCCTTTGTGTGATCTTATGCCGGTGAGATCGGGGGCGTACGATGCGGCTGTTTGAGGGAACCGAGTTCGATCGCCCGCCGCGATGCGAGGAGTGCGGGGAGTTGGACGCGGAGTGCGTCTGTCCGTCCCCGGAGCCGGAATGGACACCCCCGGAAAAGCAGACCGCTCGCATTGCCGTCGAAAAACGCAAGCGCGGCAAAAAGGTGACGGTTGTCCGCGGGCTGTCGGCGGCGGAGAGTGATCTGCCGTCACTGTTGACAACGCTCAAATCACACTGCGGTGCCGGCGGGACGCTCAAGGAGGACGAGATCGAAATTCAGGGTGAGCAACGCGACCGCGTGCGCGATGTCCTCCGCCAGATCGGCTATCGTGTCCGCTGACGCGACCGCGTGCTGGAGTCCGGACGTTAGTCTGCCCCATGCAACCTGAAGGCCGGGCTGTAACATCCGAATTCTCGTGGGGAAGACCAGTAGGGTCCTGCTCTCGGTCACCGTCAACCGCAGAAACACAAGACCGTTCGATTCCTCAGCGAATCCCGCTCCGTTTTTTCGGCCTCGGCTCTGGACGCCGCGCTCGGCCGTCGTCATTCTCTGAGCTTCCGGCGTAGGGACATGACCGAGTTGAGGCGGTCGATGATTACCGTGCCCGCTGTGCATTTTGTCTCGACGTTACCGGAAGACTCGAATGAGGCCACTAATGCGTCCGCGTCAACTCCCGACGATTGTTCGGCATTTTCGCCTGCGGATGCACCGCCGTGCAAAGCCCGGCGCTCGTCCCGGCACCGTGGTCACCGATCCGCTCGCTCCTGCGCCCGTGATTCGCGTGATCACGTTCGGCCCGGACCACTTTGACTCCCAGGCAGTGGACGATCCGGACGAGATCGCCAAACACTTCAGCCCCGATGCTGTCACCTGGGTCAACATCGACGGACTAGGGGATGCGTCCACAATCAAACGCGTCGGACGGGTGTTCAATCTGCATGATCTGGTGCTGGAGGACATCGTGAACGTACACCAGCGAGCGAAAGTCGAGGAATATGGAAACCATCTGTTTCTTGTGGCGCGGATGGTAACGCTCGACCAGTCTCTCCATGCGGAGCAAATCAGCCTGATCTTGGGCGACCGGTTCGTCCTCACGTTTCAGGAGCGTTGCGGGGATTGCCTGGAGCCGGTCAGGAGACGTCTCCTGACCGGAAACGGAGTCATTCGCAATTTGGGGGCGGACTATCTGGTGTACTCGCTGCTGGATGCGATCATTGACGGATACTTCCCGGTTCTGGAGCGTTACGGCGAACAGCTCAACGAATTGGAAGATCAGCTCCTCGTGCGAACGACAACGGCGCTCATCGCGCGGATTCACCGGCTGAGAAGTGAGTTATTCGTCCTTAGAAAGGCGATCTGGCCGCACCGGGAACTCGTCAACGCGTTGTTGCGCGAGTCGACGCCCCACATCACAAGCAACACCCGCATCTATCTTCGCGACTGTTACGACCATGCGGTGCAAATCATCGACCTCACCGAGACCTGCCGGGAAATCGCTTCCGATCTCCGAGATTTTCACTTCTCGCAAATCAGCATGCGGCAGAACGAAATCATGAAGGTACTTACCGTCATGGCGACCATTTTCATCCCGCTGAATTTCATCGCGGCGGTGTACGGGATGAACTTCGATCCGAAGGTCTCTGCCTGGAACATGCCGGAATTGCAATGGCCGTACGGGTACCTGTTCTCGATCGGGCTGATGATCTCCACGGTCGCCGTATTGCTCGGGTTTTTCTGGTATCGCGGATGGCTGGGCCGCGATCCGACGTGGCAACGCGCACCGCACCGCGCGCAGCACCGTCGACATTTGATCAAGCGGCAACAACCTGGATCTGAGGATGACGGCTCCTGACGGGACGCATGTTAGAAAGCGGACTTACCTCGGCAACACGTTCTCGTTACTTCCGCGGCAGTCCGGACGAAGTATTCGAGCGAAGATGACCTCCCGGCAGACGGCGGGGCGGCGGCCTTGCGTTTTCTTGCCGCCGTCACTTCGCTGGCCGAAACGACCCCGCCGATTCCATCAATGCCAAAGCCGTACCCTCCCATTGTTCTCGCCAGCCGCAATGCGAAAAAGAGCGGCGAAATTCGCGCGTTATTGGCCCCTCACGGTGTGCAGGTGAAAAGTGTCGCCGACTTCGATAGCGTCCCCGATGTCATCGAGGACGGCGAAACCTTCGCGGAGAACGCTGCCAAGAAGGCCGTGCAGACGGCTCAGCACCTGGGACTGTGGGCCATCGGCGAAGACAGCGGGCTGCGGGTCGATGCCCTTGATGGAGCACCGGGAATCTACTCGGCTCGCTTCAGCGGTTCGGACGCGACCGATGAGTCCAACAACGCGAAACTGATCGACGCACTGGAAGGGATTCCGCCGGAACAACGCGGTGCGGAATACGTCTGCCACGTGGCCGTGTCGGACCCGGAGGGCATTGTGTGGCTCAGCATCGAGGCGACCTGCCGCGGGCGGATCACCGCAGAACCCCGCGGGAAAAACGGTTTCGGGTACGATCCGTACTTCGAGATTCGCGAGTTCCATCGCACATTCGGCCAACTCAGCCCGCTGGCCAAGCGGCAGCTCAGCCATCGGGCCCGCGCTTTCGGGCGGCTGATTCCGCGGTTATTGAAGGTCCTGCCTGCAGTCGCGGATTGACGTGCCCGGTTTTGTCGCCTTGGCTCACACGAGGGACGGGCGCCGGAAATTGCTCGATCGGGGGATTCGGTCACAGGGCGGATCGGCGAACGACACCCCAGCGCGGCCTCTGTCCGCAACAAAAATCCAGAGAACAGGAACCACGGAACACGCGGGAGTCACGGATGGAAGGCGGCATCGGTTGCGTTGATGAGGGATTTCATTCGCCGCATTCGCGTGATTCGCGGTTGAAAACAGGGAACCGCGAATCGGGCGAATCCGACGAATCCCTCGGTCCCCTCATCGCCGATTCCGCAACGGCCCTGAACAACAGACCGTCCTTGTTTCCGTCCCTTCCGTTTCTTCCGTGGTTCTCCGCGGACGTCAGAGACTTGCGCAAGAAACAAAACTTTGAAGCCGTTGTCGTGCGGATGGAAGGCGGCATCGGTTGCGTTGATGAGGGATTTCATTCGCCGCATTCGCGTGATTCGCGGTTGAAAACAGGGAACCGCGAATCGGGCGAATCCGACGAATCCCTCGGTCCCCTCATCGCCGGCTGGGCCACCCGTCCTGTGCCGTAGGGAGCGGACCATCAAGCAGCCAAAACCAGGGCATCGCAGGGAGGCTCACCTGCTGTCCCCAGGCAAGGAGAGCCAAAATTGGGGATTCTGCGGAAGGAATCCGCGGAAGAGTCCGGGGCCGACCGGCAATATTGGCGCGTCCGCGCGGGAGAACCGGCAGGAAACCCAACGAGAAATTCCCCGGCGAGTTCGTTTTTCCAAGGGGCCTTTGGCGTTTACACGATCCCCGAAAGCCGCTATATCTTCGCTGGTGACATCACGATAGGATCGGATTTGTCGACGGGATCACACGTGGTTGTGTCTTGGGCGTGTGGCGCCTCCCACAAGTCGTGTTGTCTCGCACTGTGCTAAAATACGCGATCAAGAGACGCGAATTGTGGCGATTTGCTCCGAAAGGCTTAAAGGAGAGTCAGGTGGGTACGGAAGAAAAAGTGATCGGGATCGTGAGCGAGCAGCTCAGCGTGCCGAAAGAAGAAGTCGGCCGCCAAAGTAAATTCGTTGATGACCTGAAGGCTGATTCTCTCGACGTTGTCGAGTTGGTGATGGCTTTCGAGGACGAATTCGGGATCAGCATCCCGGATGACGATTACGAGAGAATTCAGACCGTCGGCGATGCCGTCGACTACATTGAGGAGAAGTCGTAGCCCATGGCGAGGCGCGTCGTGGTGACGGGACTGGGCGTGGTTACCACGCTGGGGTGCAACGTACCGGAATTCTGGGACGGGTTGTGCGCCGGCAAGAGTGGGATCGGAACGGTCAAACGATTTGATCCGGAGACCTTCAAGGTCAAATTCGCCGGGGAGATCCAGGGGTTTCAGACCTCCGATCACCTGGCGATGACCGAGAAAGAGGTCAAACGGATCGATCGCTTTGTGCAGTTCGGCCTCGTCGCTGCCCATAAGGCGATCGAACACGCCGGGATCGATTTCAGCCAGGGTGACCCCTACCGCCACGGCGTACTCGTCGGCAGCGGGATCGGGGGCTTGGGCGAAATCGAAGCGAATCACGCGAAGCTGTTTGATCGGGGACCGGCGCGCGTGTCCCCCTTTATGATTCCCAAGCTGATGGTGAACGCTGCCAGCGGGAATATCTCGGTATATTGGGGTCTTTGCGGACCCAACAGCGCCGTTGCGACAGCATGTGCCTCCGCCACCAATGCGATCGGCGACGCCTTCAAGATCATTCAGAACGACATGGCTGACGTGATGGTCACCGGCGGCAGCGAGGCCGCCATCACGCCGATGGGGCTCTCCGGATTTGCCCGCATGCAGGCCCTTTCGACGCGCAACGACAGCCCGCAGACAGCCTCACGCCCCTTCGACAAAGACCGGGACGGGTTTGTGCTCGGCGAAGGGGCCGGGATCGTCGTTCTCGAAGAATACGAACACGCCCGGGCCCGGGGAGCGGAAATCCTCGCCGAACTCTACGGATACGGCATGTCGGCCGACGGCACCCACATGACGGCTCCCGACCCCGAAGGCCGCGGGGCTGCGCGGGCCATGGGAGCCGCCTTGCGTGATGCCAAACTCGATCCCACCGCCATCAATTACGTCAATGCCCACGGCACCAGCACCCCCTTGGGCGACATCGCCGAGACGATCGCCATCAAATCGGTCTTCGGTTCCCACACCAAGCAGATGCCGGTCTCCAGCACCAAGAGCCAAATCGGCCATCTGCTCGGTGCCTCGGGAGGCGTGGAATTCGTGATCTCCTCACTGGCCCTGTTACATCAGGTCGCACCGCCGACGATCAATCTCGACAATCCCGATCCGCAGTGCGATCTCGACTACGTGCCGCACGAAGCCCGCGAGATGCCGATCGATCTGGTCCTCACCAACAGCTTCGGCTTTGGCGGCCACAACGCCTGTCTGATCGTCGGCAAAGCCGCCTGACACGCCTCCCGCCGGTTGCGGTTTCGCACCCGCACGAATCTTCCAATCGACGTCATCGGGCGATGGCGAACGTCGCACTGCCGACGATCCTCAGTAGCGACGGCGACCTCCGACGATCGTCCCCACGGCTCTGCCCCGTACTTTCCGCCCGTCAAACGGCGTGTTGCGGCTGCGGGAGCGGAATTCGCTGGCATCGATCGTCCATTCCGTCGACGGATCGATCAGCGTCACATCGGCAACGGCCCCCGGGCTCAGTGTCCCCGATTCCAGGCCGAGCAAACGGGCCGGGCCGGTTGTCAGCCGCGAGATCAGTTGCATCCACGTCAGATGCCCCGACTCGATCAGCGTCTCCACGCAGATGGGGATCACCGTCTCCAGCCCGACGATGCCGAACGGCACGAGATCAATCTCCAAGTCCTTTTTTTCCTGCGAATACGGCTGATGGTCGGAGCAGATGACGTCGAGCGTGCCGTCCTGCAGGCCGTCGATCAGCGCGTCGATGTGCTCGCGAGTCCGCAGCGGCGGATCGACCTTGTAGTTGGCGTCGAATGATTCCAGGCACGCATCGGTGAGCGCCAGATGATGAGGCGTCACGTCGGCGGTGACCGCCACGCCCCGTTGCTGGGCTTGCCGAATCTCGTCCACGCTGTTTTTTGACGAGACGCCCATCAGGTGGATGCGGCTGCCGGACAGCTCCGCCAGGGCGATGTCGCGGCGGACCATAATCTCCTCAGCCGCTGCCGGCATGCCCCGCAGGCCGAGCTTGGTCGAGTAGAACCCGTCATGCATCACCCCGTCGGCGACCAGTTCGGGCACCTGGGGATGGTGCAGCACCGCCCGGTTGAGCATCCCCGCATATTGCAGGGCCCGCCGCATCACCTCGGAATTCGCGATCGGCCGCTTGCCATCAGTGAACGCCACCGCGCCTCCGTCGATCAATCGGGCCATTTCGGCCAGTTCCTCGCCGGCGTGCTGTTTGGTAACCGCTCCTAACGGCACCACGCGGCAGTTGTCGGCCCGCTCGGCCTGCAAGGTGACAAACTCCGCCGACGCCCGGGTGTCGACAACCGGCTCGGTATCCGGCATGCAGCCGATGGTCGTGAACCCGCCGGCGACGGCAGCGGCTGTCCCGGATTCGATCGTCTCATCTTCATCGAACCCCGGCTCCCGCAGCGACACGCGGGCGTCGATCAGGCCGGGGCAGACGATCAGCCCGGTGGCATCGATGATCTCATCCGGACTGTCCACGACGGTTCCGGCAGCAGCAATCCGCCCGTCGACCACGGTCAGGTCCATGAACTCATCCCGTTGATGAGCCGGGTCGATGATTCGTCCGCCGCGGATGACGAGTGTGGGCATGGTGTTTGGAGTAGGGTGTCTGTGGGATCGCCCGCAAGGGCAGGGAGGGACGCGCGGCCTCTCGGAGGCAGGGCGAATGGTTCCGGGAACGTCAGCTCAGACTTCTTCCCCCGTCGTCAGTCCTCATCGCTCCTTGGGCGAAAAGCGTTGTGCGCTCCCATTCGGATTATTCGTGGCGGCTCTCTTTGAATGCAAGCGTCTCGGTATTGTTTTTTGAACGGAGACGCGACCTCAAGAGACGCAACCTCAAGAGACGCGACCTCAAGAGTGGCTGGAGATCGGCGTGCAAAGC
Organism: Planctomycetaceae bacterium; assembly: GCA_029259845.1. Taxonomy (GTDB): domain Bacteria; phylum Planctomycetota; class Planctomycetia; order Planctomycetales; family Planctomycetaceae; genus JAHBXU01. Next base: position 10,162 of record JAJDEI010000144.1, on the reverse strand, counting down.
GGCCCCGGCGTTGGGGGGGAATCGATCGCGGATGGCGCGAATGAGGCGGGTTCTCGCGGACGTCCCTTCCGCCCCAGTGCCCGGAGAGGTCGTGATTCTTTCCCAGATTGGCCTGGCATTTGAAAATCGTCGCGCGGTAACGCCTCGGGTGAGCAACTCCTCCCCTGAAACCAACTTCCCCCTTCAAGACGGCTCGTCGGCTCCGAAGGTGGCCGCGCGGCGGTCGGAAGGGATTCAGATCCGGTGGCGGGACGCCCCGCTCAAACAGCCTTCCCGACCCCTGTCGTGGCTGTGCCGGTTTTGAAGTGCCCGGTGACAGCCGGCTTGGTGATCCTCAACATAATGGCGATTCGCGCACTTGTCCAACAACAGCGGTCGCGCTTTCGCTTTGAAGAACCGGGCTTTTTGAGGATCCGGCAGCTCGGCCTGCGCTTGGAATTCAGACAACGACCGAATGACCAGCGCGGCGTTTCGACTCACGGCAACGATCTCCAAGTCACGGTCCTTGAAGACGCGATTGTGTATTGTCACAATAGTGTTCGAACAATGTAAGTGCGTTCTCCGGAGTGAGAAATGGCAGTCATGACGAAGGTACAATCAAATCCGACGGATACGCTTGGAACGCGAACATACCTGAATCTCCGCCAACAAATCGTAAGTGGGCAACTGAAACCCGGTCAGCGGCTGTCACTACGAGGAGTCGCCGGCAATTTGGGCGTCAGTATCGCACCGGTCGGGGAGGCGTTTCGAGAACTTGCCCGCGACGGGCTGCTCGAATCGGAGCCTGGGTGGGGCACACGTGTGCGGCAGATGACCGTGGAATCGCTCAAAAGCCAGCATATTCTTCGCAAAGCCATCGAGTGTGAGGCCGCGCGCAATTGCTGCGAAACAGCGACGGACCAACAGCTCGCAGAGTTACTGCAATTGGCCGCGGAACTTGACGAACGGATTGATTCCGACGCGCCCCCCGAACAGATCCACGACCTGGATTTTGAGTTACATCTGCGGATCGCTGAACTGTCCGGGGCGCTCGGTCTGGTTGAAGTCCTCAAGGCCAACCAACTTGTCCGCATGATGACGCGCGGCAGCGTGTTGGCTCACCACCGCGAGAAACCGACGTTGCAGCACGTTCACCTGATCGAAGCCATCAAGAGCCGCGATCCTGACGTTGCCGAACAGGCCATGCGAGAGCACTGCGAACGTTCCATGCAGCTTCAGTTATCTGCGATGACCACGAGCAGCAGGCCGGATTCGTGATGGGAAGTCGATGGGATTTTGCAGAATAGAGGTGACCATTGAAGATTATTCGGTTTCGCGGCACATTCGGGGAAGTCGTGCGCGGCGAGCATCTCGGCGATGGCAGAGCTCGCCCTCTTGATGGTGAGCTGTTTGGAGAACCCGAGCCGTGCGGCGATGCAATTGTCGTCGAGTCTCTTTTGCCACCTGTGCAGCCGACAACAATCTTCGGCATTGGCGTGCACGATCGCGAGCAGGCCACTGAATCGGGGATGGAGTTCCCAACAAATCCGATCGTTTTCATGAAGCCGGTGAGCTCGGCGATTGGATCGGGTGAGCGGATTGTCCTCCCCCAAGGTCGTCGTCCTGACGGAGAAGCGGACTACGAATGTGAATTGGCGGGCGTCACTGGAACGGCAGTTCGTGATGTCCCTGAGGACGAACCGCGGGATTGTGTGTTTGGCGATACGGCCGCCGGCGATGTGCCGGCTCGTGATTGGCGACTCAATGGTGGCGGCGGCCAATGGATTCGCGGCAAGGGCTTTGGCTCCTGTTGTCCACTTGGTGCCGCTTTGGTGACAGCCGACGAATTCTCTGACCCACAACGTCTGCCAGTTCGGACGTTTCTCAACGGCGAATTCGTGCAGGATCAAACCACCGCCGACATGATCTTCAGCGTCCGGTGTCTGATCTCATTCCTGTCTGAAGACACCACGCTGCTTCCCGGAACGGTGAGTTTTGCTGGAACGCCCCAAGGCGTCGGCTTTGCGCGAAAGCCGCCGTTCTGGCTCACAAACGGAGACGAGGCCGCTGTCGAAATCGATCGGATCGGCCGTTTGGACAATCCTGTTGTCTCCAATTCATCTCGCGAGTTGAAAGGAGCTGGCGCGACGCCATGGATAAACTGATCATAACGGTGACGTGTGACTCGACGATGGCCTATCCCAGCAATCCGCATAACCCGACGCCCAAAGGGTATGACGAGGTTGCGCAGGAGTACGTGCGGTCGGTGAGTGCGGGCGCGAGTATCTGTCATCTGCATGGTCCGTACACCATTGACGAAACGATTCAGGATGACGGCACTCGGTTGTCCGACCTCGACATTCCCGGCTGGGCAAAGCTCCGACAGGACATCTTTGACGGTTGCGGCTCCACGAGACCGATCATCCAGTACGGAATTGCGAACGGGCGTTTTCCCCAGCGCAAGCAGCTGATGCAGGATCAGCGTCCCGACATGATCTCGACCTGCTTCAACCCTCACGACGAGTGTTTCGACTACGAGCCCGGTTGCGATCCGGTCGAGCTGTACGGTCTGCACAACCGCCCGGAACTGGAAGAGTTTTGTCGGACCACCGCGAAACTCGGTGTCAAGATTGAGGCCGAGTGTTTTCATTACGGCGGTGTGTGGAACGCGCAGCGCATGGTTCAGAAGGGGCTGATGGACGGTCCTGTGTGGGTCACGTTTTTCCTGGGCTGGCGGGGTGGCAGCTATACGCCACCGACCGTCGAAGCGATGCTGTATAACCATCACCATCTTCCAGACGGATTCCTGTACAATACCAGCGTGATGGATCCGGAACTGCAGTGGAGAATCCTCACGACGGCGATCATTCTCGGTGGACACGTGCGCGTGGGGATGGAAGACAATCCGTTCTTGTCACCGGGACAGTACGCCAGCAGCAATGCTGAACTGGTGGAGAAGATCGGTCGCATTTCGCTTGAATTGGGGCGAGACGTCGCGTCGCCCGACGAAGCGCGGCAGATCATCTGGCCGACGGTTCGGTAACACGGCCAGCGAGGGCGAAGATGACTGAACAACCGTTAGCAAGCCAACGGACACCACGGCGAACATGGCTGCGACTGAGTGCGCTCGGTTCGCTGGGGCTGTCGCTGGGGCCGTCTCCGGCATCTGCAGCATCGCTGCTGCCGGCATTCGGTCGTGCCAGACGTTGCATCATGGTCTTTCTGAACGGCGGTCCGTCACAGCTCGACACATGGGACATGAAGCCCAATGCACCAACCGAGGTCCGGGGCGAGCTCGATCCAATCGCCACAAGTGTGCCGGGTATCCAAGTCTCGGAACTCTTTCCCCGGATCGCGAGGCACGTCGACAAGCTCAAGATCGTGCGGTCGGTGACACATACGGCATCAGTCCATACCACCGGCGTCTGCACGATGCTGACGGGTAAGTACCACGCGACACCCCAAGTCGACCAGACGCGCGCGACGCTGGCCGATCACCCGCATTTGGGCAGCATCGTCTCGCGTCACCTCGGCTGGCAGGGTTCGTTGCCGCCGTTCATCTCCTTGCCGATGCTGTTCGCGGCACCGCCGGTTGAGGGCATTTGGCCGGGGCAGAACGCAGGTTTCCTGGGCCGCCGCTATGATCCGTTTGTGATCTCGGGTGACAAGCAGACATCGCAATTCAGTGCGCCGGTCGTCAATCTTCCCGCCGACATGATCCCGGAACGGCTCGGCCATCGTCGTGCCTTGCTGGAAAAGCTCGACGTTGGCTTGAGGCAACGCGACAAGGGCTCCGCAACGGAACAGAAACAGCCGCTTTGGAACCAGGCGTTCTCAATGCTGGACAAGGCTGACATCCGGACGGCTGTCGACCTGTCCCGTGAGCCGGCTGAGGCACATGAGCGGTACGGCAAACATCTGTTCGGCCAGGGGCTGTTGCTCGCGAGGCGGTTGGCCGAAGCGGGCGAGGCGTTTGTGACGGTCTACTGGATCGATCCAACACCGGCGGGAGCGGGTGGCGGCGAGTATGACTCCCACGGACGCATCTATTGGCATATGCGCAACCGCTTGGCCGCTCCAACCGACCAAGCCCTGGCGGCCTTGGTGTCTGACCTTTGGGACCGGGGTTTGTCCGAGGACACGCTGCTTGTCGTGATGAGTGAATTTGGCCGTACGCCACGGATGAATGCCGACGCCGGCCGCGACCATTGGCCTCAGGCACAGTCGATTCTCCTGGGCGGTGCCGGGATCTCCGGAGGAACCGTTCACGGCGCGACCGACAAGCACGCAGCGTATCCGATTGCAGAACCCGTCACTCCGCCCGATCTGGGGCAATCGATTCTGCACCTTGTCGGAATTCCCGCTGACCTTGAACTCCACGACTTGCAGGGCCGGCCGATTCCAGCGTCCTCCGGCCGAGTGGATCGTCAACTGATCTCATGATGGTTTCGCTCTTGCACGGGTTTCCCCCTTTATGCCTTGCATCAACGCCGTCAGTTTTCACGAACACACGCACATCGAAGCGATCTGCCGCATGGTGCGTGAGGCTGGATTTGATGCCATTGAGTTGTCTCGCCCGCCGTTCTACGAGAAGCTGGCCACCGCCGAGACCCGAACCGCGTTTGTTCGCTGGTGCGAAGCGATCGGACTGAGCCTGTGCGGGTTTGACTGCTGGGTCGAAGTGGAACCGTTCGCGGCATTCGACGCAACGCTTGCAGAGTTTGGCCGTGCAGCCGAGTTCGCCTCGTCCCTGGAACTTGGGCTCATCATCAGTCATGACACGTGGGCACACACGAACGGCAAACGCACGGCGTCAGAAGTGTTGCAGACCAACGTCCGTCTGTTTCGCCATGTTGCAGAATTGACGGCAGCGCAGGATCTGACACTCGTCTTTGAGCCGCATCCCGACACCTTGAGCATGGACGATACGTGGTGCGTTGACTTCATTGATGCCGTCGCCGACGGACATCAAGAGGGACGTGTTGGCGTTCTGTACGATTCGTGCCATTACGGCGTAGGACAGCCGGATTCGTATGTCCACGCGATCGAAGTCCTTGGCAAACGCATCCGGCATGTTCATTTCTCGGACGGTGACCGCGAAACGTATGCCCTGCACCTGCCGGTCGGCGATGGCTGCCTGGATCTGCCGTCCGTGACGGCGGCGCTCAGGCAGATCGGATTCGATGGCAGTTTGACATGCGACATGTACAACTATCCGCTGCTTGCCGACGGTGCGAGACGAAACCTGGAGCCGATCCGCCAAGTGGAGCGAGAACTGGGGCTGACGTCATGAAAGCGGCCGTTCTCAATCAATTCAGCCAACCACTGGCCATCGAAGATGTCGCCGATCCGCGACCCGGTCCGCACGACGTCGTGATGCGAGTGATGGCGTGTGGAATCGACGGGACAGATCTGAAGCTTCTGGACGGTTTCGGCTATACACCCAAGCTGCCATTCATCATGGGACACGAACCGGCTGGAATTGTTGATGAGGTCGGTTCCAACGTCACCGGCTTCCAAACCGGTGACCGCGTGATTCCTTATATTTTTTTGATCCCGCCAAACAGCCGCTGGTATCAATCGCCTCGCGAGCAGCTCTGCCCGGAGATGGCGGGGGTCATCGGCGTGAAGAACGTCGCGGGGGGGTATGCCGAGCGGCTCTGCGTCCCCGCCCGGCAGCTGATTCGCATTCCTGATGGCATCGCCTGGCAGGACGCGGCCGTGCTGTGCGATGCCGGGCTGACAGCCTGGCACGCGGTCACTCGATCTCGCATCCGACTCGGCGAGACGGTGCTGGTGATCGGCGTGGGCGGAGTGGGCGCGTTCGCCATCCAATTTGCGAAGCTCGCTGGTGCCAACGTCATCGCCGTCGAACAATCGGTGGCAAAGGTGGAATGGGCCCGTTCGCTGGGCGCAGATCACGTCATCGACAGCAGCCAGCAACAGGTACCTGCCGACGTACGAAGGCTGACACGGGAAGCCGGTGCCGACTGCGTATTAGATATCGTGGGACGCGCGGAAACCCTCGGTGCCGGAATCGATTCGTTGCGACCGGGGGGACGGTTGGTTGTGGTCGGTTACACGCCCGATGAGTATCCGCTTTCCCCAAAGCAGCTGGCACAGAACGAACTGGAACTGATCGGTTCACGTGGCGGCACGCGGCGCGATCTGAGAGCAGTGGCCGACCTCATGGCAAGCGGTCGTGTTCAGTCGGTTGTGACAGGCACGCGGCCATTGAATCACGTCAACGAAGCGCTGGCAGAGTTGCGAAATGGAAATGTCCTCGGTCGGCTGGTCCTCGAAACAGGCAAGGCAGAATGAACCCCAACCCCGTCAAAACGGGCACTGCAGGCCGGCGAAACGGTCATCGGCAGCGAGATCTCTCGGTTGCGCAGCAGCGACATTCCACGGATCGACGCGACCGCCGGATTCGACTTCGTGTAACATGTTAGCCGTCTGAAGTACGAACGATATCACTTGTTCCCCAGCCCCGGCTGGGGAACAAGCGTCCTGCAAAGCTCTGCTTGGCCGCTCGCGAAACAGAGTTTCGCGGAAGTGTGTTCCCAAACGGAGTTTGGGAACGAGGTTGACGGCGGATTTCTGCATTCGGCGAAACAGTTACGACTTTGTTTTTGTCGACAGGGAACATTCGTCGTTCAGCCTGGAAACGGTGGCCGACATGATTCAGACCGCACGCAGCGCGGACAAGCTGTCGCCGCGGACAAGACATACGAATTTGCATTCGTTTTCGCGCCGCTGCGTCTGAACGGGACAACCGGCTCCCCTCGAAACCCAATCGCCATCCGCTCGAGCATATCTTGCGCGGTGGCTGTATTCGTGTAGCGGTGTCCGCATTGGTTGAGGCCGTTGCGGCTTCGGCCTCTGTGAACCGGCCGAGGACGCGACCACACAGGTCCCACACGTGGGGTGCCGTGGTCGTGAGTCGGCCGAAATGGGGAAGCGGCTCAGGTTCGTTTGCGTGGCTGCTTCTTCTGTTTCATCGACTGGCGGAATCGATCGCTTTCACCATTCATCTCGAAGACTTCGCAATGGTGGGTCAGTCGGTCCAGTGACGCGGCGGTCATGCGTTCGCCTTGAAAAAGCTGCCCCCAGTCACTGAACGCCAGATTGCTCGTGATTAACAGACTGCGACGTTCGTAACGATCGGCGAACACCTGAAACAACAGCTCGGCTCCCGTGCGGCTGAACGACAGGTACCCCAATTCATCGCAGACCAGCAGGTCCATCCGATCCAGTTGCGACCCAGTTGCGACAGAAACCGATCGAGCTGAAAGGCCTTCTGCTTTTCTTCGAGTGGATTCACCAGCGAAGCCGCCGTGAAGAAACGGACTCGGTAACCGGGCCGGGCTTCAGCCAGGCCCCACGAAACGGCCAAATGTATTTTCCCTGTCGCGGGCTGAACCACCAGGCACACATTCGACCGCTCGGCGATCCATTCGCAGCGGGCCAGTTCCAAAACCTTCTGCTTGGTCACCGCACGGGCCGACGAGAAGTCCTCCCCAGGAGGCAGGCTGCGCCGTGGGGCCGTCTGTAGTGGTTCATTGTTGGACGGAACAGTTGACTGTCAGAACGAACCGCCCACGGCGGCTCTCCAGATCCTTCTCCACCGGAAAGTGCGCCTGACAAATCCTCGTCGCCAGCGCGCCCGGCTGTCAGGCCGCCACCTCCATCTCCGTCAGTCGGAGCAGATACTGTTCGAACGTCTGATTCGACGCGGTCGCTTCGCGCGCCAGTTTCTCGAACTCGGCTCCGATGGTCGGCAATCGAAGTTGTTTGAGGTTCGCGCGCACCAACAGGTCGCTGGGTTTGGTCATGAGCATCTTTCGGTGAAGGGGGACGTTCCGGAGAACGTGCCGAGGTCAGAAACGAATCGAAGTGAGTCAGTCTCGAAGCCGGGACACTCACCTGGGTCACGTCGTTGCGAATCAGGTCATCCAGATTCGCTCGCGGTGATTCCTGTTGTCGTGAGACCGAAGCGGTCACGCGGCGAATGACGCGATCGGCGTCCGCCCCCTTCGGGCCACGCAGTTGTTCAATCGCCCCGCCACACGCGACACCGGATGCTCACCCAACAGCTGCAGGACGCGGACGTATTGCCGCACGCCGCCCCGGGAACCATGTCGCTGTTCGAGGCGCGATCGGAGTTCGCCAAAGACCGACGAAAGCTGCCAATGGCCGTAGACGTTGGAGTGTTCCAGGGCTGCCGGGCGTCTGGAAAGCATTGTTCGACCTGCGACCGCCTTCGTCCTTGTTCCTCCCTGATCGGTCGGCGGACTCAGTTGCTTGCAACGCATCGAGAATCTGGTCGCCGGCGTCGTAGCTGCGCACATGGGTGGCCACAACCTGGTCACCGTCAACGATCTCGACGCGGTCGACGTAGCCCTTGACGATCACATTCTTGAAAGCGACGGTGCGCGGGACGCTATCGCACACGTTGTCGAATCGCACGAACTGGTACTTGTCAACTTTCGCCGGCTGGCGAATGCAGGCGTCGAAGTGCCGCCGCGGCAGAATCGCGGCCTGCTGCCTCTCGTGGGCGAATCGCTCGGCAATCGTGCTGTGCGAATCCCTTGACGGGCGGGACAGATCGTCCCGACAGCATTCCCGTAGGTACGCGTTCAACTCAGCAAGATCCTTGACGCGCGGCACAGGAGTGCCCCAGCGACGTTGCAAGGTCTTGATCCGGTTCTCGACCACCGGCTTCTCGTTGCCACGGGCCGGCATGCAGAACCCGCACGGCGGGATGGATCGTGGGATGTCCCATGTCAGGGTCGCGTCGGTTTCCATTCGGTCCGCCGTGCGATTCCGACCACCCACGGTGGGCTCGAAGACGTCATGACTCGCCAGCGCCGCGCAGGCGCGGATTCATCTGGCGGTCACGGCCACTGAGCAGCGCGGTGGCCGCCGTCTTCGGATAATCCCACCAGACTTCCCGTGGAACGCACCCAAAGCGGCGAGGCCGGACTGCCTTCAACGATCAACTCGACGAAGAGGTTGCCCACAGCAAAACAACCTCGCCGAACAATCCGCTCGTGGCGGCTCGAACGCCTGCACCATCCGTTCCAGAATCGCTTCGTTGCGCTCGGTGGGCAGTGCCACAGCAAACGGCGCGTTCGAGTAGGACCACACCAGAATGAGCACCGGCACCGGCACCTGCCGCCGTCCGTCCGGGAAATCCACGTCGATGTGACCGAAATTGGCTTCCAGTCGCCGACCCGCATTGTAGTCCCGCGGGACAAACGTCTCACGATCGTGCGTGCGGTGCTTTTTGACGAAGCGGCGGACCGCGTCGTAGCCGCCCTGGTAGCCGTCATCCTTCCGCAGCCGTTCGAAAATCCGCATTGCCGTGTGGCGCTGCTTGGGCGGAGCCGACTCGTCATCGGCCAGAATCTGCAGGAAGCAACCGAGCCCGCCGAGCGATCAGCGAGGATGAAGGGCGCGGGCGGTAGACCGTCACCGAAACACCCCCAGCTTCGGAGCCGATTGCCGCTCACGCTGCCGATACGGCCGAGGCTCGGCTTCACCGCGCAGCACCTCCCGCACCTTCTGCCGCGAGTGATGAAACCGCCGAGCGATCTCCCGAATACTCATCCCGTCCCGATAAGCCCGCCGTATCCGTCCGTAATCGTCCACCGTGAGCATCCTTGGCTCCCAAACCTGAAACCCCAAAGGGTTCCCGCTTCGCGAGCACGCTACGGCGGGTCCATCTTCCGCGCCGATCAATCCCCCGAAGTGGGTCCGCTTTGCACGCCGATCTCCAGCAAGCGGCCCTTGAGCCGTGTGATATGATTCGGGACTGTCGAGAGATGTGCTTGTCTTGTGGGCGGAAGCAAGAATGCAACGGAAGTGGATTTTGCACCTCGACCTGGTCATATTGGCAAAGCATTGTCTTTGCCTGTCCAACGTCCGCTGAGGCTTCGTCGTCTTTCATCCGTCGGGGGGTAACCGTTCACAGCCCGATGCGGTCATTTTAGTGGATTCGTCTTTTCACAGAAGGCATTTTCTGCGACATCTTCGGCATGGGGTGCAGGAGCGGATTGTTGCGTTTGGGTTTAGGGGGTTTGCCAGTAGGTGTTCCAGTGGTGGCTGTCCATCAGCGAGCAGAGTCCGGCTTGGCGATTGACGCGGCGGATTCGCCAGCGGGCTCCGGTCTGTTTCAGGC
>JAJDEI010000143.1 GCA_029259845.1 Planctomycetaceae bacterium | reverse complement strand
GGACATGCGATGGGGGGATGACTCAGTGTCGACCCAGTCGTCCCCGCTGGGCCGCCTTCTAGCAGCCCGTTGAAAAACTCATTCTGACTGCAAGCGGTCAAAACTCGTCAGCTCGGCGTCGCCACATCTCGACGTATCTAGGGATATGTCTGCGATTCGGCTCCTTGCTCTGACGAGTTTTTCCGCGCTCTCGCCGACGAAGCCGTTTCTCAACAGACTGCTAGTCCGAGATGAGCGTAGGAGCCGAGTTGTGAAACAAGGCAAAGCGGACAAACACCAAATACGCAAAATACAATGGGATGCCTCCGAATAACAGAAACTCAGCTCCGGGGAAAGCTGCCGCCATGTTCGTCAGGATGTCGAATAAGGCGAGGAACATGACAGCCATCACCAGAGATACTGTTCGCCATCGAGCTGGTCCGTGAGGAAACATGCGGTGCAGTTCGACAGTCGCCATATCTCGTCGCATCAAGGCGACGAATGCTAGAGCAACTAACCCTGCTGTCTGCAAGGCGAGCATTGCTACGATGATGGCTCCAGGGACATGAGCTGCCGGCTTGTCAAGTCCGCTGCTGACCCATCGCAGCAGAGTCCAGATCGCGACGGGCACGCCTGTCAACCCGAGTGGCAGCAACACATCCCAGTAGAAAGACAGTCCCATTGCGCGTGGGATTGTCTCTGTTACGAGAACCGATACTTCGAGATTGTCATCGAGATCTTTCCGATGGCTCATATAGGTCCACCTCACTGCATGCCAACGTAAATCTTCAAAAGCTATTCCATCGCGCTCCAATCCAAAATCACCTTGCCGCTCTCGCCGCTGCGCATCACCGCGAAACCTTGCTCGAACTGGTCGTAGCGGAAGCGGTGCGTGATGACCGGGGTGATGTCGAGGCCGCCCTGGATCATGACGGTCATTTTGTACCACGTTTCGTACATCTCGCGGCCGTAGATGCCTTTGATCGTCAGCATGTTGAAGATCACCGTGTTCCAGTCGATGGCGATCTCGTCCGGCGGGATGCCCAGCATGGCGATTTTGCCGCCGTGGCACATGTTGGCCAGCATGTCACGAAAGGCGAAGGCGTGGCCGGACATTTCGAGACCGACGTCGAAGCCCTCTTTCATGCCCAGTTCGTTCTGAATTTCGGCGATTTTTTGGCTGCGCACGTCGAGCGTTCGCGTCGCCCCCATCTTCTTGGCGAGATTGAGACGCCACGGATTGACGTCCGTCACAACCACATATCGCGCCCCAGCGTATTGGCAAACCGCAGCCGCCATGCAGCCGATCGGGCCGGCACCGGTAATCAGCACGTCTTCGCCCAGCACGTTGAACGACAGAGCGGTGTGCACCGCGTTGCCCAGCGGGTCGAATATCGCCGCCACTTCGCGGTCGATGTCGTCCGCGTGATGCCAGACGTTGGTCTGCGGGATAGCGATGTACTCGGCGAAGGCCCCGGTCCGGTTGACGCCGATGCCGACGGTCTCCGCACACAGATGCCGCCGCCCCGCGAGGCAGTTGCGGCAGTGCCCGCACACGACATGGCCCTCGCCGCTGACAATCTCGCCGGGGAAGAAGTCCTTGACGTTCGCCCCGACCTCGACGATCTCCCCGACAAATTCGTGCCCCACGACCATCGGCACTGGGATCGTCTTCCGGGCCCACTCGTCCCAGTTATAGATGTGCACGTCGGTGCCGCAGATGCCGGTCTTCTCGACGCGAATCAGCACATCGTTCATGCCGACCTGCGGCTCAGGGACATCTTCGAGCCACAGGCCTTCTGCGGCCTTTGCTTTGACGAGTGCTTTCATGAATGACAGGGCACGTTGCTGGAGGGAGGGAACTGCAAGTCGTCAAATGGGACGGACGTCCCTGTGTGGCTCGTATGGATCAACTCGGTCGCTGCGTCGACCGACGCCGAAGCCGACAGTATCCGCTTCCAAGTCCGGCAGCCAATAAAACGAGCAGCAACGTCGAAGGTTCCGGGACGGAAGAGGCATCGACGATGAACAGGCCGCTGTCGAGGTCACTCAACAGGACCCGGTCGGTTCCCAGGAACGGATACACGCCCCAATTGCCGTCGAACGTGCTGCCAACTCCGGGAAACGTGTCGAAACCATCCAGGTACAGCGGATTTGTCGGGTCGGAAATGTCGAACACCTGCAGGCCCGCCTGATACCAGGAGACATACAACAGGTCGCCCATCACGACCGGGTTGTGCGGCGAGAACGCATCAATGCCGATGGTGCTGCGGTCAATCGACGCCTCAAGCAACACGTTCATGGGGTCGGAAATGTTGTAGATACGAATGTCGCCGTTCGATGTTTCGCGAGCCGAAACAAGATGCTGGCCGTCGGGCGTCACCCAGTTGCTATGCGTCGACCCCCCGGAGGCGAACGATCCCAACGACGCCGCGCCGGTTGTGCCCACGTTGCTGACATCGTAGATCGCCGTCTGCCCGTTCAGGTCGGAGGTGTACAACTTGCCATTGAGCGCGGTCACGTCATGAATGCGGCCGCTCGAAACGGCGATGTCCTGCACGTGCGTCGGTGTCGTCGGATCGCTAACGTCAAACACCTTGACGACGCCCGTGCGGCTGTCGGCCTCATACAGAAACCCGTTCTCGACAGAGATGTTATGGATGCTGTTGAATCCGCCGCCCGGCGTTGCGGAGGTGATCCGTGAAAGCGTCGTGGGACTGGCCGGGTTCGCCAGGCCGACCACATACACGCCACCGCCGTTATCACTCGCAAAGTAGCCCACATCGCCGACGACCTTGACGTCTTTGAACACTTCGTTGGTACTCGAAGTCCCGGGCCGTATCGGATTGAAGTGCGTCGCCAGTGCCGGGGCGGAGGGACTCTGCAGGTCGACAATCGCCACGCCGCGGCCGCCGAACGAACCGACAAAGGCGTAGTCGGTTCCATTGATCGTCTGTCCCCAGACGTCGCCGTAGTAGTCGTTGCCCGCACCGGGCACGGGATTAATCTGCCCGACCTGAATGATCGCCGCCGAAGCGACGCCGCCCGGGACGCCGACGGCCATCATGCCATTGATCAGGCACAGGATGGCAACGTGAAGGGGGACATGTCGGCTCATGGGGGAATCTCTCGGTTCGTCAAGGCACGGCACCAGCCCCGCATCAATGAATCTACCCGGTCCGATGACGAACAGCAACGCGAGCGCGACCGCTCTGTTGAGCGACCGTTCGCAGAACGGTCACGCCGTCTGATCGTCCGCCCGTCGTATTTGCTTGATGGTGAGACTGTGCCGTCAGAGCCGCGCCCGTCAGGAAGCGACCGCTCACACGTGTGGTCCGTTTCCAGAAGCGCTCCATCTCAATCATCGGACGCTTCCGCGCGCGCGCGGCTCTGAGAGGCTGCCTCTTGAGACGGGGGTCTTCACGCCTTCTTGACAAGTCAGAACGCCTTGCATAGTATGCGTTACATACCAACGTCTTCTACGACGCCAATCGTGCCCCTGTTCCGGCGGACTGTCATGAAAATCGAACGGGAACTGATGCGGGGAGCCGGGCCGGTCGCCGTGCTCAAGCTGCTGGAGGCAGGTCCCAAGTACGGCTATGAATTGGTCAAAGCTCTCAGCAGCGAATCGGACGGGCTGCTGACGATGGGGCAGTCCACGCTCTATCCGCTGCTGTACAATCTGGAGTCGCAGGGCATCGTCCGCGGCAAGGAGCAGACGGCGGACAACGGCCGCACCCGCAAGTACTACTCCCTCACCGCCAAGGGCAAACGGCGGCTGGCCAAAGACGCCAAACAGTGGCAGGCGGTCACCCTCGCCATGCAGAACCTGGGCGTGCTGCCCCCGGCCTTGCAACCATCACTGGAAGGGGGTGCCTCATGACCAGCGACGCCCTGCCGGATGCCGTGTCCGATGCCCTACAGCCGAGCGACAGTCTCTGGGCGCGTTGGCGAACGACACCGTGGCGCGACGTGCTGCGTGGACGGCTCTCCGGCTCACTGGACTACCGCCGCGCGATGGTCGGTCACGACTTGCCGCAGCCGCTGTTGCAGACGGTCGACGAAGTCGTGCGGCGAACGCAGCTCTGGCCCCGCGAGAAGTGCGATGTCGCCGCCGAACTGTGTGCCCACTTCGCGGATGGCCTGCAGGCCGGTCACACCGCCGAGGAGTTACAGAAGTCCTTCGGCTCAACCAGGGAGTCCGCCACACTCATCCGCCGGGCAAAGCTCCGCTGCCGCCCGTGGCTGTGGCACATCCGGCACCGCACCTGGCAGGCGATGGCCGTGCTGGCATTGGCGCTGGCGGCGATCTGGTCAGTGCTGCTGATCCGCTTCGTGACCGCCAAACCAACGATCACGTTCGACCTCGTCGCCGATTACGACAAGGAGAGCCGCGCGATCCCCGAAGAGGACCGCGCGTGGCCACTGTATCGCGAGGGGCTGGTGCGTCTCAGCCAGGAGGAACTAAGGGGCTACAAATTTCCCGTGTTGGGAGCCCTCAAGACCGGTCCGAGCGATCCGCACTGGCCGGAAGCCCGGCAGTATCTGATCGAGCACGAAGACGCGGTCGAGTGGTTCCTCCGCGCGACCAGCAAACCGGAACTCGGTTTCATCAACCGGGATCCCGAGAACGCCGGCTGGTTGGCCGCCAGAGAGTACGGGGGCTGGGAAACATACAACGGCCCGGACACGCATGGGTATTTCATCGTGTTGGCGCAGGCACAGGACATGCGATTCGTCCTCCAATTCCTGTATGGTGCATGCCATGCGGCCGCCGAAGACGGCGATGGCCCGCGATTGGTGACCTTGTTCACGGCGTTACTGAGAATTCCGGACCATGCCCGGCAGGCGTTCGACGGGTTTATGGCCGACTTGGTGGCGTTTAGTTTCCTCCGAGGCACCAGCGATCTGATCACAAGCGAGGTGCTTGAACATCCGGAGTTGTTCACCGACGCCAATCTGCAACAGTTGGCTCAACAGCTTCATCGTGTGCTGGGGGGAAGACCCTTCGAATTTCGCTGGACCGGGGAGCGTCGTCTTGTTGAAGACTACATCCAACACGCATTCTCCGACGACGGCAACGGCAACGGCCGTTTCACACCGGCGGGATTTCAGGAACTCAAAGAGGTCACCGTTGGCTATGTTGTCAGTGACAAATTTCCGGTCCTGGCGTGGATACCGAACATTCCCGAGAGCGGGATGGCAGACAGCTTGCAGCAGACGCTCTTCAACCTCAGCGGCGCGGCCGTCTTGCCGATGGTCGCAGACCGTCGGACGGTCCGCGCAAAGTGGCTTGAATTGGATCAGCTTCGACAACAGGCCTTTTCCAACATTCACGGACAGGCCGCAGTCGACTCCTATGAGGACGCGATCCAGGAAATCATGGACTCACCGTCGCTTCGACGCCGGTTTCTTCCCGTCGCCGTGATGCTTGGCGGAGTCTGGTATCACGAGGAGATTCGACTACTGGGCCGTCAACTGTCAGCAACCAATCTCAGGCATGACGCAGCGATTGTTGCGATCGCCTTGGAGCAATACCGCCGCCGCACCGGTGAGTGGCCGGATGACCTCGCGTTGCTGACTCCCGATCTGTTGGCGGAGGTGCCGCGCGATCTGTATGCCGTTGACGATGCACCGCTGACCTACCGCGTGGTTGACGGACGTCCGTTGCTGTATTCGGTGGGGCCGAACCGGCAGGACGATGGCGGTACGACGGCGGGCGATGGGAAGTCGTTCTGGGAGGCGGAGGACGGGGATTGGGTCCTGCTGCCGCCACGGGAGCCGGCTCGGTGAAGGTTGGACTGGAGGACGGTTCAGTCATCTGAAGTGGCGATTGCCGCTCGGTGGATCGAATCCGGGGGGAAACGGTTTCTGGGAAAAGTTGCCGCACCCTGGCGCTCGCCGCTGGCTCGCGGCTAACAATGATCAACCACGGTTGGTGTGCCACCCGCGATGAATGGGGCCGCGCAGGGGCGCTCGCCGTTGGCTCGCGGCTCACTGGACCGTGGCTCACTGGACCGTGGCGCTGGCTCGCGGCGAACGATCGTTGATCAAGCGGGGGTTAGCCCGGAGGCAACGCCGACGGCGGGGCGGGTGTTGCCTCCGTATCACATCGCGTGTGGGCAGCCGTCACCGACCCGCAGGAATTGCCGATGTTGCAAGCGGGCGAGGTTGCAGCCGTGCAATTCTTACAAGTCCAGACTGGCAATCTCGGCTCGCGTCGTCCTGTGGTGAAAACGGCACGCGGAGTCGCAAGGCATGTTGGTGTCACGGATTAGGCGATATTCTCCATCGCCGTTTCCGCAATTCCGGCATTTTTGGCCGGTTTGGTCCCCGGTCTGCTTAGTGTCTGAGGCAACGCCCGCACGTTGAGGACAACATGTCGGGAGTGATCGACCCCATCTTGTCTGGGTTGTCCTGCTTCTCAGGCAGGTCGGATGCTCAGGCAGCCCCCTCACAGTCCCTTGGTTGTGGTGACGAAGTTCGCGGGAGGTGAGACGCCCTCCCGCGGCAGGAAGCGTCGCAAGCCACAGCGAAGGCCCAATCACTGGAAGATGCCCGCGCATGGATGCCAGAGCCCTCGCGGCGACCGCGCTGTTGGTCGCTGTCTGTCCCGCTGTCGCTGTTTCCGCAACTCACCGCACGGACAACTTCGTGGTCACCGCACCCACGCAGGCGTTCGCCAAACAGGTGGGCGAAGCAGCCGAATACTATCGGCACCACCTGGCCATCGACTGGCTCGGCGAAGCGCTGCCGGGCAAGTGGTCGCAACCGTGCCCGATCAAGTGCAAGGTGGGACGTATTGGTGCCGGCGGGGCGACGTCCTTCACCTTCAACGAGGGTGAAGTCTTCGGCTGGCATATGGACATCCAGGGAAGCGAGCAGCGGATTCTCGATTCGGTGCTGCCGCACGAGATCAGTCACATGATCTTCGCCTGCCACTTCCGCCGCCCGCTCCCACGCTGGGCCGACGAAGGAGCAGCGACCCTTGTTGAGCATGAGTCCGAACGGATGCGGCAGACGAAGTTGCTCAATCAGGTCATCAAGACCTCGAAGCGGATTCCGCTCGGCCAGCTCCTCAGCATTAAGGAGTACCCCCGCGACATGCAGGACGTGCTCACCCTGTACGCGGAGGGCTACTCACTGGCGGACTACCTCGTGCAGAAAAAAGGGGAGCAGGGACGAGCGGAGTTTCTGGAATTCCTGGGCGATGCTTTGGAGCAGGGATGGGAGAGCTCGTTCCAGTCCCATTATGGGATATCGAGCGTCAACGAAATCGAACAGGAATGGCACGGCTGGGTGATGGCCGGCAGTCCGACGCTCGAAACGCCGGACGGCACGTTGCTCGCCGGCAACGACGACACCCGTCCGTTACCGAGTCGCACGAATCCTACACAGGTGCGTGGCCAAAGCCCGGAACAGATGGCCGTCGCCTCCAACCCCAACCCGCTGCCCCGGTTGTCCCGACCGCGACGTGAGCGGCCCGCTGCCTCCGAGATCGCCGCTCCGCAGCCCGGCTCGCTGAGACTCGCCGCTGCCAGCGAACCAAAGGCGGCTCCGGTTTCGGCCCCGCCGGTCTCCGTTCACCCCGCGCGGATCGCCAGTCCCCCCGATGCAAAGTCCAAGTGGTTGTTTCCGTGGCAGAAACGTTCGGCCGAGCCGGAGTCTGATACGGGCGGAGCGACCGGTTTCAGCAATCCGGGATCGGGAACGCGAGCGTCCGCGCAGCAGCCATTCGATTTCAGCCGCTGAGGAGTGAGGATTCCGCCAGCACGATGCTGTCCCCCGCCCCGGGGGGGGTGATGTGACCCGTTTCGGCTCTGCCTCTGTTGGTCTCTTCTCTCCCTGACCTCGGTTGTCCGAGCCTGCCGACGAACATCGCCCACCCCGCGAAACGAGCCCCGATCCCGCGTCGGTGGCTCGTTTCTTTTTTGGTGAGGGATGAGCGGGGCGGCATCGGATGTCGCTTCCGGCTTCGCAGGGGCCAGCAGAATAAGGGTCCGGCAGCAGGTCGTATTTCGCGGCGCGGTGCTGTATCTTCCAATGACGAGAATCACACGTCGAATCGATTCGCGCCGGCGGGCTCTGTGCGAACACGCGCAATCGTGCGCGTCCTCCATGCATTGTCTTCCTGTTACACCGAAGAGGTCTCACGCCATGACTGCTCTGAACCGCTGGTTCTGTCTTCCCGTACTTCGTGTCGCCGCACTTTCGCTCGCCGCGATCCTGGTGACCGGCCCGATCGCTGCCGCGCAAAAGAAGCCGAACATTCTGGTTGTCTGGGGGGATGACATCGGCATCACCAACATCAGCGCCAACACACACGGTGTGATGGGTTATCGCACCCCCAACATCGACCGCATCGCCAGGGAAGGCATGCGTTTCACCGACTACTACGGCGAGCAGTCCTGCACCGCCGGCCGGGCGTCCTTCATTCTCGGACAGAGCGTATTCCGCAGCGGTCTCAGCAAGGTGGGTCTCCCGGGCGCGGAGCTCGGCAGCCACCCGGACGATCCCACCATTGCCCGCATCCTGAAACAGCGGGGCTACACGACGGGGCAGTTCGGCAAGAACCATCTGGGCGACCGCGACGAGCACCTGCCGACGATGCACGGCTTCGACGAATTCTTCGGAAACCTGTACCACCTCAACGCGGAAGAGGAGCCAGAAAATGAGGACTATCCGAAGGACCCGGAGTTTCGCAAACGATTCGGACCACGCGGCGTGATTCACTCCTGGGCCAACGGCGACGGCACGCAGCGCGTCGAGGACACCGGCCCGCTCACCAAGAAGCGGATGGAGACCGTCGACGACGAAACCAGCGCCCGCGCCATCGCGTGGATTCGCGAACAGCACGCTGCCGGCAAGCCGTGGTTCTGCTGGTGGAACGGGACGCGGATGCACTTCCGCACGCATGTCAAGAAAGAGCTGCGGGGCTTCTCCGGACAGGATGAATACTCCGACGGCATGGTCGAGCACGACATGCACATCGGCAAGTTTCTCGAACTCCTCGACGAACTCGGCATCGCCGACAACACCATCGTCTTCTACTCCTCCGACAACGGCGTCCACATGAACACCTGGCCCGACGGTGGCATGACTCCCTTCCGAAGTGAGAAGAACACCAACTGGGAAGGTGCCTGGCGGGTGCCCGCTTTCGTCCGCTGGCCGGGACACATCAAAGCCGGGTCCGTCACCAACGAAATCGTGCATCACATGGATTGGATGCCCACCCTGGCAGCCGTCGCCGGTGAGCCCAACGTGAAAGAGAAACTTCTGGCTGGCTACCAGGCCGACGGCAAGACCTACAAGGTCCACCTCGACGGATACAACCAGTTGCCTTTGCTCACGGGCCAGACGGACGAATCGCCACGCCAGGAGATCTTTTACTTCTCAGACGATGGTGACCTCATGGCGTTGCGCTACAGCGACTGGAAACTGGTTTTTCTGGAACAGCGGGCCCAGGGCACGTTGAAGCTGTGGGCCAATCCGTTCACGCCCCTTCGGCTTCCGCTAATCTTTAATCTGCGCCGCGATCCCTACGAGCGCGCTCAGATCACGTCCAACACGTATTACGATTGGATGATCGATCGCGCTTACTTGCTCGTGCCGGCACAGACGTATGCAGGGAAATTCCTGGAGACGTTCACAGAGTATCCGCCGCGCATGAAGGCGGCTTCCTTCAATCTTGACCAGGTCATGGAAAAGCTGACGCCGCCCACCAAGTGACCGGCCGCGATCTGGCGAATGTCGTGAACACCATTGGCCACGTTCGACGTCATGTTGAGCGTGGCCTTTCTGCAATCACGGAACAAGACATGAACCTGAATCTGAGGATTGCAACTCTGGTGACGCTGGCAGCCGGGTCCGCCTCGCAGTGCGGGGCTGCCGAACCGCTCCCTTCCTGGAACGACGGTCCCGCCAGAACGGCCATCGTTCGATTCGTCCACCGCGTCTCCTCCAAGGGCAGCCCCGACTATGTCCCCCCGGCGGAACGGATCGCGACCTTCGACAACGATGGCTGTTTGTGGTCGGAAAAACCGGTCTATTTCCAGCTCCTGTTTGCCATCGACCGCGTCAAGCAACTCGCCCCGCAACACCCCGAATGGAAATCCGAGCAGCCGTTCAAAGCCGTGCTCGAAGGCGATCAGCAAGCACTCGCTGACGCGCGCATGGAGGGTTTGGCGAAGCTCGTAATGGCCACCCATGCGGGCATGACCACCGACGAGTTCGCACAGACGGTCAAAGACTGGCTCGAAACGGCGCGGCATCCTCGCTTTGACAGGCCGTACCAGGAACTCGTCTTCCAACCGATGCTCGAACTGCTCGGCTACCTCCGCGACCACGGCTTCAAGACCTACATCGTCTCCGGTGGCGGCATCGAATTCCTGCGTGTGTTCGCCGAGGACGTCTACGGCATCCCGCCGGAGCAGGTCATCGGTAGCAGCATCAAGGCCGAATTCGAGATACGCAAGGGCGTCCCTGTCATTGTCCGTTGGCCTGCGATCGATTTCATCGACGACAAGGCAGGCAAACCGGTCGCCATCAACAAGTTCATCGGACGCCGCCCGATCGCCGCGTTCGGCAACTCGGATGGCGATCTGCAGATGCTCCAATGGACGGCCGCCGGGAAGGGCCTTCGCTTCTGCCTGTTGGTCCATCACACCGACGGCGATCGGGAATGGGCCTACGACCGGGATTCGCATGTGGGGCGCCTGGATGAAGCACTGAAACAGGCCCATCAGAACGGGTGGGCCGTCGTGGACATGAAACGGGATTGGAAGACCGTGTACCCGTTTGAGAAATCACCCCGCTGACCAGCCGCCACCCGATCAGCGGACTTTGCAACACTTCCTGCGCGCGGTCGCCCCGCTCGCTCCCACCACAAGGGACGTCATCTGAGTCGCCTACGGGAAGTCGGTGAATCAGGCTCCCGCCTGACGACGATCACGTTCGACGCCCACGCTCCGCTGCCGGCAGGCCGCCCTAAGATTTGTGAACGCCAGATGCGGGTCATCATCCAGAGCAGGGCGACGCCCCAGAGAACGAGGGCGAATGCGGACGGCTCCGGGACTGCGGCAGCTGGTGCGACACTTCCGCCGAGGAATGCCCCCGCGTGAAATCCGTTGCCGCCGATGTCATACTTGCTCCGGGTGAGATCAATCAACGACAATGTGGTGGGCGTGAGAGGCTGCAACAAAAAGAGAGTAATGTCCACCCCGTCGTCGTGCAGGTTGCCCGGGAGCGTGATTTCGATCGAAGAACCAACGTCAAAGGTGCTGTTCAGGTCGTTTTGATCATGGAGAGTCCAGGGGATGGCCAACGAACTCCATTGCCCCGCGCCGTTCCCGAAATCGCCGGCAGCGAACGTCCATGAGAACGTTCCGGTCATCTGTGTGCCATCATCCAGGATGACGTTGTCCAATGTGTAGTTCACCAAATCTGCGTGCGCGTCAGGCATTGCCATCAAGGCAAAGCTCGCAATCACCCCGATGAAACGCTTGTACGCAAGACTCACAGCAACGCCTCCTGGCGACCGGGATTCTTTGTAGGGATGCCCCTAAAACCGGCCCAGGCTGGGGATGTCGTGTATTTTAGGAGCAGGCACACGTGCGTGTCCAGCAGCCGGGTAGGTCCGGCTTTGCCGGACACGAGTGGTTATGGTTCGCCGGTCGTGTCTTCAATGTCCTGGAAATCCAAGCTTTGGGATTCGTCCCTCCAACACGCCCAATAAAGTAGGGTGGGCTGTGCCCACTATCGAACGGCGCTGAAAAGTTTCATATTCCGCATGACCGGGTGTTGGGTGGCACAGCCCACCCTACGACTCATCGCTGGAAGATGGGCAGGTAGCCTTTGTCGAGTTGGAGGATGGTGGCGTTCATCGCGGTGGTATAGACCGGGCCGACGTGGCCTTCTTGCCGGGTGCCATGCTCACATCGCGAAGCAGGGTGAGCATGCCTGGGTGAGCGTTGATTGTGGCGCATCAGAGAACGGAGGGCTGCAGCACAGGATCGTTCGGCATCCCGCACCAGCACTCCGACCTCCTCATGCTTGCCCTGCTACGCGATGCAAGCATGGCACCCGGCATTTTTTTGTTATGCATCATTCGAGCTTTGCCATGACCTGCTGAAGTAGGTCACGAGTTTGGCGTTTATCAATCTCCGGATCACGTGCCTGCATGAACTCAACAGCATTCAAGTTGTCACCCCGGCGCCGATTCTGGGGTGGTTCCAGCGCTTCGATCAAAATGGACTCAAATGCCGCGATGATCGTGTCACCGGTTGCGGTTGGCATTTCATCGTTGAGGTGACCATCGTCATTGACCCCGTAAATCCCAAACCACGAGAAACGATCCCATCGACCGTTTAGGCGATCCTGCGTGTGTTCGAATAGTCGCTGGCCGAGACCTCGATCGACACTTCGGCCAACGTATACAACATCTCGGCGGTCGTGCAGCAAATACACGCCGCGCTGTGCGGAAAAATCGATGGTATCGGCTCCGACCTGCTGGCGGCCGAGGATGGAGGGTTGAGCTTTCCAGTAAACGTTTTGACGCAGCCAAAACATGCCCAAGGCATTGATAATCGAAGTATCATCCGCGTCAACAGCCTCTTCTTCGCCAGCGTCCGCTGCCGGCGCAACAGACGGAGGCACAAGTGCTTGCTGAATCTTCAAACCGAAGAGACCACGTCCTGCTTTGTAGAAAGGCGTTCCGGCATCGTCGCGGAGTGAAACACTGATAATTGAGTTGACTGAACTAGCTGGTGTGGCACCAAGAGCCGTGCGAAGCTGTCGATCCGCAATCACTTCAGCAATGTCTGTGTAGTGCATTGCCTCGCCTTGGTCAGTCAAGACTTTGACGATGGCGTCTTTCCAAGGCAGGTTGTCAGACATGAGGGTCCTGTTGATGCATAACGCTTACCATCACCGGGTTGCCGCCAGCGACGTTGATTTCAAATTCGGCCCGGATCGGCAACTCCGGTGCATGGTTTTGTTATCCCGCGAATTACGGTTTGGTTGCGGGACAGGGCCCAAGGGCAACCAGCTCGGCGAGTTTGGCCGCGACATTTGCCATCGTATCTTCTGCAGTGTTCAGTCCGCTTCGCGAGCCGAGCAGCGGGCTGACTTCGCGGAGAGCTTCATACGTCGTGTCGTGCACGACGGGAACGAGCAGGTCACGCGCTAGAAGTGCGGAAAGCTCTTTGTCGGCGATGCCCGCTCCTTCAATGCGGCGCAACAACGCAGGCGTCACCAGCACGATCCCGACTCGCGATTTCGCCAGTCCCTTGTCGATTTCGCGAAGCAACGGCGAACCGAGGAGGACGTCCTTTTCGCTGAACCAGACCGAAACACCGAGCGACTCGATCAGATCGTGCAGATCCTTGGCGGCGCCTCTCCGGTCGTCCCACGCGTGGCAGAGAAAGACGTCCCGAAGGTCAGGCAAGGATGCCCGCTTTTCGACGCTTTCGCGGACCGGCGTGAGCGCCCGCACCTGCGCGGGCGTGTACACCACGGAAGAACCTGCTCGCGACCAGTGCGGCCTGCTGCTGGTGCCGGACCCGCCGACACTGCTCCGACCGCCCCCAGAGCCACCACCACTGCCCCCAGTGCCACCTGACGAAGAGTAGGACGGGGAGTAGGACACGTATCCGCGAGAGCGGCCACGACATGCGGGGCACTTCGCTGCCGCGGCCGCTGAGCGATGGCCCCGCACGGGTGCTGTGCATATAGGCATTTGGTAATCCTCCTTGTAATAACTCTTTCAGGTAGCGGGATAACTATACGTATACAGAAAACATTCTGCCTTTCCTTGTCGCGAATTCTGCCTATCTGTGCTTCGATTCTGTCTATCTGCGATGTGGCAGCCAACGGATCGGGTGGTTGCGATGGATCAGATTGGCCGGTTGCTGGTTGTTGCCTGATGGTCACCGGTTGGCCGCTCACCGCTGGAAGATGGGCAGGTAGCCTTTGTCGAGTTGGAGGATGGTGGCGTTCATGGCGGTGGTGTAGACCGGGCCGACGTGGCCTTCCTGCCAGGAGCCGTCGGCGGATTGTTTGCGGATGATCGCATCGCCGATCTCGCGGCGGTAGCGTTCCCATTTGTCGCCGCCGAGGCGGTAGCGGACCTGGGCGTAGTAGTAGTGGGCGTAGTGCCAGTGGCCGAAGGTGGACTGCATGCCACCGCCGCCGGGCCAGATGTTCTTCTCGCAGAACGCGAGCATGTGCTTGACGTTGGGCCCTTCGTACTCACCCGAGTTGAACAGGGCGGCAAGCGCCGCGGCGGTGATGGGCGGGCGCGGTCCGCCTTGCCGCATGATGCTGTACTGCACGCCGCCGTCGTCGGTCGTGCAGTCGTCGATGTACTGCTTGGCCCGTTCGATGATCTCGGCGGGGACCGGGATGCCCGCGTTGCGGCAGGCACGCAACCCCTGCACCTGGGTGATGCAAGTCGAGCCTTCATCGAAGTTGTTGCCGTCCTTCGCTGAGACGTAGCCCCAGCCGCCGCGGTCGGTCTGGGCGTAACCGCTGAAGCGGACCGCCTTCGTCAGCACGCGGCCAATGTCCTCCCGCCGCTCGACGTCTTCCTCTTCCCCAAACACCTGCGAGAGAAACAGCATGGAGAAGCCGTGGCCGTAGGTGTAGCGGTAGTCGTCCTTGTAGCCGATGAGGCCGTTGGGCTGCGACATGTCGAGCAGGTAGTCGACCGCCTGCGAGATGTTGGGGGCGTAGCGGCCGCGCGTGGTGGTGGAGCCTTCCGACAGCAGGGCGATGCCGGCCAGCGCCGTCATGGCGACTTTGTACTGGCCGTTGTTCGCCTCCCAGTGCCCCTGTCGTCGCTGTTCGCGGACCAGGTAATCGAGCGCGCGGGTGACCGCTTTGTCGATTTTGGGGTCACGGTCGCGGGCGGTCGCGAGAGAGCCGGGGGCCAACAGCAGGATTGCTGCGACGAAGGGAACGGCGGCGCGTCGCGTCATGACAGCGTGTGTCACCGCTTGTTGCGTCACCGTGAGGGCCGACAGGAATCCATGCATTCGAAGCAACTCCGTTGACAACGGGAAGACGGGAGGACGCAGCGGTCCGGCGTGATTGGCCGGCGGACGTCCCGTGGTTCCATTGTCGGAGTCCGGCCCGGTTTGGGCAACCGCGATCTCGCTCATCGCCCGGAATCGCCGGTGCGGAGATGTGCTGGCGGGGAAGGGGTCAGTTGAGCGGCGGGAACTTGAGGCGGTACTTGCGGGACATGGCCTGCCGCGTTTGCTCGCCTTCGGCGTTGATCTTGTTGACGCTCTTGGAGTGGCTTCGCTCGGCGGCCTGGTAGCCCTTGCCGGCGGATCCCTGGCGGTCCTGGATGCTGGCGGTTGTCAGCAATTGCTTGCCGGATTGTGCCACCAGGCGGCCTTGGTCGTACCAGTTGGCCAACTGTTCGCCGAGCTTGGTGACGCGGCTGTCGACGCCGGTCGTGTCCAGTTGCCGGATGCTGTCTACGGCGAATTCACCCGCCTGGATGCGGGCATCGAGGAAGCCGCCGGCGTTCGTTGCCGTCACGCCGCTGGCCGGTGCCGCGCGGAGTGCTGCTTCCTGCAGAATGACGGCGTTCAACTGATTCCAGTAGGCGAGCGTCGCAGCGCCCTGTGATTTGGCTTCGGTCGCTGGTGCGGACGACGGCCTCGAAGTTGACGGCCTGGACGTTGGCAGCCGCGGGGCGGTCCTGTTCGTCGCGGCCGGACTCCCCGCGTTGCGACGGCGAGCCGGGACCTCGCTTGCGGATTCGACCGAGACCGTCGACGACTGGAGGCTCACCAGTTCGTTTCGGAGGGCTTCGACTTCGCGGCGGAGCCTGGCGGCGTCCAGTTCCTGCCGCAGCCGATCGCGTTCGGCGGCCAGTTGGTTCGAGACAGTATCGGCATCGGCTTTTCGGGCGACGGCCTTCGGCTCCGAGGACGGTGTCGCCTGTCTCGCTGTAGCCGCCGGTCTCGACAAACGTTCCGCCGGTCCGTCGGTATTCCCCAACAGGAGAAATCCTCCGAACAAGATGCCCAGCAGGAAGCCGCCTCCAAGGATCGTTCCGGTAACAGGCCCCACACCCAGAATTGAAAACGGGGTTTGCTCGCTCCGGTCCTGAGAGGGGAAATTGTCAGCCATGAGATCACCGCGGTTTCTGTTGAGGTCGAGTTGTGACGGACGTAGGGAATGTGCCCCGCACGGGTGGCCGTTGGGGGGCATCCCGTCGCCGAACTCTAGCTCACGAATGCCGTTCGCCGCGTTTCTCAGCCAGTCGCTGCGGTGCCTCGGCGAGTGTTTCGCGAACGAGGACTCCCATTTTGGGGTGGCTCGGTTTGACATCGACCGGCAGACCCGCTGAACGGATCGCTTCGCTGCACGTCGGGCCGATGCTGCCGATCACGCAATCGGATGCGGCGGCGACCCACTCTTGCTGCAGGCCGATTCGTCCGGCGACCTCAGTGATGTGCCGCACCTGCTGGGCACTGGTGAACAGCAGGACGTCGAACCCGCGTTCGCAGGTCGTGCGGATGGCCTGCTCCAGCGGAGCCGTATCGTCCGGCAGCTTCCAGGCATAGACCGGCACCGAGCGAACGACCGCGCCGCGATCCCGTAAGCCGGCTCCAAGCTCCTCGCTCGGCAGTCCGTACTCCTGGACCGCGACGGTTCGACCGGACAAGTCGACGGGGGCCTCGTCGAGTGTGGCGAGGATTTCCTTCCAGGTGTTTGGCTCGGGGGCCCGGTGATCGATGTGTACGCCCCAGTTTCGCAGCACGGTCGCCGGCTTGGGACCACGGACGACCGTCGTGCAGCGATCGAGCGCCGCCAGCAGATCGGCACGCGGGTGACGCCCCGCGGCAATCTCCAGAAGCGCCTTCGCACCAACGCCGGTCAGAAAAACCACCGCATCGATCCCCCCTTGCAGCAGCTCCTCTGCGAATCTGAACACCTCCCGGTTGTCGTCCAGCGGGACCTCCTGCATCGACGGAGCGACTGTCGGCACGCCCCGGTGCCTGCGAATCAACGAGGCCATCTCGTCCGCCCGCCGGCTCTCAAGACTGCAGACCCGCAGTTGCGCCTCGTCCGAACTCGTGATTTGCGGCTGCTCGTCAGTCATGTGGCGATTCTACCGCGAATCACACCTGTCGGGCAGTCAAGGTTCCGGGAGCAGGGGCGTGATGCCGACGCCCGCCCCGCTCCCCGTTCCCTGATCCCCGGGTGCATCCGCCCACTGGTGGGGGGGCTGGGGCGATCTGACACCGATGATGAGTAAGCCGCTCGGAACTCTGGGGCTGTGGACAGTGAAACGAGCCACGTGACGGCCCCAGTGTTCGGCCTGAGGAATCGTTTCCGCTGCCTCAACAGCGCCCTAGCCACCCTGAAATGAGCGAGCACCACCATTGAACGGATACACCTCTGACCCCTGACCCCCGACCACTGACTCAACATCCGGCCCTCGCGCCGATATACTGGCCGGTTTGCCCGCGATTCACTCGAAGGACCTGCTTTCATGTCTGTCACTGCCGTCGTCGGCCTGCAATGGGGCGACGAAGCCAAAGGCAAAATCGTCGACCTGCTTACCGACCAACACGATGTCGTCGTCCGCTACCTGGGCGGCAACAACGCCGGCCATACGGTGATGTTCGGCGGGGAGACGTACAAGCTGTCACTGCTGCCCTCCGGCATCCTCCGCCCGGGCGTGACCAACGTCGTCGCGACCGGCGTCGTCATCAACCCTCAGGCGTTTCTCGAAGAGATGACTGCCCTCAGCGACCGGGGCATCGAAATCGGTGAACTGCTCATCAGTGACCGGGCCCATGTCATCTTTCCGTACCACATGGCCGAAGAAGCCGTGCTCGAAAAGCATCGCGGCGACGACGCCATCGGCACGACCATGCGGGGCATTGGCACCTGTTACCGCGACAAAGTCGGTCGCACGCACGCCATTCGTATGGGCGACCTGTACCGGCCGGACTTCCTCCGGCAACGTCTCACCGACGTGATTGCCCAGAAGAACACGATCCTCAAAGCCTTTAATCCCACGTTCGATCCCTTCTGCCCGGATGACATCTTCAACGAATACACCGCCTATGCCGACCGCTTGAGGCCTCACGTTTGCGATACGACGGCGTTCCTCCATCGGGCGCTGCGAGACGGCAAGTCGATCCTGTTCGAGGGCGCCCAGGGGAGCCTGCTCGACATCGACCACGGCACCTTTCCTTACGTGACGTCGTCGAACAGTTCCGGCTGCGGGATTCATGTCGGCAGCGGCGTCCCGGAGCGGGCGATCGACCGCATGATTGGCGTCGTCAAAGCGTACACCACCCGCGTCGGCGGCGGTCCCTGCCCGACGGAACTCGACGACGAGGTCGGCCAGCACATTCGCGACGAAGGCAACGAGTACGGAACCGTCACCGGACGCCCCCGCCGCTGCGGCTGGTTCGACGCGGTCGCCACCGGTTACGGGGCGCGGGTCAGCGGCGTCGACAGCCTCGCGGTCATGCTGCTCGACGTGCTCAGCAAACTCGACGACGTCAGCATCTGCGAAGCGTACGAGATCAACGGCGAACGCACGGCCGATTTCCCCTCGCACGCCGCCGATCTGGCGATCGCCAAACCGATCTACCGCATGCTTCCCGGCTGGAAGCAGGACATCACCGGCATCCGCCGGCTCACCGATCTGCCCTCCCAGGCCCGTGCCTACCTCGACACCATCGCCGAACTGCTGGAGTTCCCGGTCCAAATCGTCTCCGTCGGCCCAGACCGCGAACAAACGATGTTCGCGGATTGATCAGGATGTGGCGCCCGACGCCATGACCGCAGCCAAGTAGGGTCCGCTGTGCGGACCATCGACGGGTGCCGGGGGCTCGTTGGGCCGTAGCAAGCGAATCCTGTTCCGAACCGGGGGCGACGAACGATCTCCGCTGCGGCCTCGTCGCCCCCGTGATCGACGCGGCACGACGACCGGACATCCTTGCCGAGCCCCCGCCACCCGCCGAATGCTGCTTCCTACACCTTCCCCATGCGGGCTCTTGCGACGCGGCTGAGGCGTTTGCTGCCTTCGGGCGGGGGGATGAGGCGGAGGTGCAGGGGAAGCCAGGCGGGGGTTGTGCGTTTCTCTGCGGGGAGCGTTTCGAGGGCCGGCAGTTTGGGGCGGACTGCACTCGGGTAGGCGTCGAGGGGAGCCGGGTTGAGGTAGAGGCGTTTGGCGGCGAGGAGGTCGGTGAGCAGGTCGACCAGTGGGCGGCTGAGGTGGGGCCAAATGAGGATGCGGGGGTCGGAGCGAAAGGCGAGGCCGTATTCGCCGGACGTTTCGCAGTAGGGGGCCAAGTCGGTTTGCAGCTTATCGAAGGTGACGCGGTCGTGCTGGCGGATGTGTTCGATGACAGCCGCCCGGATTTGGCCATGCTCGGCCAGTTCGAGCCATTTGGATTCGATCCTGCCGTCCGCACCGTCGTCGATTTGCAGGTGCTCGCCGCGGCGGACCTCGGCCTCCATCACGTCGAGGACTCGGAATTCGGGAGTCGCCGGACGGCAGCGGCTGCGGGCCCACTCCCGGAGGGTGAAGATCTCGTCTTCCATCGTGACCGAGAGCGGGACCAGCAGTTCCCGTTCGTGGTCGAGGTCGTCCTGCGTGAGGACGCGGTCGGCGGCGTGGGCTTCGATAATGGCCGAGTTGACGATCTGCTCCAACTCGGCACCGCTGTAACCTTCGGTGCGGGTCGAGAGGGCGTCGAGGTCGAATTTGCCCGGCTTCCAGCCGCGCTTGCGGAGATGGATGCTGAGGATGTGTTGTCGCTCCTGATAGTTGGGCAGGTCGACGAAGAAGATTTCGTCGAAACGGCCGCGGCGGAGCAGTTCGGGAGGCAGATGCGAGACGTTGTTGGCGGTCGCTACGACGAACACCGGGGCTTCATGCTCCTGCAGCCAAGTGAGAAACCGGCCGACGATACGGGACATGGTGGCGTCCGCGGCCGCTTCCTCTTCGAACCCGGCGAAGGCTTTGTCGATTTCTTCGATCCACAACACGGCCGGGGCGATGGTTTCGATGACGCGGAGCACGTCGCGGAGGTTCTGCTCGGACCGGCCGCGGCCCGATTCGAGCAGGTTGGCGATCTCCATGCGGATGAGAGGAAAGCCGAGCAGCCGGGCGGTCGCGCGGGCGGTGAGACTCTTGCCGCACCCCTGCACGCCGAGCAGCAGCATGCCCTTGGGGTGGGAGATGCCCTGTTCGTGCGCCTCGGTGGTGAAGGCGTCCGCCCGCTGGCCGATCCACTCCTTGAGCCCCTCCAGACCGCCGATGTCGTCGACGCCGTCGGCCAGGTCGAAGAACTCCAGCAGGTCGGAACCTTCCACCATGTGCCGCTTCTCAGCGACGAGCTGAGCGTAGACATCGTCGTCGATCTCCTCACGCCCTTGCAGCGCGCGCGCCAGCGCGCGGCGGGCTTCGCTGAGCGTGAGCCCGAACACGGCCCTGATGAGCCGCTCTTGCTGGGAGGAGTCGAGGGTTGAGAGCGGAGAGTTGGGCGTGGACAGCGGATCGCCGCTGCCGGCGGTCGGTGACTGCTGTTCCCCGCTCCCCGGCCCCTGTTCCCTAACCCCTCGCCCCTCGCGCCCGGCAAGCATCCGCAGAACGTCCGCCAGTGTGGTGCGCAGTTCGTCGGCACCGGGGAGGGGGAGTTCGAGGACGGTGGCTTCCTTCTTAAGTTCAAAGGGGACCTCCGCCACCGGTCCCAGGAAGAGCAGCGACTTCCCGGTCGCGGCGAGTGAACCGAGCAGGTCGCGGACTTTTCGCACCACGCGGGGGTCGGTGAAGAAGGGGTGGAAGTCCTTGAGCAGGAACAGGTGGTCGTTGGGGTATTGGCCGATCTGGTCCAGAAACGCGAGTGGTCCGTCAATGCCAATCGCCTGCGAGCCGGGCGGGGGGAGCGGACCGGCAGTCACCGACCAGACGACCAAACCACGCTCCGTGTCCGCGGCGAGGTCGGCCAGTTCGTTCTCCCAGCGGTCCTCCTCGAACGTCTCCAAGAACAGCAACGTCTCTCCCGCGAGAATGCGTGTGCGCAGATCATCGAGCGTGGCGGCGGTGGTCATGGCGGCAGAGTTGACGCTAATCGGGTGCTCGTCAATGGTCGGTGACAAATGCACCACCATGATACTGCGCAATCGCACCAACCTTCGTGCGGCGATGGACGTGGCAATCCGCACGTCGCACCACCGACATCATTGATTGGATTCCTTCGTCGCGGCCTGTTGTGGCGGCTCAATCGCAGTACCGCCGGAAGGGGGCTTTAAGTCAGCCAGATTGACGGGACCGACTTCACGTGGACGGTAACCGTATTTGTCGACGTCTCCAGGTCGCGGCTGATACCCTTGCACTTGCTTAGTCTTGGCCTGCTTCTCATTGGTCATCATTCACCTCCGTCACATTTCGGAACTCGATGGTTGCAATCTGATCTGCCATGATCAATACACCGCCAGAATCTTCGACTGGCGCCCATTCGCCGCCGTCGGTCAGTCGAAACTGAGTTTCCACATAAAGGTCACGATGTTCGAGATCGCTTGAGGCAAATGACCTTCGATGGAAGAGACCATACACCTTTGCCCCGTCCTTCAGTTGAACGAGGATCCAATATGGTTTCCCCTGACTGAAGTGCCAATCCCAAGCTTGAGGAATGTGATGGAGAGTTCGCAACCCCAGCCAATTCAGAAACCGGCTGACGAACTCCTTTTGCTGCAAGAGACCTGACAAGACACCCAACGCCAGCGGCGACAAGAATATTATACCGAACAGCAGCCAACCGGACCAAAAAACATGTCGTTTGATGAATCCGGTCTGAAAGATCAGAAACAATGCCCAAGACCACAATCCGTGGTTGATACAACTCAGTGTGACGAACTCCAGGAATCGAACCTGTGTTGCGCTCCGCCTCGCGGGAACGAGGATCGACATGGCCGCCGACCACACGAAACCCGGAACCAGGAATCCGATGGTGTAAAACACGGCTTCAAAGCTGCTGAAGGTCATGCGTTCGTTCCGTTCGGAGGTGTGGCGGCGGCAGAGAGACGACTGTTGGGAGTTGCAAGTGATCGGCTCCTCTCAGCACGCCGATTCTCCGACATGGGACGCAAATGAGCAACACGCGTGTTGCCCCAATGCCACGTTGAGGAAAATCAACACGCGGTGGATCGGCGGCGGGCTGCGGCGGCGATCTTCTTGCGGTCGCAGGGCTTGCGGACTGGGCGGATGACGACGGCGATTTTCGGCTCCTGCTCGGCACGCCGCTCGCTCAGGGGGATCCACAAACAATCGGAACTGTCAATCGGCCCTTCGTGTGGAGTGGGACAATGCCTGAGACCGTGGCTATCAGCCAGACCGGAGAGCCGTCAACCTCGCCGACGGAATGCAACCGTGATACCGAAGAAACGACGACACAGCGGGGAATCACCAGCCAGTTTGCGACGTGCAAAATCGGCGGCATGTTGCTGCTGAAGTTGTTGGGTTTTATCGAGGACGAACGGGCCGAGATTCTGGAAGCGGCGGAAGACCATGTCCTGTTGCGGCTGGGGCAGCCGTGGTATCTCCGCTGGTGGCGTGGGGAGGAACGCCGGCGTCCGGTTTCGGTGCGGCTCGATTTTGCCGAGCCGGGGGATGACCAGCCGCACTGGCAGGCGGCGACAGCCCGCCGCTCGATCGTGAATGTTGATATTCGGCCGATGACGCGGTCTCACCGCGGGCGTGATTTTGAGCAACGGGCCGATGCGGTGCTGCGTAACCTGCGTTTGCACTTTGTGGCCGACTGATGCCCGGGGTTCGCCGCACATTGAAATGTGCGGCTAAACGCGAGGCGCTGGGCGGAGGCGTTTTTAGCGCAGCGGCAGGTCGAAGTAGAACACGCGGCTGCTGTCGAGGTCGGTGCCGATCTGCGATGGTTCGATTTCGAGACGGTCGCCGAGGATCGTGCGCTGCGCGATCTCGCCGTTGGGAGCCGTGACGAGGAACTCGGCGGGGTGCACGAAGAGGATATGCTTTCCGTTCTCCTTCGAGCGTGACTGGACGATGGGGTCGTTTCGCCGGGATCCGAACATGCCGCCGGAGGGGCAGAGGAGGATGTCGGCACCGTTGGTGCACAATTGCCGGACGAGATCCGGCATGCGGCGATCGGCACAGATCATGATGCCGACAGTGCCGTGCGGGGTCTTGAAGACGGGAAAGTCCGTGCCGGGCGTGTTGCGGACGAGTTCGTGTTCCAGCTTGTGCTTACGGTACTTGCCGACAAGCTCGCCGCCCGGACCGATGAGGACGGCGGTGTTGAAACGGTGCTCGCCGTCCGCCTCCAGCATGCCGGCGACGAGATGGATGTCGAGTTCGTCCGCGAGCCTTGCCAGCCGCTGGTAATACGAGCCGCCGGGGATCAGCTCGCCGAGAGCCCGGTAGTCGTCCAGGGGAATGGATTTGTCCTTGATCGCGTATCCGTCGAGAAAGCACTCGGTGGTGCAGACGATCTCCGCCCCTCCTGCGGCGGCCTCACGGATGAGTTTTTCCGCCCGGCCGAAGTTGGCGTCCTTCTCCGTCCGCAGCCATTTAAGGACGATCCCGGCGACACGGACGGTCCTGTCGGTCTCAGCGTCCTCCCCCTCCGCAGCCCGCAGAGGCAACAGAACCACCATCAGCAGCATACTGGCGGAGAGTACGCAAGTGGCGGACGACTTTGGCACGACGGTGAGCAGCACGACCGTGTTCTCCGAGAAAAACGCCGACGAAGGTTCTGACCAGCATAGCAAACAGCCCGAGGAAGGATAAGCGGGGCGATTGGCCGATTCCTTCCCCAACTGCCTTGCATCCCCGAGAGAGTCCTTCACAATCAGTGCTGCTCTGTGACGGTTCTCTGGGTAGCGGTCCGTCCTCAAGTTCTCAGCGTTCGGACAGGTGCGGGTGAATCAGCTTCAGAAACTGTTGCAGACGATCGACGTGAAGGCGTCTGGCAAGTGGATCGTGTTGTCGATCCTGGTCGGAATTGCGGCGGGCCTCGGCGCGATCCTGTTTAGTCTGGCGAGTCAGGTCGTCACACACTTCACGCTTGTGCATTTCGCCGGATACACCCCGCGGGAGGCAGTCGGCGAGCACAGCATCTTCGGCCATGTGCTGGAGAATGGCGGGGAATTGCTTCCCTGGATGATCGTCGTTGTCATGACGGTCGGCGGACTGGCGTCCGGCTGGCTGGTGTACACGTTCGCTCCCGATGCGGAAGGGCACGGGACCGACGCCGTCATCGACGCGTTTCACCGTAAGCGCGGGCTCATCCGCGCGCGGGTGCCGGTGATCAAGACGCTCGCCTCGGCGATTACGATCGGGACGGGCGGCTCTGCGGGGCGTGAAGGTCCGATCGCCCAGATTGGTGCCGGCTTCGGCTCGGTGCTGGCGACGTACCTCAAGCTGTCGCCGCGCGACCGGCGAATTATGCTCGCTGCCGGGATGGGAGCCGGCGTGGGTGCCATCTTTCGGGCGCCGCTCGCCGGGGCCCTGTTTGCCGCAGAGATTCTGTACAGCGAGTCCGATTTTGAAGCAGACGTCGTCATCCCGGCGGCAACCGCGTCGATCATCGGATATAGCGTGTATTCCCAGTCGCTCCCGGAAGAAATCCGTTTCGCGCCCTTGTTCGCCCTGCGTCCCGAGCTCGCGCCCGGTTCGCCGCTGGAGTTACTGCCCTACGCGGTGTTGGCGTTGATTCTGGTGGCAGTCGGCATCGTGTATATCAAGGTGTTTTACGGCACGCATCGGCTGTTCGCGCTCATCCCGATTCCGCCACATTTCAAGCCGGCGATCGGAGCGGCACTTGCCGGATGCATCGGTATCGGGCTGTTCACAGCATTCGGGCAGGATGGCCGAGTCCTCGCCGTGCTCAGCACCGGATATGGGACACTCCAGGATGCGTTGACCGATACGACAACTGCGAGCATCGAAATCTTGCTGACCGTCGCGCTCGTGAAGATTCTAACGACCTCGCTCACCATCAGTTCGGGCGGGTCGGGGGGAGTCTTCGGCCCGTCGATGGTCATCGGCGGATGTCTAGGGGGAGCGGTCGGACGCTGGTTTCACGGGATGTGGCCCACGCTCGTGCCGCAGCCGGAGACTTACGCCATCGTCGGGATGGCGGGCTTTTTTGCCGGCTGCGCCCATGCGCCGTTCTCGACGATCATCATGGTCTCGGAGATGACCGGCGGCTACGAGTTGCTGCTGCCGACGATGTGGGTTTCGACGCTGTGCTTCATGATGATGCGCCGCTGGAAACTGTATGCGAAGCAGGTTCCCACCCGTCTGGAATCCCCCGCCCACCGCGGCGATTTCCTGGTCGACGTGCTCGAAGGATTGACGGTCAAAGAGGTCTATGACCGCGCACGCAGCATCCTCCGCATTCCGGAGTCGATGCCCCTGCATCAAATCGTACATGCCCTCTCCACGACCAAGCAGCACTACTTCCCGGTGATGAACGAACAGGACGAAATGGTCGGCATCTTCTCCGCCGACGACATCCGCGTATACCTGTACGACGAAACGATCTGGCAACTGGCGACCGCCAACGACGTCATGAACCCCAACGTCGTCAGCGTCACCCCGGACGACGACCTCAACGTCGCCATGCGCGCATTTACCGCCGTCGCAATTGATGAACTTCCCGTCGTCGACCCCGAAAACCATCGCAAGCTGCTCGGCACAATCCGGCACAAAGAAATGATCGCGTTCTATAACCGGCGGCTGATGGAGTACAAGAAATCGCAGGAAGAGAACTGAGTGGCTGGTTAGTTGACTGGATGAACAGTCGATGAGTTGATTAGCCCAGCGCGCTTGCCCCTCGTTCCCAAGCTCCGGCTTGGGAATGAGGGACCAATCAACCAATCATTTCCGCATGCGTCGTTTCACTTTCAATGCGATTGGCGATCCTGCGTGGCTGGCGACGCTCGTGTTGCTTGCTGGCGCGGCAACAGTGTGCATTGTGCTGCTGTATCGGTATGAGCGGAGGCTGGTGCGACGTCGGCTCGGGCTGACGCTGCTTGCCCTGCGGCTGGTGGCGGTGGGCGTTGTGTTTGTGGCACTACTGGAGCCGGTATTGACGTGGACCGTCGACCGTACGCAAACAGGCCGCGTTCTCATTGCGGTCGATGTGTCCGACAGCATGGCGACCGTCGACAAGCAGGCCGACAAATCGGAACGGCTGCGATGGATCCGGGCGCTCAAGATGATCGGCAACGACGCCGTCGATGCGCAGTTGGACCGCTGGCAGGAGGCGTTCGACAACGACCGAGAGCCGGAATGGGTCGGTCCCGACGAAACGAAAGATCCCATCGAACGGGCCGAGCGGGAAGCGGCGCGCCGGCAGCAACTCGACGAGCTCATGGACGCGGTTGGGCAAATCTCCCGCAAGGAGATCGCGCGGCGGCTCATCGACAGCGGACCGAGTGCCCTCTGGGACAGGATCGATGATCTGGCGATCGGAGAGTTGCAGGTGTTCGCCGGCGAAGCCGCCGTCGCCGATGCCGAGAGCTTGCCGGAACTCGTGGCTCACCCCGCCCGGTCGTTGCAGACAGATGTCTCGGACCTGCTGCTGGGAGTCACACCGGCGGGAGGAGCCGCGGAGACACCGCTGGCTGGCGTGGTCCTCTTCACCGATGGGCGCGAGAACGCTGCGCTCGATGGCGAGCAGTTGCTCGCGCGGCTGCGGGGGCAGTCCGTGCCGGTGTATCCGGTCTTGGTGGGGTCGCAGCGGCGTCCGCGAGACCTTGCCGTCGGCGAATTGGAGTACCCGGAGATGGTCTATCAGGATGACACGGCCGTCCTGCATGCCCAACTGCGGACGCCCGGTTTTGATGGCCAGAAACTAACCGTCACGCTCGAGCCAGCCGACCACCCGGAGCAATCCCAGTCCCAAACCATCACCGCGACCGACCGCTCTGTCGAAGTGGAGTTCGAGCTGGACGCCACCCTGCTCGGACGGCAGCCCTACATGCTCCGCATCGACCCGCAGCCGGGTGAGACACGCGACGACAACAACGAAAAGCCGTTCACCGTCAACGTCGTGGATGACGAAACCCGTGTGCTCGTGCTCGACGGAGCGGCCCGCTGGGAATTTCGTTTTCTGGACAATGCGCTGGCCCGTGACGAACGCGTCCAGGTCGACCCGGTTCTGTTTCGGCAGCCATATCTAGGAGTGCTGCCGGAGACGTTTTTCCCACGCACACTCGCTCTTCCGGAAGAGGCCGCGCAGACGCGCGAGTCCCCGTTCGCCGAATATGACGCGATCATCATTGGTGACATTGCCCCTTCGCAGTTGCCCGGAAAAACGTGGGACCTGCTCGACCGTTTCGTCCAGGAGGGGGGCGGAACGCTCGTGCTCACCGCCGGCAAGGACCACTTCCCGCGGGCGTACAACTCGCCGATCGTCGAGCGGTTGCTGCCGGTCGATCGGCTGCATGTCATCGAAGCGTCCGGACCCCAGCAGGCCGGACCTCCATCGACGCGCGGCTTTCACCTCACCCTGACCCCTGACGGAGCGCGGCAGGACTTCTTACAGTTTGACGCCGACGGACAAGCCAACGCACGCATCTGGGGATCGCTACCGGGGCATCCCTGGGGACTGGTCGGACAGGCCAAACCGGCAGCGACCGTGTTCGCGTCGCTGCGGGATGAAACGGGGCAGGGCGGACTCGATTTCGAACGCAACAACGCACTCATCGCTCACCAGCATGCCGGCGCCGGGCAGGTGTTGTGGATCGGCGTCGACAGCACGTGGCGATGGAGGCTGCGTGTCGGGGACCGGTACCACCACCGTTTCTGGGGACAGATCACCCGCTGGGCGGCCAAATTCAAGGCGAGTGCCGGCAACGAACACGTCCGTTTCGGGCCGGACCGGTCGGAGATCGAAGTGGGCGAGGATGCAATCCTGCGGGCGCGTTGGAATCAGCGGTTCCTCAACGAGTTTCCGGACCTCAAGGCCCGGGCCGAATTCTTTGATGTGGATGCCCCGGAGGGAGCGGGTCCCGTGGCCACCGTCGCTCTGGAGCCAACCGATACGCGGCCGCTGATCCATGAGGGAAAAGCGACGTCTCTCGATGCGGGGGAATATCGCGTGGAACTCACAGTCTCCAATGCCGACTTGGGCGACGAGCCGGTCACCGCCGAACTGATCGTTGCCGAGCGCGGGACCTCGGAGTTGGCCGAACTGGCCGCCGACCGCAACCTGCTGGAGCAGATCGCCGAAGTCACCGGCGGCCGGTTCTTTTACCCCGACGAAATCGACGAGATTCCCGAACTGTTCGCAAGCGTCACGCAGCACGAATCGTCCCGTGAGGAAATCCCGCTCTGGGATCACTGGCTGGTGCTCGCGCTCAGTTTCGGCCTGTTGACAACCGAATGGGTGCTGCGAAAACTCAACGGGCTGCCGTGAAAAAGTTGATTGGTTGGTCAGTTGGCTCGGACACCATCGATCCGCCTCATGTCGACGAGCCGCACGATCAGCAGTCGTTGGAGTTTGTGGCCGGTCGTGCCGCCACGGAAGAAGTGATGGCCGACGGATTCGGGGTCGTCGCCGTCCGCTGACAGGACGACTGTTTCCCCCAAGTTGAGCGCGACGGAAAAGCGCTGGTCAAACAGCGGATCGACCAGTTGCGAGCCGACCGGTTGCCAGCCCTGGTCACCGGGGACGGCCCGCATCTTCAGCTCGCCGTGGTGAATTTCCGGGATGAATTCGACGCGAACCCAACCGTCCTGCAACCGCTCGGGAGTCATGCGGAACGTACAGCGGGCCTGTTTGTAGGTCTGCTGCCGCCGTTCGCCCGCCTCATCGAGACTGACGCGGCACGTTGCGTACGCCGGCCAGGTATCGATCGTCATTGCCTGGCCCGACCGCTGCGAATAGCGGTGTCCGTTGTACCGGCCCCCGACAACGCCCATCGCGGCCAACAGATTGCGGGGAGGTTCGGAGCCGGCGACTCCGAACCGGAAGCCGTTGCGACGCAGCGACGTCAACACCGTCGGATCCAGCGTGCTGATGGTGTCGAGTTCGTCCCACAGGCTGCTGCCTAATAGCGGGTCGCCCACGGGGCGTTCCACGAACGAGACCTCCAGTTCGATCGCATCGGCCTGCGGCGTCACCTGCTTGAGCAGACTCCGGCCGGTGGGGCCCATCGACTCGTCGCCGTTCCACAACGCGCAGCCTGATGCTCCGGCAAGGGCCGTCATCACGACAGCGAGCCACGTCAGCCGATAGCAGGCAGGGGACATCACGCGTGGAGAACCGATCGAGTAGGAGAATCGCAAGAGGGGAGGCAGCGGGGCTTATACGAGCGGCGACCGCAGCGCGTCAACAGGCGCTCAGGGCGCCCGGTTAAGCGACCGAGGACGCCGCTCAACCGTCCCGCCCGTCCGTTTCGCCTCCCGTTTCGCCGCACATTTCAAATGTGCGGCGAAACGGGAGGCCTGCCATGCTCGCGTGACTCAGCCGAAGCCCCTGTTGGTGTCGGAGCCGTCTTCCCCTTATGATGCCGCCGACGGGCCGGGGCGTCGGCCGTCACTCGGCGTAACTCCACGCCAATGGGAAGGTTGAAGAAATGTTCCGCGTTGGGCTCGGACACGATACGCACCGCACGATCGCCGGGCGGCCGCTGATCCTGGGCGGCGTGGTGGTTCCGGCGGACTTCGGCCTCGACGGGCACAGCGATGCAGACGTCCTGCTGCATGCGGTCACCGACGCCGTTCTCGGCGCAGCCGGGCTGGGGGACATTGGGGATTGGTTCCCGGACACATCGGCAGAGTTTGCCGGTGCGGACTCCGCCCAACTGCTCCAACGAGTCGTCAGCGAGATCAGCCAGCGCGGCTGGAAGGTTGTCAACGTCGACGGCACCATCTTCGCTGAGCGGCCCAAATTATCGGCCCACAAGGCGGGCATGGCGTCCCGCATCGCGGAGTTGCTTCGAATCGATCGGGCAGCCGTCAACGTGAAAGCAAAAACCGGCGAGCAAGTCGGCCCCATCGGACGGGGCGAGTCCATCGCCGCGCAGGTGATCGTGTTACTCAACAATGACCCTTGAAAAAAGCCCCCGGGCCGCGCCCCGTCGTTGGGATTTGTTGCCGCCGGGCCCTCAAACACCCGGTGTCTCGAATCAGCAAGAACACAAGATGTCTGATTCCAGCGTCTCATGTCCTCAACGTTTTGGGAGATCATAAGACACCGGGTGTTTCCCCCGAGGAATTCACAAGCTCTCCGTAAGCCAAAGCCCGCACACTCCCACCAATCGCGAAAACCATCCAGTCATCACGGAGGACGGACGATGAACAGCCGTAGACAGCGCGGAACCGCCCGCGCGACTCCCCTTCCGTCTGCGGACCGCGTCCCGATGAGCTTTTCCGTCGGCAATACGTTCAGCGGTCCCGTGCAGGACCGCTACCTGGGCATCGACCCGGGCCTCAACCGCACTGGTTACGCGCTGCTGGTCCGCACCGACGAAGGCCCCGTCCTGGAGGAGGGGGGGGTGATCCGCTCCAAACCCGACTGGCCCCTCGCCGAGCGCGTCGCCGAAATTGGCCGCGGTCTTGGCGACGTGATTGAAGAGTTTTCACCGGAAGCGGTTGCCATTGAGCAGGTATTCTCGCACGGCAGTTATCCCAAAACGGCCATCCTGATGGCTCACGCCCGGGGCGCCATTCTGTTCGCCGCTGCCGTCCGCCATGTCCCCGTTGTGCACTACACGCCCGCCCAAATCAAACGCCTGCTCACCGGCAGCGGCCGCGCGGACAAACAACAGATGCAGCTCGCCGTGCAACGCGAACTGGCACTGCTCGAAGTCCCCGAGCCGCACGACGTCGCCGACGCCTGTGCCGTCGCGCTGTGTCACTACTACAGTGCCCGGATGCCGGTGGGGTGATGCTGGAGTTCATGATTTCGCATGCCCTTCGAGCGATCAGAGTTCTCACCAAGGCACGCTAAAGCGTGAACTCCAACGGAGGAGTGGCAAAGTGGCAAACGGTGTGGGACACTCACGCCGCACGATACGGTCGGGTCGTCGTTCTTCATCGTCCCCCTCTACCACTGACCACTTTGCCACTCTCCCCTCCATGATCACCAAAATCACCGGAAAGCTCGTCGCTCTCGGCGGACAGGACGCGACACTCGAAGTCGGTGCGTTCGAATATCAGGTGCTCGTGCCGGAGTTCGTGCGGCGGCAACTGCAGACGCAGCACGAGGAGACCGTCAGCTTGCGGACGATCGAGTATCTCGAAGGCAACCCGCAGAAGGGGGGCCGCATGACGCCGCGGATGATCGGCTTCCTGTCCGACGCCGAGCGGAAGTTCTTCGAACTCATCTGTTCGGTGGACGGCGTGGGCGTGCGGAAGGCACTGATGGCGATGGTCCGCCCGGTGCGTGATGTCGCCGCCGCCATCGAGGAGCAGGACGTCAAATTTCTCGCCACGCTGCCCGGTGTCGGCCCCGCCGTCGCCGAACGCATCGTCGCCAAGCTCCGCCGCAAGATGACACGCTTCGCCCTCATCCCCGAACACGACCTCCCCGCCGACGGGCGGACCAAACCGGACGTCCTAACCGAAGGCTACGAAGCCCTCGTCGCCCTCGGCCACTCCCCGGTCGACGCCCGCAAGAAGATCGAACGCGCAAGCGAATCCAAGAGCAAGTTCAAATCGGTCAGTGACCTGATCAACGAAGTCTACCGGCAAGAGCAGGCCGCGTCGTAGGAACGGTGGAACAGGGTGAATGCGTTACTCCTCACCGGGGAGTTGGCGGTTCGCGGTCCGGGTTGTCTCCAGGCGAAACGGAATCATGGGTTGGCGTTAGCCCGGAGCCAACGGCGACGGTCGACGTCGGTGCAACGCCCCAATGTCAAAAAAGCGTTTGCCCGGAACGGTGGAACGGGCAGCCTGTTCTCGCCGGGTTCGTCTCCCAATCATCGCCCGGGACGAAAAAGTTCTCGCAATTGCGAAATCCGCGTGTAGGCTGGAGCCGACCACGTCTCCCTATTCGATACGGGGGAGGACGCCCCTTGCCGACGCTTCACGCAATCGCCGCGCGGCTGTTCGCACATCCCGGCGGGCCACCCCCGGAGAGCTATCTGCTTCCGCGCGCTGCTCTGGCCCATCAGCATCTTTTCGACCATGAATGCGAGGAGAACCCCGCACTTTCTGCGGCTTTTCCCGCGTTGAGGGCACGGCCTCGGACGTGCGACGAGACTCGCGAGCGAAATCGGCTGTTTCGCCATCCCACACTTGTGGAGGGACTCCATCGGCTCTCGCCCATCTGTCCGGTGCTGAAGGCGTGGCACGATGCGGTCGCCTTACCCAGCGTCATGGACGTCGCCTCCGAAACGTGCGACAACTTTGGCTGCCTGGGCACAATCGAATTCGCCTTGAGGATGCACGGCCGTCCTTCGTGGAACGGCCCGCTGCGGATCACCACAGACACGCTCGGTCGGCTGCGTTTTCCGCTCAGCGACTGGGGAATCACTCTGTGGACCGTCGATGCAGGGTCCGATTGTGTGCTCATCGACGAAGCCGTCGACGTCGCGGCCGACCAGAATCAGATTCGCTGGCAATGGGCCCGCGATGACGCACCGTTCCTGACCATGCCGCGCGAGACTTGCCGGGAGATGGTTGTCGACAATCGGGAAGGTTTGCGGATGGCGGGATGTGAATGCCCGAGCACGCGGATCACTCCCGTTTTCGGTCGCGCCAGTCCGCTGTGTGAGACGGGTGTCCGTTACGAACCGATCCACATCCCCGACGCAGCCAATGCCGCGGAGACGGCCACCATCGCGCGGCTCCTTCATGATGCCGTGAAACGCAACTCTCCGCCCATGCACCATGAATTCTGTACGTATATGTCGGCGATTCGCGGATTTGAATTGCATCTGAAGACCCGGCGGATTGTCCATTCCTTCTCGGATCCGACGCTGCCCGGAGTCATGGGATTCAACGTTCCCTATACAGGGCGGCATGAGCCCCGTCTCAGTCCGCTGTGCTTTACCTGGCTCGCCCACGAACTGGCCCATACCAAATTCTACCTGATCAACGACATCGCCTTCGATCACGGTTGGACGTTCGTCAGAAACGCGGCAGACATGACGGACGAGGTGAACCGCTACGAACGGCGGCTGCCCATCCGCACGCTCTTCCAGATTCCCTACACGCACATCTACGAATGGGAGTCGCTGATGGATTTCCTTGATACCGATTTCGACGGGATCCCCTGGCCGATCGAAGAGGATCCGATCGCCTGCGGGGAAGACCTCAAGAGCGAAATCGAAGAAGCGATCGCCCTCTCCGACGAAGTCGCCGACCTGACACGACTGGGGGCCGTCGCATTCTCCCGGTTCCGAGAGCTGTTCGCCCAATCCTCGATCCGCTGGAAAACGATGACCGCGGCCTGACAGCTTGTTTGGCTCTGTCGACGTCGACCGTGGGTGATGGCGCCACGTCTCGCACTGGTCGAAGCCGTTGGCACCCACGACCGAACCCGGCCGCGCATCACCTCTGTCTCACCTGCTGGACGAAGCCGACGAGCGTCATGATGCCGCGGAACTGGCCGACCGGGATGAACGTCCTAACCCGCAGGGCATCCGTTTCGCCCGCGAGCGAAAAGCCGATATACGACGGCTCGATCGGCAACTGCGAAAGGGCGTCAGCGT
Source organism: Planctomycetaceae bacterium (assembly GCA_029259845.1). Taxonomy (GTDB): domain Bacteria; phylum Planctomycetota; class Planctomycetia; order Planctomycetales; family Planctomycetaceae; genus JAHBXU01. Next base: position 7,767 of record JAJDEI010000143.1, on the reverse strand, counting down.
CAATGGGGATCGGCAGGTTGGGAATCTCGGTTGCCGCCGTCAGTCCCTGAACGGCAAGACTCGGAATGTCGACGAGAATCAGAAGATTGGGCTCGTCGATGAGTCCGTTCCGGTGCTGGGCGAAATCGGGATTCGGAGTTCCGTCGAACGATTTCAGCAGCGTCTCCATCGCATCGCGGCCACCACCCATCGCCATCACATAGGCGTCGTCAAGGTAGGCGATCCGGGAAACCATGCCGCCGGGGCCAAACATGGTCTGAAGCATCTTCTCCTGCATCCCCGTCGGATCCAGCTCGGCATTAAATTCCTGGTTGACGGTCATGACGTCAATCTGGTGAGTTCCGATCGTCTCGGCATCTGGCTGAAGAGTCATTTCCTGTTTGAAGCCGGGCGTCTCGATTGTGCCGAGAATCTCCGTCATCTCCCGCATGTTCTGGCGCACCTTGGCGATCGGTGTCGCATGGGCAATGGCGGTATATCGTAAAAGTCCTTCGGCGGCAGTCCCCAGAGAAAACGAACCGACCATGTCTCCGAACTCGATACTCTTCCAGGCTTCCCTGGCCTTCTTGAAATCGTCCTTCTGCTCTGCGTTGTCGGCCAACATGCTTGCGTTCATTGACCAACTCCATTCCATGAACCGCTGCATGTCGCCGCTGAATCCGAAGACGGCCAAGGCATCCGAGGGGAGCTGGGCGAGCGACTCCATCGCCGAGGTCGGCTGCGCTCCAAAGCTCTGCGACGTGACAGACTCGTCGGCGAACGTCACAAACTCCTCGATGCCCACACCCTCCGCGCCGACTGTGACCCCCACGCTGCAACCACTGGCATCGTCGAGCGCCTGAAAGAGACCGTCGGCCATGGTGCCGTACATCTCCAGGATCGGCTGCATGTTCATGCCGCTCGGTTGTGTCCCCGCTTCGGCCATCTGCTCCAGCGCCGCGCCGATCTGCTCGATCATCTCTTCGACCTTCTCGTGTCCCGACTCGATTTCGTCCCGGTAGGTGCTACGCAGGTGATCGATGTTGATGAACACGGAGACGTCTCCCCGGTCGAACACGGCTGCCAAATCACCGTGAAGGACCGATGAGATCCCCGTCCCGGGCTCGGCCATTTCAGGAACGCCAGTTTTACCAGGGGTGTACAGCACCCAGTCCTCTTCGACCTTGAAGGTCATCTGGTCGGGCAGGACGTTCGTCAGTTGTTCGGCATCTGTTGCGGGAATGGCGAAAAAGCGGGCCGGCATGGAATGTCCTCTAGCAAAGAGAATGAGGTACCAGTCGCGCGACTGGTCCGCGCCCGCGAGTCCGGGAATGAAGAATGCCTTTCCCAAACGGGCGGCGTGCTGCCGGACCATATCGCCGGCACCGGGTTGCACGGCATCGGCAAGCTCGTCCGCTTTGACGGTCGTCGCTGCCGGAGCTTTCAACCGAATGACCACATCCGCCTCGCTGGAGAAGTAATCCAGCGGCGCAGCGGCAAGGACGGTCGCGGAGTGGCCGATCGCCAGGGACATCACAGCGGCGAACGAATGGATTCGCGTCATCAGACTGTCCTCGTTGTCGTGACAGGGGGGGAGCGGGGTCGGCACGTTATTCGCCGGCAGCCGCGCACTCTTGACGCTTTGTGGCAGAAACCGCTGGGCGTTGTCAACAATCAGCCGAAACGTCCGCTGGGGACGCTGCGGACGACCGTCTTCGGTCGTGTTCCGATGGGGGCATTGAATCCCACATCGGCCACAGCGCGAGGCCGCGCTGGGAGCTTCCGTTGGTCGACCTCAGCCACTCTGCCATCATTGCCGAGACGGCTTCTACGCAGCCCTGCGGCGTGGCTCGCCGGTCTCGTGGTCGTTCCAGCGGCGGCGGCGCAGTCGGTAGCCGACGACCGGGAACACGAATGTGGCCCACAGCCATTTCCAGTTGGCCTCGACGAAGCCGGACACCTGCTGAGCCAGGGTGATCTCGACCTGAATCACCGCGTCCTTGGTCTCGACAACCAGAGGTGCGCTATTGCCGGCAACGTCGATATGGGCCAGCAGGGAAAGACTCAGTTGCTGTGGTCCATAACGGGTGGGAGCAATCCGCCACCGCCACTGCGTCGGCCTTGTGCTCGTGACGGCTTGCAGGGGGGGCGAGAGGTCTTCGATCTCGAAGCCGGTGCCGGTGAGGACCGCTTCCATCCGATTGCCCACCTGGAGGTTGTCCGATCGGGCGTCGGTCGGCTGTCGCAGTTGCGATTGCAGTTGTTCAGCCGTCTCGGTCGGGGAAAGCAACAGCTCGATTTCCCGCGTCTCGCCGTACGGCATCGTCTCCGGCGCGTTGTAGACCATGTGGCCCCACGGCAGCCCCTGCACGATCCGGTCGACCAGGTCAAACGGCTTCGGTGCAGGGACATCACGCGGGGGCGATGATTCCAGAGCCGACGCAGCAGTCGTCCCGAAACCCTTATCATCCCCAAAACCGCCGGGGCCCGTCGCAGCCGACTCCGACGACAACACAGCCGGTTCATCATCGACGGGAGACTCCAGGGTGACGATGTCCAGCGTCACTCCCACGTCGGAGAACAGGCCGCCGTTGGACGACGAAGACTCCGTCGGCTCCCCATCCGCCGGTTCCGCATCCATCGGCCCGGCATCGTCCCACGCCGCCGCTGCGGCTGACTCATCCGGTCGAGAGGCCATCATGCGGTCTTCCGAACCGCCACCCGCTCCGCATCCGACTGCCAGACAAGCCAGACCGGCGACCAGCACGCCACGAATTCGATTCCGAGACTTTCGCACGACTCACCCTCCTTGGCACGCCAGGACCGTCGGATTTCGCCACCCGAACGCGCGGTACTCTAAACCAGAATCGAGTTGAGGGGAATCGCCATTTCCCCCGAGAGCATTCTGAAGCAGTGCTGAATCACAAATCTGACGCCCGATGCCCCGATCCGTCAGTCTCTGTCGCCGGACCAGAGAGCTTGCGGATGCCATCCGACACGCAGCGCACGTGATGGGCCACCCCAACTCTTGGCAGGATATTCCGCCTGCGGAAATTGTGACGCTCACGTGAGTTGTGACGACCGTTCGACGGTTTTCCGGAGCCGGGGGCGTGGGAGTCGGCGGAAATACTGGACAGGGCTTCCCATACGGGAGAGTCTGTAGGAACGAACGGCTGTTCGGATCAGGGGGACTTTGTGACCGCTCCGCAGCCGTGTGCCTTGGATTGACCAACTTTGATGAGGGGGACAAACACATGCGACGTTTCTGCTTGATGGCCGTTTTCGGATGGGGACTGATTGTGACGACAGCCGCTGAGAGCCAGGCCGGCCTCGGGTGGTTGTTCCATCATGGCGGGTCGCAGGCGTGCTGCTACGCCCCGCCCCCGTGCTGCCCGTCTCCGTGTGGTCCGACGACCTGTGGGTATGCGCCCGCTCCTTGTTCAACGTGTTCACCCTGCTCATCTTGCTCTCCCTGCGGCAGCAGTGCCTGTGGGAGCGGTGCCTGCGGGAGCGGTGCCTGCGGGAGTGGTTGTGCGACCGGAAACTGCGGCGTCACGTACGGACCGGCTCCGACCGAGACCGTTTACTACGCACCGCCCAGTTTGTTCCCGATGTTCGCCAGGCCGATGTATTCCCGTCCGGTCGTCGTGACAGCGCCCCGCCACACGGTGCAGACCACCAGCCGCGCCATCCAGCCGGTCGTCGCGTTCGACGCACCCGCACAACGGGTCGAAGACGATCGCCGCCGTGTGACGACGAGCAGCCAATGGGAGCCGGTGGAGCTTCGATAATTGACTCTGGGCTCCGGGACGCCGTGTTTCACGGCTCCCGGATCACGCCCCCTGGCCGACACCGCTTGGTATTTTCGGATCGACCGGCTTGGGAGTTCAGGAGACGCGCCGGAAGGCGCCGCCTTCCGCAGGTCACGGCCAGGGTTCGGGGACTTGGCCCGTCAGAGCGGTATCGATGGCCTTGTGAAAGCGCTTCTCCTCCCACGCCTGCTTTAACTTCTCAGCCGCCTTCTCCGCCTCCTCCTGCCGGCCATTCACGGCGAGCAGTGCCACTAGCGTCGCAGATTCATTGGTCGTCTTGCGTTCGGTGAATTGCTTGTGTTGGTCGCCGAACCGACCTTCGTATTTGCGCTGGAGTTGAAATCCTCGAATGATCGACGGTACCTGTGCATCGGGGTCCATGTATTCACCACAGAGCTTGTATTCTTTCGCACGGATGAGCGCCGGTTCCGCCACGCGATAGGCACGCTTCGCTTTTTCCGGGTCATTCTCGTGCAGGTGCCGGAAGAGATTGCGAGTTTTTTCCGGCTCTTCCAGTTCGCGGTTGATGGCCACGAAATCGTGGAAGAATCCGAATGCCTGCGTACTTGTTGCTGCGGCTGCCTTCTCACCGGCTTCATCGCGGATTGCTTCGAGCTTCTCAAGTGCGGGCGGGTGATGTTCGGCCAAGTCCATCCAGTACATGAGCGCGAACGACAACCGGACACCAGACTGTGATGGCTGGAGTTCCAGGGCGTTCTCGTGGTACCAGACATGCTTGGCCAGCGCAATCTCATATCGTCCGGCTCGCGTGTCGGCGCTGGCTTCATGGAGAATCGTGCTGGGATCGGGATTCTCCGGCGGTGTCCACGCTTCGGCCGCCACGGCTGGCAGACCGGCTGTCGCGACCGAACCGGCGACGACAGACGCCACGAATTCCCGGCGTGTGACTGATTCCATGAGCAACTCCGATCCGAATGAACGTGATGAGCGCGGTTCGGCATTTCCCGGAGACGTTCGTCCGGACGCAGGGTACTCGATGGTGAGTGACGAGAACAAACGCATTCCCCTTCGATGTTGACTTCACCAGAAAATCTTCGATGATCGCCCACGGTCACTCAAACCGAGGAAAAGAGCGTGGCGATGACGGAGAACGTGGACCAGGGACACCAGGCCGAGGAACAAACGCAGCGGATCGGCCGTGAGTTGTGGGCTCATCTGGAGCGGCGGCGGCCCAGTGTGTTCGAGCGGCGGTGGTGGCTCGATCACATCCTCGAATGGGCGATGGCGGACGAGTCGGTCAAAGTGCAGATGTTCCGCTTTGTCGACGTGCTGCCCATGCTGCGCTCGCACGAGTCGGTGACGCGGCACCTGCAGGAATACTTTGACGAAGTCAAGACGCACTTGCCGTTGGCCGCGCGGCTGGGGCTGGACGTGTCGACGCCCAACTCGCTGCTCGGCAAAGCACTCGCCCTCAACGCCCGCACCAACGCCCGCAAAATGGCCGAACGGTTCATCGCCGGCGAGTCCGTCGAGGAAGTGCTGCTGTCAGTCTCCAAACTGCGGAAACAGGGACTCGCCTTCACCCTCGATCTGCTGGGAGAGGCGGTCGTCAGCGAGCGCGAGGCGGACGCCTATCAGCAGCAGTACCTCGGTCTCATCACCGGCCTGTCGCCGCTCCTGAATGACTGGCCGGAGAATTCGACGTTGGACCGGGACGAGGTCGGCTGGATTCCCCGCTGCAACGTCTCAATCAAGCTGTCGGCGCTCGACAGCCAGTTCAAGCCGATCGATCCGGAGGGAACGTCCGCCCGGGTGAAAGAGCGCCTGCGGCCTCTGCTGCGAGCAGCACGCGAGCACGATGCGTTCCTCCACGTCGACATGGAGCACTACGCCTACAAGGACCTCACGCTCTCCCTCTTCAAGGAGATCTTCCTCGAAGACGAGTTCCGCGACTGGCCCGATTGCGGAATCGTGATTCAGGCATACCTGCCGGAAGCGGGCGACGACCTCGAAAGCCTGCTGAGATGGGTGCAGGAACGGGGAACGCCCGTGTGGGTGCGGCTGGTGAAGGGAGCCTACTGGGACTATGAGACGGTCGTGGCTGAGTATCGCGGCTGGCCCTGCCCGGTCTATGGGCAAAAGTGGCAATCCGACGCCAACTTCGAGCGGCAGACCGAGTTCCTCATGCGCAACCGCCAATGGCTGCGTCCGGCGATCGCCTCCCACAACCTCCGCAGCCTGTCGCATGCGATGGCGTGGGCCAAGGTGTTGGACGTGCCGGACAAGGCATGGGAAATCCAGATGCTGTACGGCATGGCCGAAGAACAGCAGCAACTGTTTACGGAATTGGGCCATCGCGTGCGGGTCTACATGCCGTTCGGACAGGCGATCCCCGGCATGGCGTATCTGGTTCGCCGGCTGTTGGAGAACACGTCCAACGACAGCTTCCTGCGCCACGCCTACGACACGAGCGTCGACGTCGCCGACTTGCTGCAACGCCCGGCGGCCTCCCCAACCGACGCAGACCTCGCCCCCGCGACGGCATAGGCCGCGCCTCCTCACCCCGCGCAATTCTCGGCACGTGGGGATCGATCCGCTCCCCAACAACCGGTTCGTCATTGAATCCGCTTGCGGATGAGCACGGCCTCTCCCCCGCCTCCGTGTAAACGTTTTGTTGAAGTTGGAGCGTCTCAGCACCGTCGTCTGTCGCCGTTGGCTCCGGGCGAATTCCAATCCATGATTCCTGTTAGCCCGGAGGCAACGCCGACGGCGAACCGCCGAAAATCTCCCCATCGTGAAAAAACCGTTCGCCCTGTCCGTCGCATGCCTTGCCGGCGGGTTCGCGTGACGGTTTAATCCAAAGTATGGGATCGTCCCGTGAGCGTCGGGGCGGACGCCTCTCGAAACGCAGTTTGTTGACGAGACAGCCAAGGGAGAGGGACGAATGACGATGCGATCCTCTCGACGACATCGCGGCTTCACCCTGATCGAGCTTTTGGTCGTGGTCGCGATCATCGCCATCCTCGTTGCCCTGCTACTTCCGGCGGTTCAACAGGCGCGGGAAGCGGCCCGGCGGACGCAGTGCCGGAACAACCTCAAACAACTCTCGCTGGCGCTGCACAACTACCACACAACGCACGGCACGTTGCCGTTCGGCTGGGACACGCACGGGGCAGGATGGAGTGCGATGATCCTGCCTGAGATCGAGCAGAGGAATCTGTACGCCCAATTCGATTTCGTCGAGAACGGCACCGGTAACTGGGGCAGCGGAGCCGGCAACGAGGCCTTGGTGAGCACCTTCTTGCCGGCCTTTCGCTGTCCGACCATGCCGCTGCCTGAGCATGTCGCGATCAGCAGCGGCACGCCAAACCGCGTGCCCGCCAGCTATCGGGGCAACGCCGGCTCCGAAGCCAGTTCCGACGATACAAGCTCCATCGTCGCTCCCTGGACGAAGTCTCTGGAGAACCTCGATCAAAACGGCGTGTTTTACGCCTGCAGCAGCGTCCAGTTCCGCGACATCAAAGACGGCACGTCCAACACGCTGCTGCTCACCGAAGCATCGACCGCGACCGACTTCATCAAAGACTCGCAAAGCATGGATGTCTGGTACATCGGCTCGTCGCAGATCGACATGTGCCGCTGCGATGGCGGCAACGGCGGCACGGACTTCTCCGAGTTCGTCAGCACGGCGGTCGCCCCAATCAACGCCCGCTTCAATGCGCCGGCGACCAACGGCCGGCTGATGGAACTGACCGCCGGCAGTTACCACACAGGTGGTGCGCACGTCGGCCTGTGCGACGGCTCCGCCCGGTTCCTCTCCGAAAACATCGACTTCAGCGTCTACGTCAACCTTTCCGCCCGCAATGACGGCAAGGTCCCGGGCGAGTTTTGACAACCTCGCGAAAAACGAGGGTGGCCCCGCCGGCACGGCTGGGTGGCGTAGCGACAAAAAAAATCACAAACAGCGACCCGCCGGTCCAGATGATTTGAGAGCCCCGGGTGTAGCATCGTATGC
>JAJDEI010000142.1 GCA_029259845.1 Planctomycetaceae bacterium | reverse complement strand
CGAATCGCCCCGGTCGTCTCAATCGCCGCAATTTCGCAGTAGGCGTACCGACACATCTACCCACCGCGCCCGCACAATCACGATCCAAAGTCCGAACCGGAATCACGCGCCCTTGTGCCCGGTACCCGGACAGACTCCTAGATACGTCGAAATGTGGCGACGCCGAGCTGACGAGTTTTGACCGCTCGCAGTCAGGATGAGTTTTTCAACGGGCTGCTAAGCCGCCGCACACAGTGGAGCCAGATCATTTGGCAACATGGGCAAGCGTTTTCTCGGACAGACTCCTAGGGGCGACCAAGGAGAGTCCCCTGCGTTGGGGGCTCGCATTCTCCCGACTCCAGTGAGGCGTTGAGACTTCGGGCAAGGCGGTCGTCGCGGCTTGGTCGAAACGGTCAGAACGCTCGTTCACACGGGCAGGGAATGGGAGCACATCCCCCGACCGCGGCATTGGCGACTGTCGGCGGCGGGGCGACGTCGCGGCTGATGCGAACGTCACGCCGGGCCGACTGCTCGCGGCTGTGTGGAGAGCGCACGCGCGAGGAGATCCGGGCGCTCCCGTCCTGAACCGCTCGCGTGGTCAGCCGCGTGCGGTACCTCTGTCCGGCAGGAAGGCGGTCGAGCCGCAGTTCGAGAGAGCGGCCGTGCCGATGTTGCAGTTCGTCCGAAAGTTCAACCGCCAGCACGACGTTTGTCAGGTCCGTTTCTCCGCGGTTCTGGAGCACGAAAAAAGTGCGGATGTCGCTTCCCGGTGAAACCACGGCCGGCGATGTCATTTCGATCGCCAATGCGTCCGGCAGAGGTGCTGCTGCAGGGGCATCGGAGGACAGTGCGGGCTCTTGCTGGGGCGGCGGTTCTTCCTGCTGGGGCGGGGGCTCGTTCGTGGAATCAAAGTCCCAGGGCACCAATTCAGGACGGGGCTCGTCCGCCGACGGCTCCGATTCAGGGGGCGACGAATCAGGGGGCGACGATTCGGTCGATTCGGCGCCGAAATCCGGAAGCACCTCGCGGGCCGGTTCCGGTTCGTCTTGCACCGGTGTTGGTTCCGGCATCGGTACCGGTTCGGCGAGTGGTGGCTCCGGACGCGGATGGCGAACCTCGCTGAGCGCCCCGACGCCGCTGGTCACTTCCACGGTGGTGTGCTGCGCCAGCGTGAGCGGTTCGTCGGACTGAATTGCAATCTGCAGACGGCGATGCTCACCCGGCTGCAGGTCGGTCAGTTCCCACACGAGCGCATCGCCGACGATGTTCGCGGACGGTTCGACGCTGGCGACCCGTTCGATGGCGGAGACCCGCTCGCGGACCTGCACGCTCTCCAACTTCTCGTCGCCCCCATTGGTGACGATCAATGCGTATTCAAACCGTTGTCCGACCGCAGCGGTCTGTGGCGCGGTCTTCTCAACGACAACGGACGGCTGACAGCGGCCGGCGACCCGGCTCACCGAATCGAAACTGGCGTCCGGAGTGATCCACTGCGGCGTCAACTGTGTCAACCTGTCCCCTGCGCGAGACACGTACGGCGAGAAGCCGAGTTGCCTTGAGATGCGATTGTCCCGACGTGGTTCCCAGCCATCCGGCGAGACGGACGCGGCAACCGCCATCCAACCGTCTCGTTGCGGCAGCGCCTGCGGAAACGAAACGACATCGATCCGCCGCCCGGTCTCCCAGCCCAGTGGCATCAGTAGGCGCGACCAGGACGCGAACAGTTCCGGTCGGTCCGCAACCGGTGCGAAAGGTTCCGGCTCCCGACGTGATTGTGGCAGTCCCTCGGCGATGTGATCGTGCGGCAACGGGGCGAACGGGTCGAACTCCTCTTCGCGGGCCCCGCCCTCTTCGTCGGCGACGTCTTCGGAGACGTCGGCATTCTCAGGCACGGATGCAGCGGCGAGCGGAGACGCGAAGTCCGAACCGATGGATGCGGGGACGGGGCGTGTCTGAATCGCCGGCAGCAGGAACAGGAGAAGCGTTAAAAGGATCCCCGCGACACCGGCGAGTGCCGCGCCGGTCCACACGGGCAGCCAGCCAAGCCAACGCAGCGCCGCATCGATTCCGCCCGCCACGTCGTTCACAAACTGCGAAACGGTGGCAAGCGTCCCGCGCCAGGCGTGAGCCAGGATCGCCAGAACTCGTAGCAGCCCTGCGCGCACGTCGTCCAGGAATTCGTCGATGGAACGTGTGAAGATCCATCCGGCCCGCAGCAGGCCTCGCCGCAACGAAATCCCGGCAGCAGCGACTCGCGGAAAGATGTAACGGAAGCTGAGATAACGTTTGTGCCGCTTCATCCACGGGTTCGAACTCACGGTTTCATTTCCTCCTGCCCGAAGGTTACCCGACCGTAGGCCGCCTGCCTTGGGAACCCGCCGCGGGTGTGATTTTTTCTCAACGCATGCCCAAACACCCGGTGTCTCGAATCAACGAGGACGCGAGAAGCCTGGTTTCAGCGGCGATGGTCCTCAATGTTTCCCGAGATGATGAGACACCGGGTGTTTCCACCGAAAAACTCACAAGCTCGCCGCGTTTGCGGTGACTGGCCTTCCTTGTCAAAACTTCTGCGAGGATCGATCGCAGCGGCCGTATGAATTCGGTGTGCCGTCGAGTGGAGATGGGCCAGATGCTCTGCGTGGGATAGCAAATTGGGCCGACTGTGGAAAGACGGATCAGTTTGCGGCAGGTTCTCGAGGCTCTCGACGACGGGATTCCATGAGATCTCTGAGGGTCTCCGCGGAAACTTGGTTCGCACGTTCCCCAAACTCCGGTTTGGGAACGTGCATTTCCGAATCTCTGCTTCGCGGACCGTCACGCGGAGCGGGCCATGGAAACAGGGACGGGAAACGGAGTTTCTCGAAAGTGCGTTCCCAAGCCGGAGCTTGGGAACGAGGACGTGCGGACAGGCATCCGAGTGGAATGATTGCATGGCTCGAATTGGGCTTGGCGGGTTCGGCGGGGCCGCCGTATACTCCCGCCCCGGTTCGCGGCGGCCCAGGATGAGGCCGCGACACCCGCGACTGTTGACAACACAGCACGCCCGTGCATGGAGGCCCAGCGTGAATAGACTTCTCGTCGTCGGCGCGGAGACAGTCATTGGTGCGAATCTGGCTGCCGAGGCTGGCGGGCAGCATCAGGTTATTGCCCTGACGAACGAGCCGCGCGTCGCCATCCACGGGTGTGAGATGCTCACCGCCACTCCCGATGGCTTCTCGCCGCAGGAATGGCTCGATAAAATCCGGCCGGATTCCGTGGTGTTGTGCGGGCCGGCATCCCGCTCCGCATGGGATGCAACCACCGAACCAACGGTCGACGCATCGACGGTGACACAAGCCGGCGAGTGGGCAGCTGCCGCGCGAGTTCAGGAGTGTCACTTCACCTTTCTCTCGTCCGATGCGGTCTTCACCGGTCCCTGGATGTTTCATGATGAACAGAGCGAAACGTTCTGTCCCTCCGACGCGGCTCGTCACATTCGCCGGGCCGAACGAACGGTTGTCGAACAATGTCCTCGCGCTCTAATCATCCGGTCGAACACCTTCGGCTGGTCGCCCAATGGGGCGTCGTCCGGTTGGATCGATCAGATACTCGCCGACCTGGAACGGCGGTCCCTGCAAGGGTACGACTTCATCCGCCATGCGACTCCGATTCTGGTCACGGATCTCGCAGACATCCTGCTCCGCGGGATTGATGAGGATCTCAGCGGGCTGTATCACGTCGCCGGTGCGGAGCGGGTCAATCCGTTGCAGTTTGCCCAGCGGCTGGCGGACCATTTTGAACTGCCGTGGCTCGCGGTCCGGCGGGCGGAGGAATCACTGGACGAGCCGGTCGTCGGCTTTGGCGCGAGTGAAACCTCTCTGCAGACCAAGAAAATCCGTAAGGCCCTGTGTGTGGCGATGCCCATGCTGTCCGAAGGGCTGGCCCGACTGCGGGCTCAGCACGACGGGGGCTTCTGCGACCAATTCGGCCCGGACACGCCCGTTGCGGTCCGGCAAAGTGCCTAATGAAGCGTCGTGGGTCAGTCTGCTCGATAGGGGCCCGGCTTGTTTTCAGGCCGGGTCCCTGTTTTGTTGAGGAGAGATAGCCCCCGCGCGACCGCGTTGGGCCGCGTTCCACCCGGTTTGCTCACGACAGGCTCTGCGTGATCACTGATGTCGGCAACTCCTGGCCGCTCAGCACGCGAAACTGCTCGGCGATCTGGTCGGCGAAGACGTCGCGCGGCTCGACGAGACGGCAGCCTCGGTCGCGGGCTTCGGCGAACAGTTCGTGTTCCTGTGGGGGATTGCTGACATCCATCACCGTTTGGCTCGCTTTGAGCAGAGACGGGTTGAGAGAGCCGTGGTGCTGGCCACACTGCACGGCGGGATCAGCGATGATAATGGCGTCGTACAGGCTGTCATAAACATTATGGAAGGGAAGCGAACGGCATCCCGTGAGATTGGCGATCTGCTGCGAGGTCTCGTCGCTCGGTCCGCTCACGCTCGCAATTCCCTGCCGGTGCATCACGCCGAAGACCATCGTCTGTGTGACGCCGCCACTGCCCAGCACCAAGACGTTCTTCCCGGTCAATGGCCGCTGCCCGGATTTCGTCTTGCCGAACGCGGCTTCGAGCATCTTCAGTCCGCTCCGCCAGATCGTGTTGTAGCCGTGCCAGCCGTCCTCCCGACACAACAATAAGTCGACATACTGGCTTTCGAAATCGAGCTTATTGATGTGCGTGGCCATCGGCAGGATCTCTTGGCCAACCGGGCCGAAGACGAGCACGCCGGAGACGTGGAGGACGTCAAACATCTTCTCGAGCCGCTTGAGATCGCCAATCTCCACCGGCAGGCTGCGGATGTTCTGCCCGGTCTCTCGGAATCCGGCGTTGATTGCTTTGGTGGTGATCGTAGCTGACTCGCCCATGCCGGCGATGGCAACGAACAACGTTTTCCGGTTGATGCTGCGGAAGTCGTAAACCTCGTTCAGGTCGAAGGCGGTTGCCTGCCCTGCGTGGGCTTCCATCCCGCGCTCCAGTGCCGCGTAGATCCAGGGGGACCCATACTTTTGCCCCAGGATGGAAAACGTGATCTCCGGACGCCCCAGGCCCATGCCGACGATGGGCAGGTCGCGTTTTTGCGTGACCGCCGCCATCAGCGGCCAGGCATCATCGATGGTCCGCGTGGGCCACGTGTACTTGACGACATCCGCATCGTGCGCGGCAGCTTCCTCGAACACACGGTCGATGTTGGTCTCCGGACCGTCCATGCGTGTGAAGCTGATGAGCCGTTTCGTTTCGCCGTATCGCGGAATCCGGGCGGCGATGTCGAGATCGAGTTCGATATAATCCGGCTCGGCGGTGATCGCCTGCCGTAACAACAGGAGCCGCTGCTCTTCGGTCCCCTTCCAATGCCCCCCGTCCCGGGACCGCCGGCAGGAAACGATGACCGGTTTGTCGACCGCCGAAATCAGGTCTTTGACATCCGGCTCTTTGGCAAGATGGTCGAGGCACAACTCAACGATGTCGCCCTGGCGAGCCGCGTTGAGCAGGTCGGCCTTGGCCAGTTTTCGCGAAACCGGCGCAACGGTGATGCAGATCATCGATTTCCTCCTGAGAGGCCGCGCCCGCGAACCCCCAACGCTTCGGCTTCTCTCCCCAGCATACCGCCGCACACGAACGCCGTCGATGAGCAGGCCGGCGGAACGTCAATCGGGGGGACACGCGCGAATTTTGATGCCACTGCTTGGCCGCCCGAGTTCGATGCAGAAACGGCTCTCGCACCGACGTCGGCCGTCGCCGTTGACCTCGGGCGAACGCCAACCCACGATTCCTTTTGGCCCGGAGGCAACACCGACGGGGAACCGCCGACAGTTCTCCACCGTGAAAAACACGTCCGCCGTGGTGACCGGAGACTCCTGCTCCCGTTTCGTTGCGGCGGTCCCGCCACGCTGGGCGATGACCAGCTCAGGCATTACCTTGGAATGCTTGCGGAGCGATTCGTTTCCCAAGGCCGTCGATAAGCCCTTGTGGGCTCTTCCCGGATGGACAATAACGGATCGGCCGTGAGGAAGAGGAGGTGAGCGACAGCCATGGCAACATCCCCATCAACCCTGACCCGAAAGGAGGTCCGGGACGTCGATCAGCGGGCCGTCCGGGAATATGGCATGTCGAGTTTGGTGCTGATGGAAAACGCAGGCCGGGGAGCAGCCGATCTCCTGCTCCGACTGCGGGAGAACGGGCGTGTCTGTGTCTGTTGCGGGAAGGGAAACAATGGCGGAGACGGGTTCGTCATCGCGCGGCATCTGGAGGCCGCCGGAGCGGAGGTCCATGTGCTGCTCGTCGCAGATCCCGACTCGCTGACCGGGGATGCGGCGGCCAATCTGAGCATCTTGCAGGCGTCTTCGACGCCCCTCACCATCATGAGGGGCGGTCAGGACGTTGCAGACGGCGGGGCTGAAACGGCCTGTCGCTCGATCAACGACGCCGGGTGGATTGTCGACGCACTGCTCGGAACGGGGATCCAGGGAGAGGTCCGGGCGCCGTATTCGGCGATCATCGAACAGATCAACCGTGCCGGCGGTTCGGTCCTGGCAGTCGACTTACCATCCGGGCTGGACTGCGACACCGGCCGCCCGCTGGGAGCCTGTGTGCGTGCCGATCATACGGCGACGTTTGTGGCTGGAAAACACGGCTTCCACGCGGACGAAGCCGCCCGCTGGACAGGCCCGGTGACGGTCCTGCCGATCGGTGTTCCCCGACAGTTATTGGCTGCCTACAATCTTTGAGAAACCGGCGACGCGAGTCAACGCCGGCACAGGAGATGCGGAGCGTCAAGACATCCGGTGTCTCAAGGCAGGCACGGACGTCGTCTGTGAATCCGACTCGGAATTGGCCAGACGGTTTGGCCTGTTGAGTCTGACACCGGGGGCAGGGCCATTCAAAGTTTCACGTTGGAGAAGACCGACCGAGACAAGCTCAATGGTAACCCGAAGCGTAAGCGAGGAAGCGAACGTGAGTTAGCGATTCGTCCCTCGCTTACGCTTCGGGTTATGAGGTTGCCCAGCTTCAATCTTTGAACGGCCCTGACACCGGGCGACTTCCCCGACTTATGTCCGACCTGCATTTTTTTCAAAAAGTTTCCCCAACGCCCGACGATACATAGCGTACTAAGAGATAGATCGTGGGGATTGGACAAACACGGTCAGCCTCGTGCCCAGAAGCACCGGGGGCAGGTGTGCTTTGCGGAGCAGCGAGGATCAAGGTCCCTGAGGAGGAAAAACATGAACTCAATGAAACGTAACAAATTCGGAATGTTTGCAGCAGTCGGCAGTGTGTGTCTGATTGTTGCCGCTGTGGCGTTGGCACAGCAACAGCTCACGGTTCCCGGTGCGAATCCGGGCGTGGCTCATGCGGAAGCGTTATCCATGACGTTCCGCGGCGTCGCCAAGGCGGTGCTCCCGGCGGTGGTCTCCATCGAGACGCGGACGAAAGCCGTCACCATCAATCAGCCGGGAGGGCAATCGCCGTTTGACGATGAGAGATTCAAACAGTTTTTCGGCGAAAACTTCAAAGGATTCGAGCAGTTTCAGCAACGCCAGCAACGACAAATGCCCCAGCAGCATGGTGCCGGCTCCGGCTTCATCATTGACAGCAGTGGCGTCATTCTCACAAATGCCCACGTGGTCAATGGGGCCGAACGGGTGATCGTCAAGCTGGAAGATGGCCGCGAACTGACCGCGACCGACTGGCACGCCGACCCTCGCTCCGACGTCGCCATTATTCGTGTCGACGCTGGCGAGCCGCTCCCTTCGGTTCCGATGGGAAATAGCGACAAAATGGAAATCGGCGATTGGGTCCTCGCGTTGGGGAACCCCTTCGACATCGGCACAACCGTGACGTCCGGCATCATCAGTGCCAAGGGCCGTAACACGGGCATCAATGAACGCGAGAGCTATCTGCAGACCGATGCAGCGATCAATCCCGGCAACAGCGGCGGTCCGCTCGTCAACCTGCGGGGAGAAGTGGTCGGCATCAACACGGCCATCTCCACCCGCAGCGGCGGATACGACGGGGTCGGCTTCGCGATTCCTGTCAACAACGCCCGCTGGGTCGCCGACCAGTTGGTTGCCACCGGCTCGGTCAAACGGGCCTATCTGGGCGTGCAACTCCAGGGAATGACTCCCCAGCTTCGCAAGCAGTTCGGGGTTCCCAACGGACACGGGGCTCTGGTGGCCCATGTGTTTGACGGCTCGCCTGCCGGTGATGCGGGACTTCAAGCCGGGGACGTGATCCTCAACTTCGCCGGCCATGATGTCGAACACAGCACGCAACTGCAGGGCATCGTCGAGCAACTCGACGTCGGGGAGACCTATCCCATGACGGTTCTGCGAGACGGCAGCGAAACCGATCTGCAGGTCACCCTGCGTGAGATGCCGCGCGATTTCACCCCGGCCATGCAACGCCTCAACGGGCCGGGAACGGCGTCTCCCGAGACCGAAGCGTTCAATGAGCTTGGGCTGGAAATCGGAGCCGTGGACAGTGATGCCGCCAAGCAGTCGGGGGTTGCCGAGGACGCAGAAGGCGTGTTTGTGACCTCCGTCGAGCCGAACAGTCCGGCCGCTCAGGCCGGAATTCGGACCGGCGACATCATCGAAAAGGTCGGCACCCAGAAGGTCAACTCCCCCGAGGAGTTCGAGAAAGCCGCCGGCGAGCTGTCCCTCAACGAGGGGGTCGTGATGCTCGTGCGACGAGGAGCCGCGACCCATTTCGTGGTCGTCGGTTCTGAAAACTGAGCGTCCGACAACCAGCACCCGCCAAGCGAGAGAGCCTGACGTCTCTCCTCATGCCGACAACGCCCACGGGAACCTTTCCGTGGGCGTTGTTCGTTCGTAATAACTCGATCCCTGCATGCCGGAAACGGGCCGTAAACCGAGCTGACCATCATCCGCCAATGGGCCACTGCCGAAACGCCCCGCGTGCTGGCGAGTCATCGCCGCGTAGCCGATGACAATTCACGTCCGCTCTCGTGAAACGCTCCAACCCAGTCGTCGCCATTGCGGATAAAGACGACATCGGGATACTTGACGAGTCGTCCTATGGACACCGGCTTCTTGTCGTTTCCGACTCCGACCAAGCTTGCTTTCGTACCAATCGACAGCCCGTCGTCGCTGCTCGACATTGTTCCGCCCCATCGGCTAATCGTCCCTCGACGAAAGAGAATGATGTTCTCGTTGATCTCGTAAGGGAATTGTTCGATGGGGTCCATTTCCGCTGAGTCAAGCATGCCAATCAAGTCGCTCGCATCAACCAGATGATCCTTCATCGACCAGTCAGGGATTCCATGCTCTCGAAGGAGCTCAGCAATTCGTTCGTTGTACGCCTCAACGTACTGTGTTTCGCGATGTCGATGACTCTTTTTCAGGCCGGTGGTTCTGTCGTATTCGTTGATTAGTGTGGAATCACCCGCATACTTGAACGGATCGGACCAGTCGACGTACACCTGAGCACATTGGTCGTTCCAGTCCTTCTCGGCTTGCGTCCGACCGCGGTGTGCCAGCTCGGCAAACGAATATGCGCGAAACACGAAAGGGAAGGCCCCCGCGAGTGCGAGCAAGGCCGCAAAGGCCAACCACGGTGTGGCACTCCGCACGGTTGGTGGTAGTGTGTAGGCCGCGAATCTCGCCATTGACCGGATCAACTGAACGAACCCATCGAGGATCGTACCGACGACGAGATGTAGTGGGCCAAACAGGATGACCGTATCAATTAATGTCCCCAAAAATGTCACGTGGCGGGGAACAGTTCCCCCGAACGTGGCCGCATCAATGAATGCAGTCGCGACGCAGTATATTGCAAGGTCGTGGAGTCGCTGCCGAAAGGGGCGCGTGTCGATTGTGGCAGACAGCAGGACTGGCACGACCCAAAGAAACGTAACCGCCATCCACGCAGGATCGATGGGTGGATAGCCACGCCGTCCGATCGCCGGACCACAGAGGAACGCGTAAAACACTCCGCCTACGCAGTAAGTGTAAGTGACCAGCGTGAATTGCCCGTCATCCGGATTCGGATTCGAGGCCGCAATCGATTCGTCGGCCATCTGAGTCGAGTCATCGCTCATCGGTTCCTCCTCAACGATGTTCGGATTCGGAGGAGTGGGTGCGTGTTTGATCAAGACCGAAGGTCTCAGAATTCTCTTGTGGCGGGCGATAGCATGTCCCATGTCCGGTGACTCTGCCCCAACTGCCGAATCCGGCCCCTTTTCGCTTACGGCTGCCGTGGCTGGCTTTGCAGGGCGATGGCGGTGGCGGTGGCGTAGGTGCGGCAGTGGGAGATGGTGATCAGGATCTCGTCGATGCCCCGTTGGGCGGCGAACTCTTTGGCACCGCCGCTGAGCACGATTTTCGGTTGGCCGCTGCGGCGGTTGGCGACTTCGATGTCTTGCCAGCCGACGCCGCGCGTGAAACCGGTGCCCAGCGTCTTCATCACCGCTTCTTTCGCAGCCCAGCGGCCGGCGTAGTGCTGCATCGCCTCCTTTCGCTGTTGGCAGTAACGAATCTCCGTCTCGGTGTAGACCCGCTGCAGAAACAGCTCGCCATGCCGCTCGATCATCTGACCGATGCGGGTGATCTCCACAATGTCCGTGCCCAGTCCGATGATCATGGCTCTTGCTCAACCGGCTCTTGCGCGGCACGAAGTCGACGAAACACCAGCAGCCCCCCCGCCGCCCCCGCGAGCAACATCTCCGCTCCCCAAAACAGCGTCGGCCACGGCTGCGGCCATTCTCCCAACGGGCTGACCCGGAGTGCAAGGTAGTCGGCAAACGCCGGGTCTTGTTCGCGCCGCCGCCTGTCCAGGTCGGCGGCGAGTTGCGGATCACTCTCAGCCGCCGCTTCGAGAATCCCCAGGGCCATCGCCTGCTGGGGATCCGCCTTCGCGGCTTCCGCCCGTTCGGCCCGCAGTTGGCGATGCCCCTGCACGGCGATCAGAGACAGTCCTCCAAGCACCAGAGGAACGGTGAGACAGACGGCCCATCGTCTCGCCAGTCCAAACTCACGGGCCGCCCACAGCACGATCCCCCCGGCGCACAACCCGAACGCAACCGAAAACAGCAGCAGCTTCCTCGCCCCCACCGGCACCATCGCCGCAAACGCCGTGAGCACACAAACGCCGGCAATGGCCGCGAGCAGTCCGATGACCGGTCGTGATAGACGTGATTCCTGCACCGGTCGCTCCGCTATTCGTCGGACAGGGGCGTCGCCCGCAAGCCGCAGGCGGTCCGGGCTCGTTCGAGGACTTCGCGTCCCTTTTCCCTTGCTTCGCCGGCTCCGGCACGGAGGATGTCTTCGACCGTGTCGAGGTCGGCGGCCAGTTTCTCGCGTCGCTCAAAGGCGTCGCCGAAGTATTCCATTGCCGCTTTGTACAGTGTCTGCTTCGCCTCGCCGTAGCCCATGCCGCCGGCTCGGTAGCGCGCAGCGAGTGCCGCCTGTTGTTGCTCGTCGGCGAACAGCTTGTACAGTGTGAACACGGAACAACTCTCAGGGTCTTTGGGGTCTTCGACCGGGGTTGAGTCGGTCGTGATCTTCATGATCGTCTTGCGCAGGCGTTTGGGCGTGTCGAACAGCGGGATCGTGTTGCCGTAGCTCTTGGACATCTTCTGTCCGTCCAGACCCGGCACCTTGGCGGTCTGGTCGAGCACCTTTGCCTCCGGAAGCACGAAGACCTCCGCGTCGAAAATGCGATTGAACCGTTGGGCAATGTCCCGGGTGACTTCGATGTGCTGCACTTGATCGAGCCCGACCGGGACGACGTCGCTGTCGTACAGCAGGATGTCGGCCGCCATCAGCACCGGATAGGTGAACAGGCCCGCATCGGCCGGAATGCCGCGGTCCTTCTTGTCCTTGTAGGCGTGGCACTTTTCCAGCAGATGCATCTGGGTGACCGTCATCAACAGCCACGTCAATTCGGTCACCTCCGGCACGTCCGACTGCCGAAACAGCGTCGCCTGCTGCGGGTCGAGGCCGAGCGCCAACAGGTCGAGGGCCGCATCGAGCGTATACTCGGCAAGTTTGCCGGGCGTGAACCGTTCTTCGTTGACCTTCCGCACCGTCTCCGGCCGGTCGATGGTCGTCAGCGCGTGATAGTCGGCAATAAAGTAGAACGCCTGCTCGTTCCCCTGCAGCGCGATGTACTGCCGGATTGCACCGAAGTAATTCCCCCAATGAAATCGGCCGGTCGGTTGAATGCCGGAAAGGACGCGCATGGGGATACTCGTTCAAGCCGTGTTCACGATCCAGGTGCGGACGACTTGGGCGAAGTCCGCAAACGTAAGGTCTTCCGGGTCAAGGCCCGCCTCGCCGCAAAGTTCCGGAAGGTCGCTGTTGAATGTCTCGAAGCGGCGGAAGATGACGGTACCGCCGGGCAGATTGGTCTTTCCGGACGATGTTCGCAGCCAGTTTCGCACGAGCGTGATGAGCCTTTTCAGATCGTCGTTGTGGGCGCGGATGTCCTGGCCGGCGATGTCCGAAATAAAGGCTTGGTAACGATAGGGATCACGATCGAGGATGAGGCAGTTTTTTCGCTTCTGTCGCCGACCTCCGAAACGACGGGCGGCAAGGAACATTCCCAGCTCCAACGGCATGTTGAATCGCGGCAGGTCGGTCGTCGCATCCAACTGGGTCCTTGACAGATCGTGAATCCCGAAGCAGCAGTCACCAATGATGCGGAACAGTTTCTCAATGCGGACCTCGGCCCCGTCATCAATCTCCAACGCACATCGTGGCCGAAAGCCGACATCCATCACGCAATACACAAGGGCCCGAAACGACGCTTCATACTGCGCGTCGAAGGGGCAGTTGATGAAGACGTTTTCCGAGTACGCCCGTGTTGAGATTTCGGCCATCCGCTACGACGCCTGCTTACGACGTGCGAGGACCGTTTCCACCGCCTTGCGGATCTCTTCATCGGTCAGCTTGCGATGAGCCGTTTTCGGCGGCGTCAGAATCTTCCGCGCCGATTTCGTTTTCTTGACCTGTACCATGCCTGATCCCCTTACGGCCTCATGCTGCGAAACGACTTCAGGAAAGCGAACCGATGACGGCACCGACACTCTCGACACCGATGTCAGCGAGACAGGTTTCGAGCGCTCCAGCAAGTGTTTCTGACACTCCCGGATTATAGAAGTTCGCGGTGCCGATTTGAACGGCCGATGCGCCGGCGACGAGAAACTCCATCACATCGTCGATGCTGGCGATGCCGCCGATGCCGATGACCGGGACATCGACGTTTTGGGCCACTTGGTAGACGCACCGCAGGGCGAGCGGTTTGATCGCCGGGCCGCTGAGTCCGCCGAGGGTGTTGCCCAGCACGGGACGCCGCTTGCGCCAGTCGATGGCCATGCCGAGAAACGTGTTCACCAGCGAGACGGCATCCGCTCCCGCCTCCGCCGCCGCTTGGGCAATGGCCGCGATGCTGGTCACGTTGGGGGTCAACTTGGCGATGACCGGCAAGCCGCACGCACTCCGGACCGCAGACACGACTTTGGCGGCCATCTCCGGATTCGTGCCAAAATCGACGCCGCCGCTCACATTCGGACAGGAGATGTTCAGCTCCAGTCCGGCCAATCCTTCGACTTGTCCGAGACGGGAGGCCATGCTGACGAATTCGCCGACGTCCTTGCCGGCAATGTTCGCGATGATTGCTGTATCGAGGCTGAGGAGATAGGGGAGATGCGAAGCGATGAAATAATCGATCCCGTCGTTGTCCAGGCCGATCGAGTTGAGCATGCCGGAGGCGGTTTCGACCGTTCGGGGTGGCGGGTTTCCTCGGCGGGGAAGAGGGGTGATCGTCTTGGGGATAATGCCCCCCAGCCGGGAAAAATCGACGAACGCCTCCATCTCCCGCGCGTAGCCGAACGTTCCCGAAGCCACGAGAATGGGGTTCGCCAGCGAGAGGCGATTGAGTGAGACTGCCAGCGATGCCATGTCGGTTCCATCAGGAGAAAACGACGGTCCAAGCCGACCGCCGGTGTGCCATGATGGATTGAGGCCGGGAAGAGTTCAAGCGGAGAGCCGCACAGCCATTGCGGACCGGTTCTCCGATGCCATTGGCCATCGAGCGCGGTATGCAGCCGCGCAGCGTTCTGCGGCAAGCGCATACGGACCGCTCCCCGCAGCTCATCCGTCAGCCGTTGGCGGCTCATGTCGTAGGCAGATTTTCGATCTGCCTGACCGGCCGTCCCTGCGGCAGATTGGATATCTGCCCCACGACGGACCCGCCACCAACCGCCGACCGCGTGGATCAGATCACGCCGCCGTGGGTGCGGTAGGGGGTCTCGAAGTCCGGCTGGTCAAGGAACCAGAACCGCGACCAGATTTCGGGGATGTGCCGGTAGTTCTCCGACGAATAGATGAGCTGCCGCACACGGCGATCGGGGGAAGCGCTCCAGATCGGCACGATACACCCTGCCTGCACGCTGCACACCGCGATCATCAATCCCGCAAAGACGAACTTCCGCATCGTCTTCCTCCGTGAAGTACCGGTCCGGGTGAAGGACGCGACGATCAGACACGATCGCCGCACTCTCCTATCCGGAGACAGTTTCCCTAGTTGTGTCAATGTCGAAGACTTGGATGGCAACGACTGTTGCCGGCTGAAACGTGGGGAGGGTCGCGGTTCGGAAGCGGGATTCCGTGCAAGTCGCAAAACGATGTGAACAAGCCACAAGGAGTGTGTGAAATCAGTGGGGAGCGGGAACTCCGGCGATTTGAGGCTGTGACTCCGGGGGAGTGATGCTGGGTGATGAGGCGGGAGCCGCCGCAGGAATCGGAGCATGTGATCCTGCAATGTCTTCTGCCGTCTGCGTTTGTGTCGCTTGCAGTGCTTTGGCAGCTTCCTGGCGGTCCAGTTCAAGGACCCGTTCTTCCATCTCCTTGCCGGGTTTGAAGGTGACGACGAATTTTTCCGCGACGTCGACTCGCTCCCCGGTTCGTGGGTTGCGAGCCTTCCGAGCCGCGCGTTTCTTGACCTCAAAAACGCCAAAATTCCGCAGCTCGATCCGACGCTCCTCGACGAGGGTGTCAATGATGGCGTCGAACGTCTTCTGGACGATCTCCTTCGTCTTCAGTTGGGTCAGACCGATCTCTTCCGAGATCTGTTTTACGATTTCTTTTTTGGTCACGACAGGCATCTCCTGCGGAAATCGGTAGCCGGCCAAGTCGCTGGCCGGTTGGCGGGCTCAAGTCGGACGAACGCCTCAACTGTAATTCCATCATCGGGTTACTGTCAAGGTGTTTCATCCGGTCGCCGTTTCTGCAGGACCGCTGTGCTCTCTGTTATGGTCTCTCGAGGTCTCCCTGGTTTTGGCAATTCGACACGCAAAGCGTGCCGGACTGCGAACCGTTGGAGGGTGATCGATTGTCGAGTTTGGCTCGGATCGCGGCCCATCGCCGGGACGCTGGGCCGAACCGGATAGCCTCCTCGACTAAGTTCGACAACCGGGCCTCCGAAACTTCAGAAGAATCGTCAAAGTTGGACCATTTTCCCTGACCGGGCGGCATCGCGTCGCCCGTGATGGGTCCGCCAGTCGGCCTGGGGAAGCCCGCCTCCCCCAATTTCACCGGCAGATGGTTTCCGTTCAAAGCGTGTCATGCCAAAATGTTGCGATTGAAGGTGTCCCATCCGAACCGCAGAGCCCCCAGCCGACGGCTCTGACGTCGATCGGACATCCCAGGCGTCGCTTGGGGAGGCAAAAAGCCGCGGCCTTCGTGTGATTCTCGTCGACGCCCAGACAGTACCGGTCCAAGCAACTCCCCGGATGTCGAGCGCCAACTCAAACCGGAGACTGGGCCGCCCGACGCTCGATCTCCTCGACCGGGACGAAATCGCCACAAGTCGCGCCTGGACAAGCGTCTTGCGTCTCCTTCCAGCTTTGCGGACTCACCAGATTCGACCGCCAGAACGGCCACGTTTGGCACTGTCGCGGTCGAGCCGGGTACACACGGCAGCGGCGGGTCCGGGGATCAAAAAACGTGCAGTCGCCATTCGCGAATTCTGTCAGAGAGGTGCGTCCGCGCGCCAGCCGGGTATGGAGGAGCCGAATCTCGCCGACGGACCGGTCGAGATACTCGGCGATCTGCTGGATTTCGTCCTGCCCGACCCAGACATACCCCGGTTGGCCGGTACAGCAATTTCCGCACTGCGTGCAGCCGAACGAGAGCCCTTCCGCATACCACGCTCCTTCGCCGGCTGCCACAGGCGGCTCAGTCGCGTCGTCAAGGGGGACTATGGGGACTGGGCTGCACCGGGCATCTTCGCCCGTCCGGGGCGCTTCGCCGGGAGTCTCGGATTTGGTCGTTTCTTGCTGTTGTTCGTTCAACATCGTGTGGGGGACATTCTCTCTGGAGCGTGGCCAGACCGGTTCTCAGGCCGTCACAGGGACTGAAGGACGGTTCCAGAGAACCACTGTCGGGAAAACCGTTCCAACAGGCAAGTCTGTTCCTGGTGTGCTCTCCCGGCACAACGCAACTGACCGACGAAACGAATCGCCAATTCACCGCATTCGGCTGTGACTGCCGGTCTCCGTTGGCGTAAGCTTGGGTATTGAACCGAACACAGAAGCACGGACACAATTTCGCACGACGCCTTTTTCAGGAACATGGCCATGCTCGTTCTCAGCCGAAAGCAGGACGAAAAGATCATCATCGGAGATTCGATCACGCTCATGGTCGTGTCCATCCAGGGCGACAAAGTGCGTCTGGGAATCGAGGCCCCCAAAGAGGTGACGATTCACCGCGAAGAGGTCTACCGGGCCATCCAGGAAGAGCGACAACGACTGGGATCCGACTCCTCCGTCGACACCCCGTCAGGGACTTCCTGAATTCGTGAACGGACGCAACGCTTACAAGCGTGCCCCAGACGTTGCTGTCAACGACAACGTGACGAGCAACAGGGCGACGAGCGATCGCGTTAAGAGATCCGCTCCGCCAGTTTTTGGACGATCAGCCGTCCGATGTTCAGCGACGCCGTCGCAGCCGGCGACGGAGCGTTCCCCACGTTGATCACCCGATCCGACTGCTGTACGACGAAGTCATCCAGCAGGCTTCCGTCCTCTCCCAGAGCCATTGCCCGCACGCCTGCCGGAGCCGGCGTCAGATCGGCCACGGAAACCTCCGGGACGAGCCGTCTGAGTGCCTTGACGAAGGCCCGCTTGCTGAAGGATCGCCACATCTCGCCCGCCCCGGTCCGCCAATTCCGCGCGGCCATCCTCAGAAAGCCGGAGTAGCTCAACGCGTCTGCAAGGTCTCCCAGCCGGATGTCGGACTTGCGATACCCCTCGCGGGCAAATGCCAGCACCGCATTGGGACCGCACTCCACGCCCCCGTGAATCATCCTCGTAAAGTGCACCCCCAAGAACGGAAAGCTGGGGTCGGGCACGGGGTAAATCAAATTGCGGCACAACGGCTCCGCTTCCTTGCGGAGTTCGTAGTATTCGCCCCGAAAGGGGACGATCTTCGCCGCCGGCTTCTGTCCGGTGAGTTGTGTGACCCGGTCCGCCTGCAGGCCCGCGCAAGTCACCACATAGCGGGCCGTCACATCTCCTCCCGTACTGTGAACGATGACTTCATCCGTCCGCACGTCAAAACCGGTCACGCGGGCGTCCAAGCGAATCTCGCCCCCATGCTCGCGAATGATCGCGCCCATTCGCTCGGAGACCTGCCGGTAGTCGAGAATGCCCGCCTCGGGCACGTGAATCGCCCGGATACCGGCGGTATGAGGCTCCAGTTCGTCGAGCCGCTCCTTGCCGATGATCTCACACTTGATTTCGTTTGCCTGCCCTCGCTCATAAATGTTGTCGAGCCGGGCCAGTTCGTCCTCACTCGTGGCGACGATCACCTTGCCGCAAATGTCGATCGGGATGCCTTCCCGCTCGCAGAATTCCTGCATGGCGAACTTGCCGTCGCGGCAGTTCTCGGCTCGCAGCGACCCGGGGCGATAATAGATGCCCGAATGCAGCACGCCGGAGTTGTGCCCGGTCTGATGCTCGGCGAGCCGCGACTCCTTCTCCAAAAGGACGATGCTCAGGTCCGGAAACTGCTCCCCCAGGCGGACCGCCGTCGCCAGACCGACAATCCCGCCCCCCACAATGACAACGTCCGCACGATCCATGAGCACTCTCAATGGCGACAGGGGAAATCCGAATGACGGGAAAAATCGGCTAACGCGGCGCTCGCCTCCCAAGCCGAGGTCCCTGACGTTGGACGAGCGACGAGATTACCCGCTGTCGGCCAACGAGATACGCTTTGCCCCGGCGACGAACGGCCCGTCACGGGAACAACGCCTCTACACGCTCGACGATCACCGCAGGCTCCGCCATCCGTCCGGGGCCGACCGCTCCGCAACTCAGCCAGCCGCTGCCCGGGCCGATGACGTCGAATCCGTCGTCGCGTAACTGTTGGACGTTGCGCTGCACGGCCGGCTTGGACCACATTTCGTTGTTCATGGCCGGGGCGATCAGCCGCGGGCAGGTCACCGACAGGGCCAGTGTGCTCAGCAACTCGTCGGCATGCCCGTGGGCCAGCTTGGCGATCATGCCCGCTGTCGCCGGCGCGACCACAAGCACGTCGGCTGCTCGCGCCAACCCGATGTGCTCGCCGATGTAATGCTGCTGCGGGGCGAACAGGTCGGTCGACACCGGCCGGCCGGTGAGCGCCTCGAAGGTCGTCACACCGATGAACCGGGCCGCTGCCGGCGTGAGGACGGCTGTCACACGAGCCCCGGCTTGCACAAGCTTGCTCGCGAGATCCGCCGCCTTATAGGCGGCGACCCCTCCCGACACGCCGAGCACGACCTCGCAGCCATTCATCAGATGTCGTCCAGAGACGGTCCCCCGTCGAGATCATGCTCGACATCCGGGGCATCGTCCATCGCCATGATGACGTTATCGGAGTGATCCAGGAAGATCTTGTCGTGCATGATCTCCTCAATGACGGTGTCCATGCCGGGCTTCCCGACAACATCCACCAGTGGCCGGGCGCCTCGGTTGAGCTGCACGAGCCGCTTCTGGATCAGCGTTGACAGCTTGAAGCGGCCCCCCACCTTGTTGACAATCTGCTCTTCTTTCAGTTGGTCCAGCATGTTCCGTATGTTTTCCCTTTGAGGTCGGCGGGCCGCTCGTCGCGTTATCGGTCGCCACATGGTCGTCCCGTCACGGCGGTCCGTGCGGGCCGGTCAGCGCAGCCCGGTCAGTCGGACCGCTCGACGGACTCCAAAATGTTGCAGATCTCCCGAACTGCATCGTCCAGCCGCTCGTTGACGACCTGGTACCGATAGCGATCCACGAATGTAAGCTCTCTCTCGGCCGTCTGCAACCGACGCCTGATGACCGCCTCGTCCTCGGTCCCCCGGGCGCGCAGGCGACGTTCATACTCTTCCGGAGGCGTCGAGAGAAAGATGGACACCGTCCGGGGGTACCGCTTCATCACGTTGAGTGCCCCTTCGACGTCGATTTCCAGCAGTGCCCACCCCCCTTCGTCGGAAGCACGTTGGACTTCGGAGAGCAGGGTTCCGTACCAGTATCCGCTCTTGTGCACCTCCGCACACTCCAGGAATTCCCCTGCCTGCCGCCGAGCCTCGAACTCCTCGGTCGAAAGGAAGTAATAGTCCTCGCCATCGGTTTCAATCGGTCGCGGTGGACGGGTCGTCGCCGAAATCGACTTCACGAGTTTGACAGGCGACTCTTTGAGCAGCCGGCTGACAACGGTCGTCTTCCCACTCCCGCTCGGTCCGGATAAAACGACGACCGGCACATCGGGAGCAGGTGTCATTGGCGGCGAAGCGGACATTGGGGACGGGGATCAGGGTTCGGGGGTCAGGGGGGCGTTGTTCCTGTACTCCGCGTTCCCTTGTTCCCAAACTAGAGTTGGGGAACGAGGATCGGGAATTCGGGAACGAGGAACAAACGGGAGCTTCGGAACGACGAAGGCATCTCCGCTCCCTGCCCCCTGATCCCCGCCCCCCCCATTACTCAACATTTTGCACGATTTCGCGGAGCTTCTCGATCGCTCCCTTCATCTCCACCACGGCGTGAGCGATGGTCACATCGTTCGATTTGGAGCCGATGGTGTTCACCTCACGGAACATTTCCTGACAAAGGAACTCCAGCTTTCGCCCCGCTGATTCCGATTGGCCGAGGCATTCGGCGAACTGCTCCAGATGGCTCCGCAGGCGAGTAATCTCTTCGTTAATGTCACAGCGGTCGGCAAAAACACTGACCTCGCGGATCAAATCTTCGTCTTTCACGCCGACCCCGGTGTCTCGCAGCAGTTCGGAGACGCGCTCTCTCAGTTTGTCGCGGTACTGGACGACCACACCCGGTGCCCGTTCGACGATCTGGTCGAGCTGATCGCCGACGAGCGAGCAATGATGGGCCAGTTCCTGCCGCATCGACGCGCCTTCGCGTTGCCGAAACTCGTCGAGCTGCCCGAGCGCCTGACCAATCACCCGCTCCACGAGCGGCCAGTCCTCGTCGGCGTTCGCTTCGCCGTCGTCTTGTTCAACGACGACTCCCGGCAGCATCAGAAAGTCCGTCAGCCCAGCCGGCGGGTTCAGTTGCATCTCGTCGGTCACTGCGATGAGTTGTTCCCAGTACGACTGGATCACATCATGATCGATGCGATACCGCCCGGTGCCGGCGATCGAATCGACCCGCAGCGTGATACTGACCGTGCCCCGCGCGATGGATCGCCGCGCCAGTCGCTCGATATCGCTCTCTTTGACGGCATAGGCGTCGGGACAGCGAATGTTGACTTTGAGATAGCGATTGTTGACGGTCCGCACCTCAGCGGAGACGACTCGCTCGCCAGCCTGCTCCCGTGCGTCGCCATATCCGGTCATGCTCAACAGCACGGGCGATTCGTCCTTACTCGCGGCATCATGCGGTTCAGTTTCAGTTGTGTCGCCAAATGTTCGACAGCAACGAATTCAGTCAAAGCCAATTTAGCCGCAAAGTGTGCTCCGTGCGTCGATGGATGAAAACGCGGCGGGCAAGCTCGACAGTGACACCAAGATTCCGGAGTTGGAGTTCAAGCCTTCGCTTGTTTTCGCAGCCTCAAGGCTGAACTCCAACATGACGTTCCAGGTGTTTGACGGAACACTACTTCTCAGATGCCCCCGAATCGGCTGGCGTCTCTGCGTCCGTCTCGCCGCCGGAATCCTCACCTTCCGTGCCCGGTTCTGTGGGGCTGTCGAACGGATTCTCCCCGGGCGCGGCGTTGTCGGACGGGTCCACCAGGGCCGGTTTCTCCGGCAGACCTGCGCCCAGTCCGGCGGCACGGCTTTCTGCGGCTGATCGCAGAAAGTAACCACTTCCCCCGGCGACGAGCACCCAGGCGACCGCAATCACGACCGTGATCTTGGTGAAGACGTCGCCCGCTTTGGTGCCGAAGGCGCTTTGCCCTCCCAGACCGCCGAACGCACCGGCCAATCCGCCGCCGCGGCCTCGCTGCAGCAGCACAACGATCATCAGAAACACACCCAGAAACAGCAGCAACAACTGAGTGAGAAGTGCGATGGTCTTCACCTAAGAACTCCCTTGTTTCAACACGGCCGCTCAGGGCCGCGACTCTCTAATGGAAATGATCGGATGCTGGCAACGACCGGTTGCCCGGCGATCGTCCGGGCCACGGCACTATTGGCCAGCGGCTGCCTCGATGATCGGCACGAAGGTTTCCGCCTTCAGGCTCGCTCCCCCTACCAGTGCCCCGTCAACATTCGGTTGGGCGAGCAACTCGACGGCGTTCGCCGGTTTCACGCTGCCGCCATACTGGATTCGTGTCACTTCGGCGACTTGGGGATTGTAACGAGCCTGAAGCCAGTTGCGAAGATGAGCATGGGCCGATTCCGCCTGTTCGGGCGACGCGGTCTGTCCCGTCCCGATCGCCCACACCGGCTCGTAGGCAACCACGACCTCCCCTATCTGCCCATCGGACACGTCCGCAAGCCCGCCGGCCATCTGCCGGTCGAGGACTGCTTCCGTCTGCCCCGCCTCCCGTTCTTCCAGCAGTTCGCCCACGCACAGGATTACTCCCAACCCCTTGGTGAGAGCCGCCCGCACCTTGCGATTGATCAGCTCGTCTGTCTCGCCGAGCACGTGCCGCCGTTCGCTGTGACCGAGGATCACCCAACGGCAGCCGACATCTGTGAGCATCTCCAGCGCCGTCTCGCCGGTGAACGCGCCCGGCTCCTCAAAGTATGCATTCTGAGCCGCCAGCGTGACCCCGGAGTCGCCCAGCACCTGTTTCACAGCCGCCAGATAGACGAACGGCGGTCCCACCGCCACATCGACCGTCCCGACGAACGGCCTTGCCCCTTCGGCAACGCCCAGCGCCAATTCCACAGCCGACGCCAATGTTTGCGTCATCTTCCAGTTACCGGCGACGAATGGCCGTCGCATGATAGGGATCTCCTTTGAAGTGGGAGTTCAAGCTTTCGCTTGTTTTTCTGTAGGATTACCGCCGTCCGAGGCAGCCTGAAGGCTCAACTCCAACGTGGGAAGTTGGAGTTCATGCTTGTGCATGTCTTTCTGTGGGATCATCGCCGCCCGAAGCAGTCTGAAGGCTGAACTCCAACTCGATGGTCCAAGTATGACGGGACTCCTGACTGCTTAATTCGCCACCGGTCGCGGAATCTTGCGATCGAAAACCTTGGCAACGTCGTTGATCCGCTGCATCACATCCGCGAACTGGTCCGGCAACAGGGCCTGTTGTCCGTCACTCATCGCCTCTTCCGGCCGGCAATGGACTTCGATGTGCACCCCATCCGCTCCGGCGGCGATTGCCGCCAGCGCCAGCGGCGGGATCAGTTCGGGACGCCCGGTCGCATGGCTGGGGTCGACAATGATCGGCAGGTGCGACAGGCATTTGCAGTTGGGAACCATCGCCAGATCGAGCAGATTGCGGGTTGACGAGTCGAAGCTCTTGATGCCCCGCTCGCACAGGATGACCCGTTTGTTGCCGTTCGCCAGAATGTACTCCGCCGACATGAGCAAATCCTGCACGGTGGCACTCATGCCCCGTTTGAGCAGCACGGGCCGCTTGGTTTGTCCGACTTCTGTGAGCAGGTTGAAGTTCTGCATGTTGCGGGCACCGATCTGGAAAATATCGGTGTACTTGTCGATCAGCTCCACTTGCCGCGGGTCCATCACCTCGGTGACCACGGGCATTTGTAGCTCGTCGCCCACGCGACGCAGGATTTTCAGCCCCTCCTCACCAAGCCCTTGAAAGCTGTACGGACTGGTCCGCGGCTTGAAGGCTCCGCCACGCAGGATGTTCGCCCCCGCCGCCTTCACTGACTGGGCGATCTCCATCAGCACGTCTTCGCCTTCGATCGCACACGGTCCGGCGATTATCCCCAGCGATCCGCCGCCGACCGTCACACCGAATCCGACGTCGAAGGCCGAGTCCTCCTCCTGAAACTCGCGGCTGGCGAGCTTGAACGGCTTGAGGATCGTCATCACGTCCTCAACGCCAGGAATGGCCTTGAGCGGTGCGTTGCGAACAACGTCCTCATCCCCGATCACGCCGACCAGCGTTCGCTGCACCCCCCGGCTGACCTCGTGCCGCAGGCCGAACTCTTCGATTTTTTCAAGGATGTGCGCAATTTGCTCCTCGGAGCAACCCGGCTTGAGAACGATGATCATGGGAGTGTCTTTGTGTCAGTGGCCCGCGAACAGCGGAGTGTTGCATGTAGCCGGTCGTCGGTTTTTCGTGTTCAGCCGTCGGGCGTCGTTGATTGTGAGCGGGAGGCCGGTCAGTGTATGAGTCGGTATCTTGACAACGCTGCTCGTGGCTGGCAACAGACAGGGCACGGCGAGCCGCTCGTCGTTATTCACCCGCAAAACAGGGCAGTTTGATTGCCGTCGTCATGCGTCAGGTTATCATCCTGCCTGGTTTTCCGCACCTGCGGAGGTTCGAAAATCTGCCGCTCCCCGGTCGGACCGCGGCTGTCGTCTGGGTCCGATCTGTCAACGCGGACACCGGCCAATGCGTTGCCGGAGTCAGTTCAGCTCTTTGGGATGCCACACGTCGTGCAGCACGGCGTCCGTGGTGACGGCGAATTGGTCCCATTGGGGAACGTCGCATGTCAGATGGGCGATGGCGGCTGTCGGCATGCGCACGTACTGGCTGGTGAGGATGCCGATGAACTCTTCGATTCCCGGATTGTGGCCCACACACAAGACGCAGTTCCAGTCCGAACGAAGACCGCCCAGCGTCGCCTGCCACTCACTGACGTCGGCGTGGTACAGGTCGTGCGTGACGGTGACCTGTTCACCAAGATCGCATGCCTCCGCCACCATCATTGAGGTGGTGCGCGCACGGACCGCTCCGGAAGTGACGATTTGGTCGGGGGCGAACCCGGCTTCCACGAGAAACCGGCCCATCCGCGGCGCGTCGCGTTCCCCACGGGCATTGAGAGGACGGTCGACATCCGCCTGCCGGGGGTCGTCCCAACTCGACTTGGCGTGTCGCATGAGTAAGAGGGTCTTCATGGGGTTTGTCCGATTGTTGTTCTCCGGATTTCGGTGGGGGCGCGTTTGTGGCGACGTTTTGTCTTGCGGCCCGCGAAACGGAGTTTCGTGGAGGTGCGTTCCCCAGCCGGAGCTTGGGAACGAGGCTGACCGGCGATTATGACCCGGGGGCCCGGTGCGGGATGAATTCGGTCATCCGCCGGTGCTCGGCATCATGGACTTGTTCGCAAACCATACGGTAGGCCTCTTCCTGGACGCGATACGGCGCTTTGTGGTCACCGGTTCGCCGCGTCTGCGACCCGTCCGGCAAGAGCAGCCGCGCTTTGACGTTGTCCTGAAAGCAACTGTCCAGGAACGTGACCAGACGGTCGCGGCATTCGGTGTTGTCGACCGGGACGAGCAGTTCGATCCGTTTGTCGAGGTTGCGGGGCATCCAGTCCGCACTGGAGATGAACACGCGCGGGTTGCCTCCATGATGGAAACTGAAAATGCGGGCATGTTCGAGAAACCGGTCGATGATGCTGACCACTTCGATGTTCTCACTGAGACCGGGAACTCCCGGCCGCAAACAGCAGATGCCGCGTATGTTGAGGCGAACCCTGACGCCCTGCTGGGACGCTTCGTACAGCGAGTCGATCAATCGGGAATCGACGAGTGAGTTCAGCTTGGCGGTGATCGCCGCGTGCTGTCCCTGTCGCCGCCGCTCGATTTCCGAGCCGATGAGTTCCAGTAAGGTCTCGCGCAGTCCGAGCGGGGCGGCCGCGATCCGTCGGAAATTGTGCGGTTGCGAGGCTCCGGTTGCCGCGTTGAACAGCGAGACTGCGTCGTTGCCCAGATCGTCGTCGCAGGTGAGCAGACTGACGTCGCTATAGATTCGACTGGTCGCCTCGTTGTAGTTGCCGGTGCCGAAATGGACGTACCGGCGGATGCCGTCCGGCTCACGGCGGACGACGATGCAGCACTTGGCGTGCGTCTTCAGCCGTTTGACACCGTAGATCACTTGGGCTCCGGCTTGTTCGAGCCGGCGGGCCCAACGGATGTTACGAGCCTCGTCGAAGCGGGCTTTCAATTCGACGATCACCGTCACATGCTTCTTATTCTCCGCTGCCCGCGTCAGCGCGGCGACCACCGGGCTGTCCCGGCTGGTCCGGTACAACGTCTGCTTGATGGCCAGCACATCCGGGTCGTCGGCTGCCTCTTCCAGAAAACGGACGACCGGCTCGAAACTTTCATAAGGGTGGATCAGCAGCAGGTCGTCTTCCGAGATGGTCTCGAACATCGTCGACCCGGGGACAATCCGAGTCGACGGCTGCGGGGGCCAGTCGTCGTACTTGAGGTCGTCGAAACCGGACCGGGTCGCCAGTCCAAAGAAGCCGCCCAGATCGAGCGGACCGGGATGGCGATACACGTCGTCTTCCCCGACGCCGAGCGCGTTCCAGAGAAACGCGGCTGTTTCCTCGGCCGCCTGCCGGGAGATTTCGAGACGCACGCATTCTCCCTCACGCCGCTGGATGAGCAACTCCTCCATTTCCGCGGTGAGGTCGGCCGCATCGTCTTCCTGAAGCATCATGTCGGCGTTGCGTGTCACGCGGAACGGCGCGCAGTCCAACACACGTTCGCCGTCAAAGAACCGGTCGACAAACATTGCGACGGCGTCCTCCAGCAGCAGGTACGACAGCCCTCCGTCGGTGGGCAACGTGATGAATCGCGAGAGGGTTTCACCCAGCGGAATGATCGCGAAACGGGATTCCGTCTCGCCGGTCGCCCCGGAAGCGGAATCCCTCCCGCCGAGCCGCACACAGACGTTGAGCGACTCGTTCGGCAGGAGCGGGAAATCGTCCGCACCGCTGACCGCGCCGGGCGACAGAACGGAGAATAACTCCTCGTCGAACAAGCGTTCCGCGAACACCGACTGCGGTTCGTTGAGTTGCCCCGGGAGCAGTTGCCGAATTCCGTGTTCACTCAGTTGCGGCACGAGCTCCTGCGAGTAGCACTCGTATTGGCCGCGGTGCAGGGTGCGGACGCGGTTCTGGATCATGTCGAGTTGCTGCGACGGCGAGAAACCGGCCGGGCAAGGACGGGTGACTCCCTGGTCGCGCAGCATTCGCAGTCCGCCGACCCGGACGCGAAAGAACTCATCGAGATTCGACGACGAGATCGCCAGAAACTTCAGACGCTCCAGGAACGGAACTCCCGGGTCCCGCGCTTCGTCCAGCACACGCTGGTCGAACTCCAGCCAACTTAGTTCTCGATTCAGATACTTCGACTGCGAATATGTCATCGTTGCCGACCAGTTGTGGAAACTCTCCGGGTGACTCTCAATCGATAGGAATCCCAGTCATGACAACCTTCACGACCAATCATGCGTCACAGCCGATGACGACTCCGAATGGTTCACCCCCGCAGGACTCACCACGGAGGACGCACCACGGAGCCACGTAGGTTTGCCAAACGAAAGACACTTTTTCGAGGTCGTGTTGACACTCAAGAATGGGTCGCACGGGTTGTCCCAACCCGTGTCGCTCCGCGACAAGAAGTCTTTGCGTGAATCGTCCGTTGAAGGACACGCTTCCTGCCGCTGCGCGGCATCGGTTGTCCCAACCGGTGCGACCCGGTAATCCCGTTGAAATCAGGCCGCTTGCATGTCAACACTGCCTGGGGACCTCGAAACCGTTCTCGTCGACGAAATGACCGGCGGATGACGTGAGGCTGCTTCAAAACCTGCTCTCCCGATGGGTGGCTGGGGCCGAGGCTTTCCGAGCCCCCAGAGTCAACGCTGGGGGCTCCCGACGGCCGACCCCAGCCACCCGGTTGTCCTTTCTCTGTCTTTCTCCGTGCCTCCGTGGTGAATTCCTTCGTCAACGAACCAGGTCAACCGGACCTCATCGCGATCCCGCTCTCAACAACACGCGGAGTCCGAAAATCTCCTCGAATAACGTGTGTGCCTGCCGCATCGCCAGTTGCTCGACCGAGACGTCTGTCAGGCCACTGACGGTGATGACCAAACGGCCGGCTTCGATTTGGCAGCCGATCTCTCCGACCTGCTGGCTGCGCGAGGTGTCCAGCGCGTCGGCGATCCGCAGAATGGCGGCCATCTTGGAAACGGCGACGCGTTGGTCGCGGTCCAGGTTGCCATAATAAGGATGTGTCGGTTTGGGCGTCGCGCGGCGATGATACCTTGCCACCAGGGCGACCAACGTCAGGTCCTCCTTGGTCAGCCCGAACAGCTCGCTGTTGAGGATGAGGTACATCGAGTGTTTGTGTGAGCTTGATTGGTTGACGTACGCGCCAATCTCGTGCAGCAGCGCGGCGATCTGCAGGATCAGTTCGGCCCGGTCGTCCAGTTGATGTTCCGCGGCTAATGCGGCGAACAGCGTTTTCGAGAGTTGGGCCACATGGACGGCGTGTTTCTCGTCGAAGCGGTACTTGCGACCGAGTTCCAGAGCCGACCGGACGATCTGATTGCGAAAATCGTCGGTCCACAGGTTTTCGGTGCCCATCTCCTGTAACAGCCCATCGCGCAGATTGGCGTTGCTGATCAGCACGCGATCCAGGTCCAACAGACGGGCTAGTTCCAGATAGACCAGAATGGCCGGCCCCAACGTCTCCGCTTGCTGGTAGGTCACCCGAAACCTGTGGACAACCTCATCGGGTGTCAATTCGAGAATCGCGTACGCCAGCGCGCCCAGCTCGGTGACCGAAATCCGGGCCAGCGTGTGCGGGTCCCAGTTTTCGAGCAGTTCCCGTGCCGCAAACCGCATGTCCCCCCCCAGAGCGATCATTTCCGAGCGGGCCTGCGAATCGACGTGCTGGGGAAGCCCTTCAAGCGTCCGGCGGATTTGGCTCTCCATCAGCTCGCGGACCTTTTCCGGCGATGCCCGATACCCGCTCAGGGCTTCGTGCAGTCTCAGCGAACCGAGGCGGTAGGAATGCGAGTACGCCACTTCGCCGCTTTCGACCAGCAGCAACTCAGTACTGCCGCCTCCGACTTCCGTAATCACGACCTGCGCGTTCATTAGGTCGGGGCTGTCGCGAAGTTGCGGCTGAATGCTGCGGTACGTGATGCGATGGACTTCAGCGGTGTCGATCGCCTCGACCGAAAATCCGGTCGCGACGTAAATCCGGTCGAGAAACGCCAGACGGTTCGCGGCTTCCCGGACCGCGCTGGTGGCGACAACACGAATCTGATCCGGATTCGTAATGCGGTACTCCTCCAGCGTCTGGCGGAAACGCTTGAGGACCCGCACGCAGTCCTCGATTGTCGATCGGGCGATCTCGCCGGAGGTGAAAGTGTCCTTGCCAAGACTGACTCCCTGGGCGAGCGTCTCCAAGGTGCGCACGGCTCCCGATTCGTGGAGCTCGGCAACCGCCATCCGGATCGAACTCGTCCCGATATCGATGACCGCGACCGGACGGGGTGGGCGTGACTCGTTCAAAGGATCAGCGAAGTCAGACATGACCTTGGTTCAAACCTGTGTTCCGATTCGTGCAGAAGAGTTGCCGATGACCGTTCTTCTTGCGATGTGAGCAAGATAAGACGGTCCCGCGTTACCGTCCCTCCATTCCCTTAACGTTCTTTTTGACCCATGCGGCGGCCCCAAGGACGCCCGCGTCGTCTCCCAGTTCCGTGGCGACGACTTTGAATGTCCCTCGAAACGCCGGCATCACCCGGTCCTTCGCCGCCGATTGCACGCCTTTGACGAACAGCTCCGGCATGGCCTCCACGAGGCCTCCACCCAGGATCACAATGTCCGGAGCCATCAGGTGAATGACGCCGGCAACTGCGACGCCGATTTGCCGCGCCGCTTCTCGAACGATATTCTCAATGCTCGCGTCTCCCGCCTTGATCGAGTCGGCAAGCACGCTGCTGCGGATTTCCGACAAGTCGGTTCCAGCGGCCTTTTGCAGAGCGGGAGCCTCGCCCCGATAGGCGGACCGGGCCGCGTTGGCAGCGACAGCAAGCCGGCTGGCGACCGCTTCCAGGCAACC
The DNA here is from genome assembly GCA_029259845.1 of Planctomycetaceae bacterium. Taxonomy (GTDB): domain Bacteria; phylum Planctomycetota; class Planctomycetia; order Planctomycetales; family Planctomycetaceae; genus JAHBXU01. The sequence continues at coordinate 5,430 of JAJDEI010000142.1, read as the reverse complement.
CCGTTTCCCGCAACCGCACAACGGACCGTTCGGCATGACAGGGACGTGTCCGATCTCGAAACAGGAGCAGTGGCGGCCTCTGAGAATCGCCCCGTCGTAAACGCATCCCCCGCCAATTCCGGTCCCGGGAAACACCCCCAACGCCGTCCGGGTCCCACGGGCTGCACCAAAGCAATACTCTCCGTACACGCCCGCGTCGACGTCATTCACTACAACCACTGGGCAATCGAACTCGCGTTGGAGATGCTCGCGGACCGACACCTCGCCCCACCCCAGATTGGGCGGGTCCAGCACGATTCCATTCTCCATGTCGACCGGTCCGGGACAACCGATCCCGATCCCCGCAATCTGAGAGATGTCGCTCCCGGCGTCGGACAGGGCATTGCGGATTGTCTCGACAATCCGCGCCAACCCGGCCTTCACGCCTTGGTGGGCCTTCGTCTTTTTACGTTGAGAACCAATTGGCTTGAAGTCGCCGTTAAAGACTTTGGCCAGCATCTTCGTGCCGCCCAGATCGAATCCGATCCACTGATTTCGCCCTGCATCGGCCATTCGTTCTCTCCTTGATGGTCCGACGAGAATAGCGAATTGCTCGACCGGCCGCACGTGTGTCGGGTGAAGCCCAGGGCAAACGTTGTGTTGACGTTGGGGTGCCTCGCCAGCGCCGCCGTCGCCATTGGCTCCGAGCTAACACCAGTCCACAATTTTGGTTAGCCCGGAGGCATCGCCGACGGCGAACGACCGCGAATCCCCCCTTGTGAAAAACACGTTCACCCAGCGGTGACACCATCGGGCTTCGCAGTGACGAATGCTCAGAGAAGCGACTGCGAGCAGCCGGACGCAGATGACCCGGCGCAGGGCATCCGCAACCCAATCTGCCAAAGAGCGAGAACGTGAATCTCCACTCCTCGTTGCTCACTGCGACGCGGATACAGAGCCGCCTCCATGAGAAAGTGGCCGTCGTCCGGAGTTCGTTCGCCGGGCCGCGCCGAATCAGAACAGGCCGTCGATCTCCCAGCCGGGGCGATATTCCTCTCGGAGGAATGCGTCGGCTGCGGGGACGCCGACGGCTTTCAGCGACTTGCTGTCCCACTGGATCGTCTCACCCGTACGGTAGGCGACGTTGCCCAGCAGCACTGTCTCGGTCAGCGGGGCGGAATACGAGAATGGGCACGATGTTTTGCCATCACCGACGATGGCGGATGTCCATTCAGTGTAATGGTTATGGTCGGCCAATTCGGGCCATTGGAAGTCGGCGAACTGTTCACGCGGGAACAGTGCGGGAGCCTCCGGGAACCCGACGAACAGATTGCCGCGCTCTCCGATGAACAGCACCCCGTTCTTCGAGCCGGGCCAGTCGGAGGGAGCCTCGAACAGGTCGCGGGACGGTTGTTTTCCGGCTTCGTACCACACAACGTGCACGGTTTCCTCCGTGTGCTTGGTTCCCGGGAATTCGTAATGCACGATGCACGACAGCGGCCCGCTGTCCGGAAGCGGGGCGGGACCTTCCGCCCGGACTGTGGTCGGCGGACCGAGCTCCAGCGCGTTGACAATGGGATCGATCAGATGGCATCCCATGTCTCCCAGCGCGCCGGTCCCGAAATCCCATCGTCCCCGCCAGTGGAACGGGTGATAAAGCTTGTCGACGAAGGGCCGCTCCGGCGCGACGCCGAGCCACAAGTCCCAGTGGAGCGAGGAGGGCACGTCGTCCTGTTGCTGCGGGCGGTCGAGTCCCTGTTTCCAGAAATGGCCGGGACGGTCGGTCCAGACGTGCACGTCGCGGACCTTGCCGATCGCTCCGTCTTGAATGGCATGCACGGCGAGTTTGAGCCGCGCGGTCGCGTGATGCTGGATTCCCATCTGCGTTACGAGCCCCTTGTCGGCAGCGATCTCCGCCATCCGCCGCGATTCGTAGACGGTATGCGTCAACGGCTTCTGGGTGAACACATGCTTGCCGAGCTGCATCGCCGAGACGGTGACGGGCGCGTGCATATGATCGGGTGTCGAGATGGTGACCGCGTCAATGTCGTTCTGTTCGAGCAGTTTTCTCCAGTCGCTGTACTTGCGAGCCTTGGGGAACGTTTCGGCCGCTGCGGCCAATCGCTGCTCATCGACATCGCAGATCGCGACGACATTGTGGCCGACGGATGTTTTCTGGGAATCCGAGCGTCCCTTGCCGCCGACCCCCACACAGGCGATGTTGACGGTTTGATTGGCCGAACGTGGTGCGGCGGTCGCCCGTTCCGCCATTGGCCCCGTGAGTGTCGGCCCGGCGAGTGTCGCCGCCGTCATGCCTTGGAGAAAACGGCGGCGAGTCAGATTGCTTGTCGTCATTCCGTGAGTCCTCAATGTGATGCGATCGTCCTGGTGGAAAGTAAATCTCATGAAAGTGGTCTGCTGCACCGGAGTCCGCTCTGCGAACGGCCGCCAAGCGACGACTGATGCTGCGAGGAATCGTCGGTCGCCGACCGGCTCTTCCACGGGAAATCGGGGCGGGAGCTTGCGTCCGTTGGGGGCGGCTGTTCGCACCAGTCTGTTCACCCGTCGGTGATGCCTTATAATACAGGGAGACCCGGAGGAAATTCCATGCGAGCGGCCGTTGCTTTTCTGTTCAGTGCTCTCCTGATGCTGCCGACGGCTCGGGCGGAGGAGGAGGACGTCAGCTTCGAGCGGGACATCCGCCCGTTGCTGAAGACGCACTGCTTCCAGTGTCACGGCGAAGAACCGGAAGTCCGCGGCAGTCTGGATGTGCGGCTCGTCCGTTTCCTGCTGGCCGGCGGGGATTCCGGACCGGCGATCGCTGCCGGGAATCGCGATGAGAGCCTGTTGTACGAACGGGTTGCCGACGGTGACATGCCGCCGCAGGACGATAAGCACCTTGCGCCCGCGGAAGTCGAACTCATCGGTCGCTGGATCGATGCCGGCGCACCGACGCTTCGCCCCGAGCCCGACTCTCTCGACGGCGGCTACATCACCGAAGAGGAACGCTCGCACTGGGCGTTCCAGCCGATCCAACGCCCAACGCTGCCGCGCATTCAACATCCGGGCCGGGTTCGCACGCCGGTCGATGCCTTTGTGCTGTCCCGTTTGGAAGATCAAGGTTTCGCACTCGCGGAAGACGCCCCTCGGCGGACGCTCGTCCGCCGACTGTTCTTCGACCTGCTGGGGCTTCCGCCCTCTCCCGAACAGATCGACCGGTTTCTGGCGGATGAATCGCCCGGCGCCTACGAGCGATTGGTCGACCGTTTGCTCGCCTCGCCTGCCTACGGCGAGCGATGGGCGCGGCATTGGCTCGACGTCGCCGGCTATGCGGACTCCGAAGGGTATTCCGTCGACGACGTCCAGCGGCCCCATGCGTGGCGATATCGTGATTACGTTGTCCGGGCGTTCAATGGCGACATGCCGTTCGACCGGTTCCTGACCGAGCAGCTCGCCGGCGACGAACTGGTCACTTCGCCCCTCAACAATCTGACTCCCGCAGACGCGGATTTGCTGACCGCCACCGGGTTCCTGCGCATGGCTCCCGACGGCACCTCCGGGAAGGTCGACGACGCCAACATCGCTCGCAACGATGTCATGGCTGAGACCATCAAGGTCGTCTCGACGTCGCTGTTGGGGCTGACGGTCGGCTGCGCCCAATGTCACGACCATCGTTACGACCCGATTTCCCAGACGGACTACTACGCCTTCCGGGCGATCTTCGAACCGGCCCTCGACTGGAAGAACTGGCGATCCCCCCCGAAACGCTTGGTCTCGCTGTACACCGACAGCGACCGCGAACAGGCTGCGGAGATCGAAGTGGAAGCGAAGAAAATCGATGCGGAGCGAGCGAAGAAACAACAGGAGTTCATCAACGCCACATTCGAGAAAGAACTCGCCAAGCTGCCGGAGGAGATCCGTGCAGCGGCGCGGCTCGCGCGGGACACCGCGGACAAAGATCGAACCGACGAACAGAAGCAGCTTCTTAAAGAGCACCCCAGCCTGAATGTTTCCGCCGGGTCGCTCTATCTGTATGACCGCAAGGCGGCTGATGAACTCAAGGCGATGGCCGAACAGGCCAAGAAGGTCCGCGATACGAAGCCAAAAGAGGAATTCGTCCGCGCGTTGACAGAAGTCCCCGGCACGGTGCCGGCCACGTTTCTGTTCTTTCGGGGAGACCACGAGCAGCCGCGCGACGAATTGGCACCGGCCGATTTGTCGGTCGTCTCACGGGGGGCGCACGATTCGGTGATCCCCACGAATGACGGCGACCGCTCCACAACGGGGCGTCGATTGGCGTTGGCCCGTCAGTTGACGGACCGCACGCATCCGCTGACATCCCGTGTGCTTGTCAACCGCGTGTGGCTCAACCTGTTTGGGCAAGGGATCGTGCGAACGCCGGGCGATTTCGGGACGCTTGGGGCTCCGCCCACGCACCCGGAACTGCTCGATTGGCTCGCCAGCGAGTTCATGGACAACGGCTGGAGCATGAAGCGGCTGTTGCGACAGATCGTGACTTCGACCGCCTATCGGCAGTCCGCACAGGCGGAGACCGCGCTCATCAATGCCGACCCGGACAACCGGCTGTGGGGACGGACCGACCTGCGCCGACTCGACGCCGAATCGTTTCGTGACGCGATCCTGAGCGTTTCCGGCACACTCCGGAAGAAGATGGCCGGGCCGCCGGTGCCGATTATGGCGGACCGCGTGGGCCGTTGGGTGCTGGGAATCGAGAACCTCAATGCCGGCCGACCGGGGAAAGTGATCCCGCTCAAGGGGGAAGATTATCGCCGCAGCCTGTATGTTCAAGCCCGCCGCAGCCGTCCGCTGGCGGTGCTCTCAACGTTCGACTGGCCGCGCATGGCTCCCAACTGCCAACAGCGACATGCGTCCACCGTCGCGCCGCAGTCGCTCATGCTGATGAACAGCAATTTCATCATCGAGCAGTCGGAGCAATTCGCCCAGCGACTGTCCGCCGCCGCACAAGCCACCGACGAGCAACTGGCTTTGGCATGGACACTCGCCTACGGCCGTCCGCCGACCGCCGACGAACAGGCCGACGCGATTCAGTTTCTGCTCGACCAAGCGTCGGTTTTGACGCCCTCGCCAGCGGAGGAAAGCAGCGAAACAGCGGAGGGCGGCAAGACGCCAGAGATCAGTGGTCCATCACCGTCGCCCGAAGCGCTGGCCGTGCTGTGCCAGATGCTGCTTAGTTCCAACGAGTTTCTGTACGTCGAGTGAGAGGAAGGAAACCCGGGGGTCAGGCACCATTTTCGGTCATCACCTGCTCTGAGTCGAACGCCACTTTCAGCCGAAAAAGGTGCCTGACCCGAATGGCACTTAATTCATTGTAAGTCGTTACGCGGCTTTTCGTTTGTAGTTCTGTCGTGGTTGCTGGAGGAGTTTGTATGGTTTGGGCCGGCGCTTTCGCCGGCGTGGTTCAACGCGGTC